>SMVQ01000295.1 GCA_004357655.1 Planctomycetota bacterium
CCAATCGCTGGTCAACTTCTTGGCCTTGCTGTTCCCGGCGATCGTGATGCGCCAGGTGTCCGGGCGGGCAAAGCTGCTCCAGCGAGAGAGCGCGAACGCGAGCTGGAGCCCATCGGGGGCCCACACCGGCGCGTAGAGCCGCGACATGAGGTAGAAGCCGTTCGCCTTCACGCGCTGCGGACCGGTGACCTGCAACTCGCCCCCGTTCCCGTCCGCGGCTGCCACGAAGAGATCCGTGCGGAGGAGAAGCTGGTCCGGAGAGTGACGTCGAGCTCCTCGTCGAGCTGGACCGACGAGCGTTCGATCGGTACATGGACGCCAAGCTGTACCTCCCAATGACCGACATCTCCGGTGTCGCGCAGTCCCTCGAGCAGCGAGGTGCCTGTGCGGGTCGAGAGCCCCGGCGCATCGCGTTCGGTGCCCATAGGTGGGCGCGCGGGCCCATGCAGACTACCGCATCAGGCGAAGCCCACTATCATGGGTGAGCGCGCCGCTGTGGTGCGCCCTTTCCCGAGGCACGACGATGACCATGCACCGTACCCTCCCGCTCCCTCTGCTCGCGTTCGTGGCGCTCCAGAGCGCGCAGCAGGCCCGTGCCCAGTGCCAGCTCGCCGAGCTCGAGGGTGCGGACACCGCGGCGGGCGACCGCCACGGCGTTTCGGTCGATATCGATGGCGAGCGCGTGATCGTCGGGGCGTCCCGCGACGACGACAATGGCGAGACAGACTCCGGTTCGGCCTACGTCTACGTGCGCCAGGGCGCGACCTGGGTGCAGGAGGCCAAGGTGACGGCGGGCGCGTTCGCGGGCGGCAACTACCATTTTGGTCAGGCGGTCGCCATCAGCGCCGACACTGCGGTCGTCGGCTCGCCCGACGACGACGACGTGGCGAACAAGGCCGGTTCGGTGTACGTGTTCACCCGCCAGGGGACCCTGTGGACCCAGCAGGCGAAGCTCGTCCCACTCGACGTCGCGGCCGGTGATCGCTTCGGCTGGGCCGTCGACATCGACGGGGACGTGATCGTCGTGGGTTCGAAGTTCGACGATGACGGGGTGAGCAACTCCGGCTCGGCCTACGTCTACCGCCGGAGCGGGACCACGTGGGCCCAGGAGACGAAGCTCCACGCCTCCGACCCGGCCTCGATCGCGCAGTTCGGCGACGCGGTCGCCATCGACGGGGACACGATCGTGGTGGGGGCATGGCAGGACGACGGGCCGGGGACGGGTGCGTTCTTCTTCAGCGGGGCGGCATACGCTTATCGGTACGACGGCGCGAACTGGAACGAGGAGGCGAAGCTCGTCGCGTCCGACGCCGAGTCCTTTCACTGGCTCGGGAGGTCCGTCGCGGTCGACGGCGACACGGTGCTCGCTGGCGCGTTCGGCCACGGCGTCGGCGGCTGTGAGTCCGGCGCGGCGTACGTCTTCACGCGCGCCGGGACGGTCTGGACGCAAGCGGACAAGCTCGTCGCCGCTGACGCCGTGTGCGACGACCGCGCCGGGTGGTCCGTGGGCGTCGCGGGCGACGTTGCGCTCGTCGGGGCGTATCACGACGACGACGGCGGGGGCGACGCGGGATCGGTGTACGCGTTCGAGCGCTCGGGGACCGTTTGGACCGAGACGAACGAGGTCCTGGCGATCGGCGGCGCGGCGGGCGACGAGCTCGGGTACAGCCTGTCGCTCGCGGGGGCGCGCGCGGTCGTCGGGGCATGGCTCCACGACGGCGCCGGGGCGAGCTCGGGGCGCGCGCTCGTGTACGACGTGGGACAGGACAGCGACTGCAACGGCAATGGCGTGTGCGATGCTGTCGACATCGCGACCGGCGTCAGTTCGGACACGAACGGGAACGGGATCCCCGACGAGTGCGAGACAGTCGGGACCCCGTACTGCTTCGGGGACGGGTCGGGCGCGGCCTGCCCGTGTGGCAACACCGGCGGGACCGGACAGGGCTGCCTCAACTCGACGGGCTCCGGGGCCGTGCTCTCGGGCGGCGGCTCGGCGAGCGTCGCCGCCGACGACCTCGTGCTCTCGGCGACGAACCTGCCGGCGACGCAGTTCGGCATCCTGTACATGGGTCCCGATCCGACCGCGGTGCCCTTCGGGGACGGCTTGCGCTGCATCGACGCCGGTGCGCTCGGCTTCCACCGCTTCCCGGTGCGCAACGCGGGACCGGGCGGGACGATCGTGGAGGGGCCCGGCGTCGTCGCGTTCTCGCTTGGGAACTTCCCCACGGCGGGGCACATCGCGAGCGGGAGCACGTGGAACTTCCAGGCGTGGTTCCGCGATCCGGGCGGCCCGTGCTCGAACGCGTTCGAGCTCTCCAACGGACTGGCGGTCGCCTTCGTTCCCTGAGCCTGGCGCGCGGCCTGGGACCGAGGCGGGTCGCCGAGTACAGCGCCTGGAATCGATTCCAGATCGTGGACGGTTGCGCCGCACCCCCACTCGGACGGGGGTGGCCAGTTCCACGTCGGGACTGGCACGACGCTTGCGTCGCCTGGATTGCCGTTCGGAAGGACGCTCGGCCGCTCAGCGGACCGCAGTCTCGCACCGATACCGGAGTCCGTCTTCGTCGTACCCGTCCACAGGAGTGAATGATGTCCAGCACCGCTTCGAAGGCCCTCGCCGGCCTGCTCTCGATCTCCATCTCGTGCGCCGTGACCTTCGCGCTCCCGCGGCTCGTCACGACGGCCGTCATGTCGCCCGATGGCGCCGCCGACGTGATGCACCTCACGGACGAGCCGGGGAACTGGTTCGCCAGCGAGGCGACGGGCACGCCGGTCACGGTGATCGAGGCGGGCGAGCGCGTCGACTTCAAGATCGGGAACTGCTGCACGAACACGCGGCACACGGTCACGTTCATAATGCAGCCCGAAGGCTCGAGCGTGGATCTGGACCAGGACAAGTCGCAGCTGGGCACGCTCTCGGCGACATTCGAAGTCCCCGGGGTCTACCTCATCGTGTGCAAGATCCACCCGTACATGACCGCGGTGGTCGCGGTGCTGGATGAGGCCGGGAACATCCCCGACGTGACAGCCGGCGCGCTCCCGTTCATCGGGCACCTGGGCGTGGCGTCGCTGCCCGCGACGACCGTGCTCTCGGTCATCACCACCATCGCGCCGACGGACGCGGACAAGCTCGCCAAGTGGGACATCCTCGGTCCCGAGGACGAGTTGTGTCCGGACGTTCCCGGAGTCGGCGAGATATGGATCGACACACAGTTCGAGCGCGTCCCCGGCCAGGTCGACGACGGCGGCGTCCCGAAGCCGGGCACGATCACCGTGGTGGACGCGGCTACGTTCACGGTGGAGCGCGAGATCGATGGGCGCGAGGCGGACGGGATGTGGAACAACCCCCACAACATGTGGGCGAACTTCGCGCTCGACACCGTCTACAACAGCAACTGGTTCGGGAAATGGATCAACAAGATCGACCGCGCCTCGGGGGAGATCCTCGACAGCACCACGGTGGGTGAGGCGCCGACGCACATCATCACGATCCCCGTTCCCGGCTCGCCGCAGCTCGGCTGGTTGACGGTGCCCCTCAGCGCCGACCGCGACCTCGTCAAGGTCGAGGACCGGCCGGACGGCTTGCACTGCGTCGACTCCGATCCCACCGGCGACGGCGAGACGAACCCGCACGGGCACTGGTTGACGTGCGGCGTGGGCGATCGGGCCCAACGTGTTCAAGGGGCTCGGCGTCGCGGGCTCGATCAGCATCATCGACACGCTGAGCGGCGACGTCCTCGTGGAGTTCGAGTACGACGCGAACGACCCGATCCGCTCGGCGCTGCTCATGCCCATCGCGGTGGGCGAGTGCCACGTCGACGGCGTGAGCACGGCCTACGTCGCGAACGTCGTGTCGGGAATGGTGACGATCGTGGACGTGGACGCGCTCGCGCTCATCGGAAACATCCCCGTCACGCTGGCCCCAGACGGCCAGACCGGTTTGGACCTGCTCAACACTTTGCAAGTGCCCATTCAGACGCCCGTGAGCCCCGACGAGCGGTGGGTGGCCACGGCCGTCCTGTCGCTGACGACGATCCCGCGCGCGAACACGGGCTCGCCCGATCACGTGGCGATCATCGACACCTCGGTCAACGAGGTCGTGGCCTTCGTGCCGACGCCCGCCGGTACGCACGGCATCAACTGGGGCGCGAAGCTCGGCGGCGGGTACTACGCCTATGTGACGAGCCAGCACGCGAACGTCCTGACCATCATCGACCCGGACCCTGACGGCGACGGGGACGGCCACGACGCGGCGGTCGTCGGGACGATACTCCTCGCGAACGGGAGTCCCGGCGCCGGCGTGACGGACGGTGTGGGGGGCCAGGGCGTGAAGCCGCTCCCGCTCGCGCACGACGGGTGGATCCAGAAGACCGTGGCGCTCTCGGGCACGGGTGGGCTGTCGGCGGAGGTCGAGGGCTGGCTCGCGCTCTTGACGGATGATCAGAAGAAACCTGAGGGTCCCCATGGGCCGGACGTGCAGCCGTTCTGCTTCTGCGCCGCGGGCGCGCCCTGCGGGAACGAGGACCCGAGCGCCGGGTGCGCAAACTCGACCGGTGCGGGCGCGCTCCTCGCCCACATGGGCTCGACGAGCGTCACCTCCGACGATCTCGTCCTGACCACGACCGGCTTGCCGGCGAACCAGTTCGGACTCCTCTTCATGGGCAGCGGAGAGCTCGAGCTGCCCTTCGGCGACGGGCTATTGTGCGTCGGTCCAGGATCGACGGGCGGCTTCCGGTTCCCGCCGCGGAGCTCCGGACCGGACGGGTCGTTCTCCGAGGGGCCCGTCGTGGGCTTCACGCATGCGAACTTTCCGCCGAGCGGCCGGATCCTCACGGGTCAGACCTGGAGTTTCCTCGCCTGGTACCGCGACCCGACGGGGCCTTGCGGTGCGGCGTTCAACGTCTCGCACGGCCTCCGCGCGACGTTCGAGCCTTGAGGCGCGATCGAGCGCGCCCTCCCGCGCGCCGCAGGACCTCGTCGCGCGCAGGGCGTCTGGCGTAATTCCCAGGGCCGGGCACGCAGCACGATGCGCCCTTCGGGCGATGATGTCGCGCCGCGCGCGACGATGCCTGCGGTGTACGGGGGCTACGCCCCTGGGGCGCGCTCTGCGGGCGACCCCGGGCACAAGGCCGAGCGCTTGTTCCAGGGCACCTGCTACGCTGCAATGAGCCCCAGGAGAACCCCCATGCTGATTCGTACCGCCCGTCGCTTCGCCGTTCCGTTCGCAGTCGCCCTCGCATTCGCGGCCCCGGCCGTCGGTCAGGGAGTGTCGAAGACGCCGCCCGTGGGCGACAACTTCGAGCTTGTCATCGAGCAGGGCGTCGACATTCTACTGCGCATGCAGGAGAGCCTCGCGGGCTCGGATGTGCTCGCCGAGTGGCCGTACGAAGGTGTGTATCGCCCGGGCGGCGAGATCCCGATCGGCTACCGCGTCGGCGGCACCGCGATCAGCGCCTGGTCGCTCATGGAGACGCCGCTCTACGGCGCGCGCGAGGACGTGCGCGAGGCGGTGAGACGCGGGTACGAATTCGTACTCGCGGGGCTCGGCGAGGAGCTCATGGAGTCGGGCTTCAAGGGCGGGTACGACGTGCGCGGGTGGGGACACACCTACGCGCTGACGTTCCTCCTGCGGATGCGTGCCATGGAGCTCGTCCCGAGAGGCGAGTCGAAGCGCGTCGACGAGGCGATCACCTGGCTCGTCGAGACGCTCCAGGACACGGAGATCGCCGAGACCGGCGGTTGGAACTATGCGCGGCGCAAGGGCGCGGACGAGTCCTCGGCGGCCTCGCCGTTCATGACCGCGCCGACGCTGCTCGCGCTGTACGAGGCGCGGCGGCAGGGCGCGGAGGTCGACCCCGACGTCGTCGAGCGCGCGCTCGACGTGCTGGAGAACGCGCGCACCGAAGACGGCACCATCCCGTACACGACGGCCGGCGGGCGCGACGAGATGCCGGGCGCGACGGGACGCACGCCGATCACCGAGGTCGCGCTCATGCTCGCCGGCCGCAGCGACGTAGGCCGGATCCGGCACGCACTCGACGGCTTCCTCGAGCACTGGGAGTGGCTGGAGAAGCGACGCCAGCAACCGGATACCCACGAGCCACCGTACGGCATCGCCCCCTACTACTTCTTCTACGCGCACACCTACGCAGCGCTGGCGATCGAGTTCCTCCCGGAGGCGGAGCACGGAGAGTACCGGGCGCGGTTCCTCGCGCGCCTGTTCCAGGTGCGCGAGGACTCGGGCGGTTGGAACGACCGGGTCTTCGAGCGCAGCGAGAACTACGGCACCGCCATGAGCCTCCTCGCCATCCTTCAACCGAAGCTGCCGCGCCCGGCGGCCTGGGAGAGCGCGGAGGTCCGCGAGGCCTCTGCGAAGAAGGCGAAGTAGCGTACAGTCCAGACCGAACGAGACGACTGCTACGGCTCCGTACGCGGGGACTCATCGAGCCAGCGCAGGACGCGCTGCTCGAGGCGCGGGAGCTTCATCGCCAGCACCTCCTCGAAGAGCTCGCCCATGGAGGACTCGACGACGCCTAGCTCGCCGAGCACGCGGTCCCATTGCTCGGGCCGGGACTCGATCATGTAACGCACCAGCACGGCGGCGCGCTCGCGCGCATCGCGGTCGAGCTGGCCCGCGGGTAGTTCCAGCAGCTCCTCGATGCCCGTGTGTCCGTAGATGGATCGCCAGCGCTCCGCGATCTCTCCCGGGCGGCGAATGACGGCCGCGTCGACGTTCGTCGAGAACATCGGCTGGAACGCGCGGTCGCCGCGCAGGAACGTCGCCAGGACGTGCGATTCGCCCTCGATCGTCCAGCTCTGGCTCTGGGAGCCCGGGTAGTGATTGACCAGCATCAGGCCGATGGTCTGGCGCACGATCCGGTCGAGGCGTCGCTCCGGGGTCGTCGGCCACACGACGAGGTCGAAGAGTCCGAGCCACGTGCACGCGGCATTCGCGGCGCACGCGCGGCCGCGGAGTCGGGGGTGCGTCGCGCGCAGCTTCCTGGCGTCGGCTCCCGATTCCATGACGTACACGGTGAAGCGCGGAATGCCGATGCCGACGCCGGTGTCGCAGGCCTCTCCGAACAACAGGATGGCGGCCTGGGCATTTCGGGCGCAGGCTTCGAGCTCCCGCTTGGAGCACGTCCCGAGCACGCGCACGTCCTCCGTCGTGAGCGCCGCGGTCCAGCGCACGCCGAGCGCGCGCTCGTCCGGATCGAGCTGGACCTCCTCCGGCCGTGGGAGCTCCGCCAGGAGCCGCTTCGCCGTGTCCTCGAGCTCGCTCCGGCGCTCCAGCGAGCGCACGGTCTCCTCGAGCACCCACCGCCCATCTCCGGGGTGGAGGGCCTCGCCGCGGGCCGCGCGCGCCACCGGATTGTCGGGGTCGATGGCGATGACGTCCGACCACACGATGTCCGCGACGGCCTCGCTGTCGCCGACGAACCCGTCCAGGGCCGAGATGTAGTCGCGCGTGATCTTCGCCACACGCACATCGTGGTCCGCCATATGCTCGCGGCCCAGGTTGCGCGGGATCCGGTAGCTGCGATTCCGCACCCACTCGCCCTTGCGCTTCTGGTACTTGAGCTTCCGGCGGAGCGCCTTGTCGTCGGGCTCGAAGTGCAGGATCGCTTCCAGCGCTACGTCCCGACAGCCGAAGAGCCGCATCTTCGCGCACCATGAGGCGAGAGAGTCGAGCTCACCTACGAGCTTCGCGATCGCCTGGCCGCGCGCGGCCTCGAAGCCCGTCGCCTTCTCACACCATCCGGAGATTGCAGCGGGCGCTCCGGGATCCGCCGCTGACGCCGGTGAGAGGCACGCCAGGGCGAGCGCGAGACAGACCCCCCGCGCACAGTCATGTCCTATCGCATCCATGTCTTCCTCCTCGTCGACCTCGTGGCCGACGACACTGATCAAAGAGACAAGCCGTCCGACAACCGAACGAGAAGATCAGGAAAGTCGAGGGTCCGCGACCCGCTGGGCCACCAGGCTTCGACGCCGCGCACCGGACCGTCCTTCCCTGTCTACAGGCGCAAACGCGGCCCGAGTGAACGGGTTTTCTCGGAGATCCTCGGCGCAGCGCTCGACGCGCGCCGCACGGGCGCGAGCGGGCCGAACGGGACGACATGGAATCGCGCGCTCGAGAAGCCCGAAGAAGGAGGCGGCCGACCCGAGAGTTGAGTCGGCCGCCTGGAAGCGGAGGAGCTACGCATAGCGCAGCGGAGGAGAGAGAGAGAGAGGCCTCCGCTTCTGCTCTGAAGTGCCTATGCTAGCCGAAGCTGGGGCGCCTGGGCTCCGATCCGGGAATTCTTCGGACCGGACCGGGTGCCCCGGGCGGCCCAGGCGCGGCTCACCCGTCTCGGAGCCGGTGGAGCGCCGCATCGCGCTCCCGCCGCGAGTGTCTGGGCGCCAGAATCCAGAGCTTGCGCCAGCGCCGGAACCGCAGCACCTGCCGCGCCTCATCCCGCGTGAGGCACTCCGGCGCGAACCGCGCCAGGTACTTCAGGACGGCCTGTCCGTCGACCCACGCCAGCAACGGGCCCAGGAGCGCCCGCCCGAAGGGGCCCAGGGCGACCGCGGCGCCGAAGTCCACGAGGTGGAGCTCGCCCCCGGCCCCCACGAGGATGTTCTGGCGCTGGTGCAGATCGAGGTGATAGACCCCGCGTGCGTGCATGCGGCGCACGATTTCGCGCAGGCGTGAGGTCAGGTCGGCCGGGTCGACACGAAACCGTTCGCGGTCGAGGGGCTCGCCCGGAACGAGCGAGTAGACGAGTGCGTCGCGATCGATTCGGGCGAGGACGTCGGGGACCTCGGGCAGCTCGGCGAGCCGCCGCATCAGCCCCGCCTCCCGGTTCAGGAGCCAGCGCCCGATCCAGCGCCCCGCGGCGGGGAGCTGCGCGGTGTCCTTCACGAGCACCGGACCGGCCGGGCCATCGACGTGCCAGACGGCCGGCTTGAGGCGCGATCCGCGCGAGAGCCGGCGGTGGGGGAGCGTCTCGAACGTCGCGCGCGTCCACTGCGGCGGCACGGCCTCGGTCACGAGAGAATCCCGTGGATCGGAGACCAATGGGGGACGAACCAGACGGCGACGAGAGCGACCGCCAGGACGACGCCCCACGGCCACTCGTGGTTCTCCGTGACGAGCCGCCACGAGAACCGCCGCGAGTCTCCGCTCCGCCACGGCTCGAGCTGCGGCCAGAAGTCGGGCACGTTCCGCGCGTGGCGTGTAGCGAGCGCGCCGAAGCGCTCCTGCAGCCGGGTGTACTCCCGGGCGAACTTGCGGGGCAGGTAGCCGAGGAAGAACCCGGCGACGAGGAGCAGCGCGAAGGCCCAGACGAGCTTCCCCTGGGTCGTCTCCCAGTTGCCCGCTGCCAGTGCGACGCCCACCAGCGCGAGGAAGGAGCCGAGGTAGGCCGGGTTGCGCGTGTGCGCGTACGGCCCGGTCGTCACCATCACCTGGTTCTTCTCGAGGTGGCCGAAGGCCCAGATCCGGATCGTCCAGGCGACTCCCACCAAGCCGCATCCGATCCCGAAGGTGAGCGGGCGGGGGTCGGCGATCAGAATGAGCACCAGGGCGGAGGCGTAGACGGCGACCTGGCGTCCGGAGGGTCTCGACGAGGTCATCAGTGCAGCGACTCGATGGAACGGCCAGGTGCGGCCCGGCCCGGGTTGAGTACCGTGACGTGGGCGCGCCGGGGCGGCCGCGCGTGGCTGCCAGCTTATCGAACCGGGGGACTGTTCACCCGGGCTGCCCGCGTTGAAGTCACCATTCGAGCGGGCTATGGTCCGAGCCGTGCTCTCCGCAATCCTCTCGGCTCTGCCCGTTCTGGCCGCGGGGATCCATCCGTCGCCGCCGTCCGCTCCCCGACCCACGCAGGAGGATCGCCCCGCCGACCTCCTCGTCGACCGCGGCGAGGGTGCGTTGCCGCTGAGGATCCCGGGCGACGAAGACCTCGGGTACAAGATCTTCCTCGACCTCCCCGTGCTCGGTCGCTCGCACGTGGGAAGCTTTCGGCTGCGGTCCAAGGTCGAGCCGTACATGGGGGGGCTGCCCCTGCCCGGTGAGGATCCGAGCGTCCGTGGCCGGGTCGGGACGATCCACGGGGAAGTGCTGGGGAGCTACCTCTCCTTCCGGCTCGACCAGGAGTTCGTGATCCGGGCCCTACCGCAGGAATGGCCCGCGATCGTCTTCCGCGATATCAAGCGCGGAGCCTCGGGGCGCAAGCGCGAGCTCAGGTACGGGCTCATGGACGGCGAGCCCACGGTGTGGTACCGCCGGGACACACACTGCAAGGGATGCAAGCGCAAGGAGCACTTCGTCGAGGGCGGCTTCTTCTCCCGCGATCACCACTGCAAGAAGTGCAAACGTACGGCGCACCGCGTGTGGAAGGATCCGGTGACGAGTGCGGTGCCCCCCGGTGCCCTCGACACGCTCAGCGCTATCTTCCTGTCCCGCTCCATGGCGCGGGAGGGTATCGACTCGGTCCGGTTCCCGCTCCTCAAGAAGTCCGAGGTCTGGGAGCTCGAGATGAAGCGCGGCAGGTTCCGCCAGGTCGACGTGCCCGCGGGGGCGTTCCAGTGCCGTGAGATCAAGTTTCTCGCGGTCGCGGCGCTCGACGGCGACTCCGGGAAGCAGTTCGAGAGCCTCTTCGGGATGGAAGGCGTGGTGCACGTCTGGCTCGAGGAGCGCTCGGGGGTCCCCATCATGATCGCGGGGACCATGCCCCTCGGCGCCTTCGACATCGAGGTCACGATCGAGCTCGATTCGTTCGCGGGGACGCCCCCCGAGCTCATCGCGCGCTGACGACCCGGCATGAGCATGCACGCACGCACGCGTCCTGTAGGATGAGCGGCGCGCCGCCAGGCGCCCGAGCCCCTCACCGAGACTGGAGACTCCAGATGGATGTGACCCGTCATTCCGCCGTTCGCGGCGTCCTCGCCCTCGCCGTGCTCCCGTGCCTCGCCGCCGGCGCGGCGGTGTCCCTCATGGGCCCTGGTCAGGACGATGTCGTCCCGGACACCGTCCCGAGGGTCGTCGACCCCGGCGCGCCCGGGGTTCCGCCCTCGGACGCGGTCGTGCTCTTCGATGGTACGGACCTCTCGCAGTGGAGCGCCGACAAGGGTGGCGACGCGCAGTGGAAGGTCTCGGGCGGCGTCATGGAGGTGAACGGGACCGGCAGCATCGTCACGAAGCGCACGTTCGGCGACCAGCAGGTACACGTCGAGTTCGCGACGCCCGCCGAGGTCGCGGGCGAGGGTCAGGGGCGCGGCAACAGCGGCGTCTACATCCAGGGCCGGTACGAGGTCCAGGTGCTCGACTCGTACGGGAGTGCGACGTACCCGAACGGCCAGTGCGGTGCGGTCTACGGGCTCGCCCCTCCGCTCGTGAACGCGTGCCGGCCCCCCGGCGAGTGGCAGACGTACGACATCGTGTTCCGCGCGGCGCGCGCCGGAGCGGACGGCGGGAGCGTGCAGCCGGCGACGATCACGGTCTTCCACAACGGCGTCCTCGTCCAGGATCACTTCGTGATCGAGAAGTCGACGACGGCGAGCATGCCGGCCGGCGGTCGCGAGGACGGGCCGCTGTACCTGCAGGATCACGGGAATCCCGTGCGCTACCGCAACGTGTGGATCCGACCGCTCGATTGACGGTCCCGGGTCCCATGCCGCTCCTCGCGCTCGCGCTCGTCATCGTTCCGTCCATCCGCACCGCGGGTGAGCCCGGTCCGCACCGTGCCCCGGAGGGCCAGGTCACCCTGATCCCGCGCGGCGAGGAGCTGCTCGGCGAGCTCGGATGCACGACCTGCCACACGGCGTCCGATACGACGCTCGCGCGGCTGCAACCGAAGTCGGCGCCGCGGCTCGACGACGTGGGCGCGCGGATCACGCCGGGCTACTTGCGGAGCTACCTCGAGGATCCCCAGGGCACGAAACCGGACGTGACCATGCCCGATCGGATCGGGCATGGAGCGAACCGCGAGCGCACGATCGATGCGCTCGTGCACTTCCTCGCCGGCCTCGGCGGGCCGATCGACATCGCGCCGGTCGGTGTCCAGGCGGATGACATCGAGCCGGGCCGGCAGCTGTTCCATTCCGTTGGGTGCGTCGCCTGCCACGAGCCCCAGGAGGCGCCGTGGGAGCTCGAGGAGCTGCGTTGGATGCCGGGGGACGTGGCCGAAGCGGCTACGGAACTGGATGACGAAGAGGAGGCGGATGAAGAGGACGAGCAGCTCTGGGTTCCGCCCGGAACGCTGCCGGCGCCCGAGGTGCCCCTCGGCGACCTCGCGCGCAAGACAACAGTTGCGGCGCTCACGGAGTTCCTCCTCGATCCCTTGATCGTCCGCCCCTCCGGGCGCATGCCTTCGCTCGGGCTCACGCCCAAGGAGGCGCGCAGCATCGCGCTGTACCTGCTCCGCGACCAGGCGCGCGCTGGTGAGGAGAACTTGGAACAAGTGGAGGGGCTCGCGTACGAGTACTTCGAGGCACCCTTCGATGACGAGGTGGCCGACTTCGACGCGCTCACGTCGGTCGCGCGCGGTGGGATCACCGACCTCGCGAAGCTGCCCGAGCATCGCCCGGACCACTTCGGGTTCAGGTACCGCGGCTTCCTGGCCGTCGCCGCGGCGGGCGAGTACACGTTCTACACGAAGTCGGACGACGGCTCGCGCCTCTGGGTCGACGGGGAGGTCGTCGTTCGTAACGACGGCTTCCACGCGATGTCGGAAAAATTTGGATCCGTCCTGCTCGAGGAGGGCGAGCACTCGATCTCGATCACCATGTTCGAGAAGGGTGGGGGCGAGGGCCTCATCGCATCCTGGAGCGGGCCCGAGCTCGAAAAAGAGGTCATCCCCGCGGACGTGCTCTCGCATTGGACGCTCGCATTCATCCCCGTGGACGCCGCGCCCTTCACGGTCGATCCCGTGCGCGCGAACGTGGGGCGGACGGCGTTCCAGGTCCTGTGTACGTCCTGCCACGCGGTCGAAGGGCTAGAGGACCTGCGCCGTACGAAGGGCGAGACGCCGACGCTCGCGGGGCTCGACCCGCACTCCGCAGTAGGCTGTCTCGCGGAAGACTCGGACACGTCGACGCGCTACGCGCTCGATCCCGCCGACCGCGCCGCACTCAAGGCCGCGCTCGCGAACGTGGCCCAGCTGGCCACGCCACTCGCGGACGAGGAGCGACTCACGCGCACGCTCGCGCGCATGCGCTGCTACGCCTGCCACCGCCGCCAGGACGTCGGGGGCACGCACCCGGAGCGCCGACCCTACTTCGAGATCCTCGGCGATGCGGAGCTCGGCGACGAGGGCCGCCTGCCGCCGAGCCTGGACCATACCGGGGCGAAGCTCTGGAACGCGACGATCGCCGCCGTGCTCACCGAGGCCCAGACGGTTCGGCCCTACATGGCGACGCGCATGCCGCAGTTCGGCGCGGAGAACGTGGGCTTCCTCGCGGACCTGTTCGAGGCGCTCGACGCGACGACGGAAGGGATGGCCGAGCCCGCATTCTCGATCGAGGCGGTCGAGGCCGGGCGCAAGCTCGTCGGGACGTCGGGTCTCGGCTGTATCCAGTGCCACACCTTCGCCGGCTACCCGTCGCTGGGCGTGCCGGCCGTCGACCTCGCGACCGTGCACGAGCGCTCCCAGCCGGGCTGGTTCCGGCAGCTCCTCCTCGACCCCGGCGCGCTCAACATGAACACGCGCATGCCGGAGTTCTGGGTGGATGGGAAGAGCCCGGTGAGCGACGTCCTGGACGGCGATCCGGTGCGCCAGATCGACGCGATGTGGTCCTATCTCTCGCTGCGGGACGCGATGCCGCTGCCCGAGGGGCTCGTCGTGCCGGAGAGCGCGTACGAGCTGGAGGTGGGGGAGCGGCCGATCCTGTGCGGCGTCTTCATGCGCGGTGTCAGCCCGCGCACGCTCGCGGTCGGTCTGCCCGAGCGCACGCACTACGCCTTCGACGTGCAGAACTCGCGGCTCGCGCTCGCCTGGCGCGGGCGCTTCTTCAACGCGCGCGGGACGTGGGAGGGCCGCGCGGGAAAGCTGGAGCGCCCGCCGGGCGAGGTGGTCGAGCTCCCACCCGGTCCGCCCTTCGCGATCCTCGGCGCGGACGAAGCCTGGCCGCAGCACACCGACGCCGAGCTCCGCTACCGCGTCCGCGGCCGGCGGCTCGACAGCGCGGGGCTCCCCACGTTTCGCTACGCGCTCGGCGACGTCGAGATCGAGGAGACGCCGCGCGCCGCGCTCGTCCCCGGGGGGAGCCTCCTCGTCCGGCGCTTCGTCGTGCGCGCCGCGCGACCCGTGCCCGGCCTCACGCTCCGCGCCTTCGTCGGCAGCGAAGGCCGCGAGCAGCTCAGCGGCGTCTACGAGTTCGCGGGCGGCGTGTCGTGCGACATCGAGGCCGTGGGGCCCGGCGCGGTCTCCAGCCGCTTGCGGGCGACGGGCGGGCAGAGCGAGCTCATCGCCGACATCGCGCTCGAACAGGTCGATGATGGCTTCCAAGCGGTCTTCGAGGTGAACGTCCGATGGTGATCCAAGTCTGCTCCGCCCTCCTGCTCTGCCTCGCGACCGCCGTTCAAGAGGACGCGGCGCCGCGCGAGGCGGACTTCTACCGCATCGTCACCTTTCCGACGCCCGAGGGGCTCGTGCTCGAGGTGAGCGGGATCGCCATCCTCCCCGATCGCCGGCCGATCGTCTGCACGCGGCGCGGCGAGGTCTTCATCGTCGAGAACGCGTACGCGGACGACCCGGCGGAGGTCGCGTTCGTGCCGTTCCTCGAGGGTCTGCAGGAGCCGCTCGGCCTGCTCGTCCACGAGGGTTGGATCTACGCCACCCAGCGCGGCGAGCTCTCGCGCTTCCGCGACTCGAACGGCGACGGGCACGCGGACGAGCTCGAGACGGTCTGCGACCTCTGGTCGATCAGCGGCAACTACCACGAGTACTGCTTCGGGCCGCGCCTCGGACCCGACGGGAACTTCTGGATCACGACGAACAAGCCGTTCGGCGATCAGCCGTTCGGCAAGGTCAAGTGGCGCGGCTTCGCACACCGCATCACGCCGGAGGGCGAGCTGATCCCGACGTGCAGCGGCCTGCGCTCGCCCGCTGGGATCGAGATCAGCCCCTGGGGCGACGCGTTCTACACGGACAACCAGGGCGAGTGGTGCGGCGCGAGCAAGCTCGCCCAGCTCGAGCCCGGCGACTTCCACGGCCACCCGCACGGCCTCGCGTCATGCGAAGATCCCCTCTGGCCCTACGAGCCCGTGCCCGACCCGCCCGATGGCGAGCCGATGCCGAAGGTCAAGGCGAAGATCCCGGCCTTCAAGCTGCCCGCCGTCTGGTTCCCGTACGACAAGATGGGCCAGTCGCCAGGGGGGATCGTCTGGGATCAGACGAGCGGCATTTTCGGTCCGTTCGCGGGCCAGGCGTTCGTCGCCGACCAGCACCACGCCACGGTGATGCGCGTGTTCCTCGAGCGCGTGAACGGTCACTGGCAGGGTGCGTGCTTCCCATTCCGCGAAGGCTTCCAGTGCGGCATCATCCGCATCGCCTTCGACGCCGAGGGCCGAATGCTCGCCGGCGAGACGAATCGCGGTTGGGGCTCGAAGGGCAGCAAGACGTTCGGCCTGGAGCGCCTGGAGTGGACCGGCGCGGTCCCGTTCGAGGTGCACGAGATGCGCGCGGAGAGCGACGGTTTCACCCTGGCGTTCACGCAGCCCGTCGACCGGGGGACCGCCGCGGACGTCGCGTCCTACCGCATGGAGAGCTACACCTACCTTCTGCACGAGGCCTACGGCAGCCCCGAGGTGGAGCGCGAGGACCTGGTCATCGAGCGCGCGACCGTCGCCGAGGATCGCCTGAGTGTGCACCTCGCCGTCAGCGGCCTGCGCAGCGGCTACGTCCACGAGCTGCACTCGGACGGCGTGCGTGCCGGCTCGGGCGTCCCGCTGCTGCACCCCGAGGCGTACTACACGCTGATCGAGATCCCCGCGGCGGACTGATGCGGTGCCGCTCCACACCGACTCGTCCACCATGAACCCGTCGGCTCTTGGAGCGGTCCGCGGAACGCGGATAGAATTGTCTTCCGGGTAACCCCATGACCTCTCGTCGATCGAGCTGCCTGGCCGCCCTGCTCGTCCTTTCCGCTTGCGGGGGTGGCGGGGAGGCCGCGGCTCCGCCCGAGGTGGTGCAGCTGGTCTACACCGCCGGAGTGGACGAGGAGGTGGCCGCGCTGATCAGCGAGCACGTGGCCCTGGCCCGTGCGCGGCCCACCGACCCCGATTTGCGCGCCAACCTGGCCATGGCCTACGAGGCCAACGAGCTGTGGTCCG
>SMVQ01000296.1 GCA_004357655.1 Planctomycetota bacterium
ACCCGTGGAAAATTTCGCCCGAGGTCCGCTCAGGCACCGGCGTCAGCCCCAGACCGGGACAGCGCCGCGTGATCCGCTCCAGCCTTCGCCTTAGACTGCGACGTGATGAACGAGGCGCTCGAGCTCGCGCTCGCCAAGGCCACGGCGGTGCGGTTCCTCTGTACTGGCAACGTGGTGCGCTCCGCATTCGCTGAGTTGTACGCGCGGCATCTGGGTTGCCCGGTGCCCGTCGATTCCTGCGCCACGGTCTTCCAGAACACGGGCCTGTTCGCGGAGACGAGCGCGGCCTTGATCGAGCGCGGGGTGAGCTCGTCATGGGTCGAGGAGTTCCGGGCTCGGCACCTGTCGCTCGTGACTGGAGCGCCGGATGCGGGGCTCGTGGTCTTCGGCATGACGCGCGAGCACCTCTCGACCTGGCGCGCGAAGCACCCCGATCACGAACACGTCTACCGGTTGTCGGAGCTCGCCGGGGAGCGGCGTGACATCGCCGACCCCGTGCTCGACGGGGCGTCGTTCGAGCGCACGTTCGAGGCTGTCTCCGACCTCATCGATGTGCTCGTCGAGCGGCTCGCCGACTCGCTCCCAACCGGACGCGACCCCGAGTGAGAGGGCGGAGAGCGGCTGCTGCTCGCGGCGTGCGGACCGGCGCCGTACCGTGAGCGTGATGAGCGAAGGTTCGCGCGGGCTCTGGGTGCTCCTCGTGGCGATCGTGCTGGGTGTGATCGCCGCGACCACGGTCTTCCTTGCCGGTGATGGGGACGCGGAGCAGCGTGCACCCGCACCGGCGCGCGGGCGCGTGATCGGGACGGTGGAAGGCGGTGAGCTCGCTGCCCTGGAAGGCCCGCCCGCCGGCGCTCGGAGCGAGAACCCGGCCGGCCTCGAGTCCGCGCCCGGGACGCTCGAGGAGCGCAAGACGGTCGTCACCTCGCCAGCGCCGTTCCGTGGGCGGATCGTCGACACGATAGGCCTGCCCATCGCGGGTGCGCAAGTCTCCTTCACCGCCGTCGACCAGGTGGACCCGTTCGATCGCACCGACGCGGATGGGCGATTCGCGCTCACCGTTCCGCTCTCCGCGGGCACCAGGTTCGAGGCTTCCCCCCGGCCGGCGCCGGCCCTGGCCGTCACGAGCCCGAACCACGTCCCCGCCTCGTTCCGTATCGATTCGTTCGCGTTCCAGACCTTCGTGCTGCACGCCCTGCCCGTGGTGACCGGACGTGTGCTCGCTCCCGACGGGCTGCCCGTTACGGGCAATGGGCGCGTGCAACTGACCGTCCGCGACGCGGCGGGGCAGGCGCACGAGCACGACGCGGATCTCGACGCGAACGGCGAGTTCCGCGTGGAGGGCCTGGCCGTCGGCCGGCTCGAGCGCGCATGGGCGCACGCGAAGGGTTACCCCGAGCACGAGGAGGCGCGCTCGGAGGAGCTCGCGCCCGACACGATCGTGTCGGTCGACCTCGCGCTGTCAGCGGGGGCGATCGTCACCGGCCGCGTGATCGATGCCGAGACGAAGGCGGCCGTCGCGGGCGCCTCGGTCTGGGCCGACTCACGCACCTTCGAACCCGACGGCCTCCACCCGGCGGGCGTGACCGACGCGCTCGGCGAGTTCGAGTTGCAGGGCGTCGCTCCGCGGCGACACGTGATGGACGACGGGCGGGTGGTGGCGGTCGTGTTCCTCCTGGCGCGCGCGGAAGGGTATACGGAGGCGCCGTTGCGAGCCTATGCCGCGGAGTGGGTGGAGGGCGGCTCCTATGAATTCGAGCTCGAGCTCGAGTCGGCCCGTGGATTCCTGGCCGGCGTCGTGCTCCAGCCCGACGGCGAGACGTCAGCGCAGGGCGCGCACGTGCACTTGATCGATGGCCTCGGTAACTGGAGGTTCGCGCAGACGAATCGGGACGGCGAGTTCGACTTCCAGGAGCTGCCGCTCGGGACGGTCGAGTTGATGGCGCGGTTGGGTGAGCTCGGAGACGAGGGCGGCGGCCTCCTCGTCCAAGGGCTCTACGTCGTGGAGGCCGGTGTCTCGCCCGCCTGTCGGCTGGTCCTCGCGGGTGCGGGCTCGACGGCGATCCGGGGGCGCGTGGTCGATGCCTTCGGGATGCCGCGACGTGGCGTGCGGGTGAAGGCGCGGTTCCAGTTCCACGTCGGCGGTCTATCGATGGGGATCGACAGCGCCTTCGCGACGACGGACGAGGCGGGTGACTACGCCATAGTGAACTTGTCGCCAGGGCGCTACGCGGTCGGGCCCGAAGGGGCGGGGTTCTGCACTTCACCCGAGAGCCGGCGCGCGACGCTCGAACAGGACGAAGTGGGGATCGGGTTCGACTTCACGCTGCGGCCGTGCATGCGGGTCTCCGGGCGGGTGAATGAGGGCGCGCACCCGGCCCGGGATCTCGCGCTCGTGCTCGTCGACAGCGCGACCGGTGACGAGACCGCGGGCACGCGCCCGGACGAGGACGGCACATTCGAGTTCGAGCCCATTCCCACCGGCGTGTACGACCTGCGTCTGTCGTGGGGGAGCACGATGCTCACGAGTCTCGGCGTGGGTCCTGGGGACGCGACGGGACTCGTGCTGGATCAATGAGCCCGAGGCTCGGCCGGGATGTCCCGGCGCTGCGGGAGACTCGTCGTGCTGCATCCGCGGCGTCCGCTCGTTAGAATGCGGGGCCCTCTCCGACCCCTGACCTCGGCACCGTGATGAAACGCAAGCAAGTGAACCAGGCTGTGGTCGAGACAGTTCGCCGTTGGGCACGCCCGACGACTCCCGACGAGCTGAAGAAGAAGGGCGTGGCGCACCTGCGCTCGATCAACTTGCAGAGCATGGCGTTCCTGATCGAGAAGGCGGTGAACCGGGCCTTGCTCGAGCGCACGATCGGCGGGCCCGACGAGCATCAGGACTCGATCTCGGACGCGACACGCGACGAGTTCCTGCGCCTGTTGCAGAACGCGCCGACCGAGCCCGGGGAACTCGAGGCGCGCGCGAAGAGCGAGCTCAGGCGGTTGAAGCGCCAGCTGGTCGAGCGTCGCAAGAACGACCATGAGCACGAGAGCGCCGTCCGCGCCGGCGACTCCGGACCCGTGCGCGGAGAGGACGAGCTCACCCACAAGGTGCGGACTCTGTTCCTGGACTACACCTCGGCGACGGGCCGCAGCGCGCCCCGACTGGAGCGCGAGGTGACCGCCCTCGTCTGCCGCGAGCTGCACGAGCAACGGATGGAAGTCGAACGCGAGCGCCTGGAGCAGCACCAGCTTGATACGGAGCGTCTCGAACGGCGCATCGGCAAGCTCTCCACGATCCTCGGCCAGACCGAACGCGAGCTCGCCGAAATGACGCAACGCAAGCTGATCGACCCCGGCGAAGCGTCCATCTACAAGACGGTTCAAGGGCTCGACATGGCCGCTGGAGGGTCGAAGCGGAAGGCGGAACTGTTGAGCGCCATCTTCGAGGCGAACCTCTTGTTCCAGCGCAAGCGAGCGTAGTCCGGTCGAGCGGACGGCCCTGCGGGCGGATGAATCCGCGCTGATCGCGAGCCTGCACCCCAGAGCGGATCAACCCGCAGTGGAGTACGGATCAGGACGATCGGCGGCGGATCCCGGCTGAATGGCTATCTTCACTGCCCTGGCCGGAGCCTTCGCTGCACGGGTGCACATCGAGCGGAAGAACCTCTTCCTGCAGCGGAAGTAGACGCTCCTGTCTCTTGTCACGACGTTCAGCACCTGGGAGCAAGCCGTCCGTCAAGTTCGAGCTGCGACTGTGCGATGGCCGCGGCGTGCTCGGAGAGTGCGACCCCGAGACCTGGCCCTCATTCCCGGACGGGCCCTAACCTGGAGTTTCACCCTTTCGGCGGCGCCGAAGAGTCCCCGGTGGAGCTCCCCGAAGTTTCTCGCGAGGCCGCCGGTAGCAGGGTTCGCAGAAAGTCACTGGCTCGGGACCAGGGGCCGGTGTGCCGCGCAGCTTTCGGCGGCGCGGTCAGAACGGCCCTTCGGGCCGATGATGCGCGCGCTTCGCGCACGCGGAGGCCTACGGCGTACGGCGCCTGCGCCGCCGGCTCGCCTACACGGCGAGCGCTCGAGTTTCGCCCAGGATGGCGAAACTCGAGCCTAACGCTGAAAGATCGGCAGGAGCCCGTCGGGCACCGCGAGGAACAGACAGTTCATCGCGGTCGCGTACGAGTCGCCGAACAGTGAGCTGGACCAGGACCCGTTCTCGTTCTGGTCGACGAGGATGCGCTCGACTTCCTTGCGCGCCCACTGGCGAAACACGTCCTCGTCCGGGTGCTGCCAGAGGGCTTGCGCGAGGTAGAAGCGCTCGTAGAAAGGGAACTGCGCACGCTTCGTGCGCGCGCCGCGCTCTTCGGCGACTTCACGCACGGCGAGCTCGCGCCATATGTATCCGTACCCGTCGTCGATCTCCCGGCCCTCGTAGATCCCTGTCGCGTGCAGCGTGGACAGGCAGGCGGCTGTGAGCGCGACGGACACCTTCTGGTCGTTCAGATGGTATCGGAACGAGCCTTCCGGGGTTTGCAGGCGCTTCACGTAGTCGACAGCCCGGGCGATCACCTTCGAGTCGACGAGGATCCCTGCGTTGCGCGCGGCACGCAGGCCCTGCACGAGGCAGACCGTGACCGATCCCTCGTGCTGGATATCGCGCACGGGCCGGTACATCCATCCGCCCTCCGCGCCCTGCGTCAGCTCGATGAGGTGTACCCCGGCGAGGAGGGCCTGCGCGGTCCGCCGGCCGCGCGGCGAGGCCGGCGACATGATGTAGGCCTGCGCGAGAGCGAGGGTCGCCAGGCCGTGACCGTGCATGCCCGACTTGCGATCGGCCTCGTCCCCGATGTAGCCCGAATGCTCGTCGTCTTCGGGCTTCACGCGCGACAGCAGGTAATCGACGGCGGCGGCGACCTCCTCGCCGTACTCGCCCCGTCCCGGGGTGCTGCCCGCAGCCATGAAGGCGATCGCGGCGAGCGCCGTGACGCCCACCGGCGCGCGGTACTCGCCCTGCCCGGCCGGGAGGGAGCCGTCCTGCGCGGTCGTCTGCTGCGCCGCCAGGAACGCGAGGCCGCGGCGCATGGCAGCCCGCAGCGGCGCCTGCTCGATCGATGCCGCGAGGACCGTCCCGTCGAGCGCGACACGCGCGTGCACGCCGCCCTTGTCGCCGTCGTCCCCCCGTGCCACCGGGCTCGAGAGTCCGATGGAGAGGAGGACGAGAACGAGAATCGAAGCTGTAGAAGGTCGCACGGGAGTCCCTTGGCCGGGGCTGGCGGGTGGGGAGGGGTGGCGCCGCCCCGAGCGTGCGTCAGTCGTTGGCCCGGGCGTTCAGGCGCCGGTAGTAGGAGTCGATCCAGTCGCGGTACTGGGCCGGTAGCTTCTTGCCACCCTCCGCCCGGAAGATGTCGCGGTGATGGACCGGGAGATCGCCCCAGTGCTCGCGATCCTCGACGATGGCCGAAGCCGCCTCGACTTCGGAGTCGGGGGTCTTCTGCGCCGGTTTGATGTCGCCGGGATCCTTCGATCCCTCGGGACTCTTCGGCTCCCCCTCACCGGGCTTCGGCTGCGGGGCGCCCTCCTGCGGCCCTTCGGGGCTCTGGGTCTTGTCGGTCCGCTGCTCGCCCTGCTTGTCGAGGGGGCTCTCGCCCTCCGGGCACTGGCCCCCGGGGGAGCTGCACGACCCGCCCGATGCCTCGGCGATCTCGATGATGCGGTCGATCCCCGAGAGGACGCGTTGCCCCT
>SMVQ01000297.1 GCA_004357655.1 Planctomycetota bacterium
ATCTTCGATTGAAACACAACCGGTCGAGATACCGGGGGTCACTGACCCCCGAAACACCCTGAAACAGGGGTAATTGCCGGTAATTCGCAAGAGCGGCAAAGCGGTTTCGCTCTACAATAGCAGTATATACAGCGTTTAGCGACGGTCTTAGCGTTTATTATGATTCCGCTGCTCTAACCAGCTGAGCTACACCGCCCTGCGAGGGGCGGGGACTCTAAGTCGCCACGGAGGTGGGGTCAAGTGCCCGTGGAGCCTCCCGGAGCCGCCCGAGGGCCTTCCAGAGGGGCCGGGCAGCCCTCGGGACCCGGCAAATATTTCTGGAGAAAGAGCGAGAAGGGCGCGGCATGTTCGCGTTTCTGCAGTGGAAAGGTAGGTCCATCAAGGCACTAGCACATTGCCTCGGACCCTCCTCTGCCCATCCTGACAGCGACTTGTCGCGAACCGAGCTCGGGCCACCTCGCTCGGTGTCAGGGGGGAACCGAAACGAGAGAGTCCCGGGCGCGTCAGCTTCGGCTGGCGCGTCCGGTTCTTGTCTGGGGGGCTCAGCTCCCGGCCCACTCAGCCCGGATCTCCGCCGCGGGGCGCTCGGTCCGCTCGCCGCGCACGGAGTAGTAGCCGACCTCGCGGAGCGTCGAGGCCCCCGTCTCGGGGTCGAAGACCCGGCACTGGTCGATGGCTCGCGCGTAGAGGTGCAGCGAAACCCCGCGGGTCCGGGGCGCGGGCCGGATCGAGTGCAGGGCGATCTCATCCTCGATGAAAGCCACCCGGCCCTGCTCGAACCGGCGCACCTCCCCCGCCACGAGCGGCGCCTGGACCCCCGGGACGGGCTCCCGGTAGTGCCGCTCCTCCATCTTTCCCTCGAGCACGGCCATCCAGCAGCGCTGACCGTCGTGGCAGTGGATCGGGCTCTCGTGACCCTCCTGCCAGGCGAGGAGGAGCAGCTCGAATTCGTCGCATCGGTGCGCGAGGTTGCGCGTGTATCCGGCGTCGTCGAAGAACACGTAGTCGCGCCAATCCTCCTCGCGCTCCGCGTAGCGGGTGAGCAGCGCGGCGACGCCGGGACCCCGCGCATCGCGGCGGAGCTCCGCGCGGAGCTCGCGGCAGAGGGAGTTCAGGGCGGTCTGGCTCAAGGGCAGTCTCCTCGGCGGTCGTGATGCCCGTCGACGTGTTCGATGCCCCCGCGGGCGATCGCGTACAGCACACAGGCCGGATTGGAGGGCCCGACCGGGCGCTCGGGGTCCCCCACCGCGACGGGTGCGTGGGTGCTCCCAGCCTCATAGCGTACGTAGTTTCCAGGGCCGTGGATGCCGCGCTCGTCCACATACCCGCCCTGGAGCACGAGGACTTCCTCGACGTCGATGTGGCGATGGGCCGGGTAGCCGCACCCGGGCTCCATCCGGATGAGCACGGCGGACTCCCGGGCCGTCCCTCGCCCCTCGGGCGGCGCGCCGCCGAGGAGTAGCCACTGGACCCCCGGCACGCTCGTTTCCCGCCAGGGCACGGCGCTCGCGTCGAGCTGGATCTCGAGTCCGGGGATCCTCATGGGGGGCAAGTCTAACGCCGATGCGGTCGGAGCCGTCCACGGCCCCCCATGCCCGCGCCCACGCCCGATCCGGTTCCGAATCTTCGGGCAGGCGAGGGGGGGTGGAGCGCGGAGACGGATGGGGACGGGAGACGGAGCGGAACCGGCTCGGGCGCGGGCGCGACGAAAGTGCGCGATCAGGGCCCGGACCGATCGTGCCGATAGAAGCTCCGGAGTGAACGACGAACCATGCCCCCTGACGCCGAGCTGGATCCGACCCTGGCGAGCCTGATCGAGACGCTCGTCGAAGCGGCGGATGCCAACCTGCGCGACCGGATACTCGTGCAGGCCGCCATGCGCCCGGGCATCGCGCACGCGGCGGCGCTCTTCCGCGTCACCGCGGGGAACGAGATCTCCGATCCGACCTGGCACCTCGTCGTGTACCGCGGCGAGCGCGAGCTCCTGCCGTCCGAGCAGGAGGTGCGCGCGGTCTCGAATGGCGAGCTGCCCGTCGCATTCGAGCCGGGCGGCCTCGTGCTCTTCGGAGGCGAGGGATCGTCACGGCGGGCGCTCGCGCTCGGTGGCGTCCTGGATGCCGACGAGAAGGCGGACCTGTTCGAGAGCATGCTCGTGATGCTCGGCGTCCTGGAGGAAAGCGAGTCGACGCTCGCGCCGCTGCCACGGGCACCCGTCCTGCTCGACCGCGTCTTGCCGCCGTTCCCTGCCCCCCGTGGGCGGAAGACCACCTCGCACGGGCGCGTCGAGCACGACCTCCGCAACCTCCTCTCGTGCATCAGGACCACGCAGGAGCTCCTGGCGCAATTCGGTGACGGTCTCACCGAGGACGAGTACCAGGGATTCTCCGAGGCGCTGGAGCGCGAATGTCTCCACGCCGGGGACTTGATCATCGGGGCTCTCGATCGGGAGGCACCGGAAGCGCGCGGGGCCGAACCCTGCCGCGCGCCAGACAGCCGGATCGTCCGCGATGCGGCGGTCGCGGAGCGGGCGGCTCTACGCCGCGGGAAGATCGAGCTGCAGCTCGATATCGACGCGGCCGTCGAGGGGCTCGCGAGTGCGCTCTCGGAGCTGGACCTCGCGCGCGTCGTCCACGACCTCGTCGCCGATGCGCGTCAGGCGTTCGCCGGTTGCGAGGGACCGCGGATCCTGCGCGTACTCCTCGCCCCGGAACGCAGAACCTCCCGCGCGGGCATCGCGCTCGTCGTCGAGTCCAACGGCTCGCTCGGCCCCGAGCCGCCCAGTGGGGCGGGTCTTCGCGCCGGGCCAGGGTCCGGACACGGTTTCGCCATCGTCCGCAGACTCGTCGAGGAAGTGTCTGGGGAGGTCCAGGTGGGGTCCGGGAGCCAGGGCGGCGCCCTGTTCCGGGTCTGGATCCCGTTGGCCCGGAAGTCGGCGTAGCCCGATACCGTTCACTCCGGCCCCGCCATGACCAGGGGCGGGAATCGGCGGATTTCCGGCCGAAGGGGGGTAGCCCAGAACGGGGAGTCGTTTAAACTGCAAGTCGAGCGGCCCCCAAGGTCGTTCGAGCATGTGAGTTCCATCGAGAGGTGCCGCACTTTGCGAGCGGTACGGCGCCCGGGAAGCTCGGTGGAGACTCCTCTCTCCCTCGGGCCGGTGGTGCCTCGGCACCATCGGCCCCCTCCATGACAGCGAGAGTGCGCCCGCGCTCGCTACTTGAACGAGACGCTGAAGGGCTTCGTCGACTCGGAGGAGAGGCTTGTCGCGAGCGGCGCTCCACCGCCGATCACCGTCCAGAGCGACCCGTCGTACGTCGCGACATAGAGCTCGCCCCCGGCGGCCTGGATCACGGCCATCAGGGCGTCCCGGCCGGGGATGCGCGCGAGCTCGACGGACTCGAGGAAGCTCATCCCGGGCACGATGACGTCCGGCTGGATCGCCCAGCCGCCGCCGGCGGTCCAGCTCGCCCAGTCGATCGTCCCCTGCTGGTCGTCGGAGTAGACGCATACGGCCTGGCCGGTCGTGCCGATCCAGCCGACGGCGCCCTGGAACTCGCCGAGCGCGAGGCTGTTCACGTTCCAGATCTGCGGATCGTACTGCCCGGCATCCACCCACGCGCTGCCGTCCCACGTCGCGAGTCCCAGCGACTCGACGCCGCCGAGGTCGAAGAAGCCGCCGGCGATCCGGTCGCTGCCGGGCTCCGCGGCGAGGTCGATGAAGTGCGCCGAGTCCGGCGGGGCCCCGGACACGTGCGCGGCCGCGGACCACGGCCCGCCCACGGGCTTCGTCGCGTACCAGTACCCGTCCGTCGTCTGGCGCCCCCACGCGGCGACGAGTTGCCCCGAGAGCGACTCGAACGCGCCGTCGAAGACGCGGTTGTGGACCTGGTTCGAGGTCACGTTCCGTTTCAGGTCGAGCTCGAGGGTCGCGGCCGTGGATGTGTCCCAATCGTTCCCGTTCCACACGATCGTCCCAAGGTCGCTGGCGGTGTCGCTGTACAAGAGCGCGATCTCGTCCGTGCCCAGTCGCGGGACGAGCTCGACCCAGCGCACTCCGCCCGCGGTCAAGTCCGGGAAGGGACCCGCGCCGTCGTTCACGGGCAGCGCGCGCTCCAAGCTCCACGCCCCACCGACTCGCACCCGGTACTTGGGCACCGCCGTGTCGTCGGAGTAGACCACGAGCACCCGGCCCGACGCCGTGAACTCGACGTCGAACAGGCGCTTGTCGCTGTCGGGCGCCGGGATCCCCGTGGACACCCAGCCGGTCGACCAGGTCGCGCCGTCCCAGTCGAGGACCGAGAGCACGCCCGAGTCCGAGAGCTCGACCGTGACTTCCTCGGCGTTCGCGAGGGGGGAGACCCGGTGCTCGGCCCAGCGCACCGTGGCCTCGGCCGGCGGCGCCTTCGTGCCGGACGAGAGCACGCCGGCGGAGTCGTCCCAACCGCGCGTGACGACCTGGCTGTCCACGCCTACGCCGTAGACGAGGCGTCCGTCGCCGAGCTCGAGCACGGCGAGGTCGCCCGTGAGCGCGGGGAAGTGGAAGCCGAGGTTCACCGTCGGCCCATCGGGCGCGCTGCCATCGAGGACGCCGTCCACCCGCGACGTGTGCACCCGTAGAGTCGTCCCGTCCGTGAGCACGACCGATGCGGCGGTCAGGAAGCCCGCGTCGAAAGCCGGGCTCGCGAGCTCGAGCTGGAAGCCGTCGTCGTCGCCGCCCACGCCGCCGAGGTTCGCGTCCGGTCCGAGCGGGTCGACGAACTGCGGGTCGAGGCTGAAGTCCCCCACCCCGGGCGCGAGCCCGTTCCAGTCTTGACCGACGTGGCCCCAGGCGATGTTGTGGTGGCTCGTGGCCGTCGCGGGAGCGAGCACGTGGATCCCGTCGCTCACGCCGAAGGAGAGGATGTTCGAGTGGAGCTCGACGCTCGTCTCCAGGCCGATGACGTGGACCCCGTCACCGAAGTTCGAGTAGATCGTGTTGTCCGACACCAGGACGTTCCGCGACCCGCTCGTCACGCGCATCCCGTGCCCGGCGTTGGCATAGATCATGTTCTGGCGCACGTCGACGCCGTTTGAACTGCGGATGCGCAGCCCGTCGCCGCCGACCGCACCCACGTTCTTGGAGATCCTGTTGTTCTCGATCACGAGCTCGTCCGCACCGAGCACGTCGATCCCGCGGCCGTTCCCGTAGACCTCGTTGTTGCGCAAGAGGACGCCCGTCGTGGGGTTGCAGGCGAGGTCGATGCCCCCTCCGGGTGCGAACCCGGGGAAGGCTCCGATGATCGTGAAGCCGTCGATCACGACGTGGCTCGCGCCCGCGACCTGGAGCGTGAACAGTCCGCCGGATCCGTCGAGGATCACCTTGCCCGCATCGCCCGTGTGTCCGCCGCCTCTGTCGGCAGCGAACACGATCGGTGCGCTCGGCGTCCCGGGCCGGTCGAGGACGACGTTCTCGACGTACGTGCCGCCGCCGACCCATACCGTGTCGCCGGGTACGACCATGCTCGCCGCGTGTCCGAGGCTCGCCCAGGCCGCCCGCGGGCTCGTGCCCGAGCTCGCGTCCGAGCCCGTCGTCCGCACGAAGTACGCGCCGGAGGTCGGCCACACGAACACGGCCTCCGCGGTCTGGGTGATCTGGACCTGGGAGGCCCCGGGGTTCACGCGCGCGGAGAACGACTTGGGCTCCGCGGCCGCCGAAGCGAGCGTCGCGGTCGTCGCGCCGTTCGCATCGGTCGCGGACGCCGGCTGAGTGAGGGCATTGGCCACGCCCGTCGCGGCCACGGCGACGGTCTGCCCGGAGACCGGGTTGCCGAACGCGTCGCGCACCGTGATCGTGACCGTGACGAGGTCCACGCCGTCGGCCACGGTGCCGAAGGTCGCGTCCACGACGAGGCCCGACAGCGAGGCATCGATCGTCCCCGCGTCGGGCACGAACTCGACGGTGGGCTGCGCGCCGAGCACGGTCGGATCCCCGAGCGGTTCGACCGTGACCGTGATCGTCTTCAGCTCGGCGCTCGTGGACGCGATCGAGGCTGTCGTCGCGCCGCTCGCATCGGTGGCTTCCGCGGGCTGGGTGATGATGTTCCCCGCGCCGTCCGACGCGATCTCGACCGTCTGTCCGGGGACGGGATTCCCGTTCGCGTCGCGGACGATCACCGTGACGGTCGACGACTCCACGCCGTCGGCGAGCACACCGAGATCGGGCACGGCCACGGCGGAGGAGAGCGATGCGCTGACGTTCGAGGCGTCCGCGACGAAGAGCACCGTGGGCTGGTCGAGGAGCAGGAGCGCGAGCCCTGGAGGGTCGACGGTGGCGGTGAGGGTCTTCAGCTCCGCCGTGGTCGCGGCGATCGTCGCCGTGGCCGTGCCGAGTGCGTCGGTCGGCCCTCCGGGTTGGCTGAGCGTGTCGCCGGAGCCGTCCGAGGCGACCGCCACCTCCACGTCCGGCACGACGTTGCCGTTCACATCGCGCACGGTGATCGTGATCGTCGCAACGGCAGCCCCGTCCGCGACGATCCCGGTCCCGGGGTCCGCGGAGACCGAGGAGAGCGATGCGCTCGGGTTCGCCGCGTCGCCGATGAAGGCCACCAGTGGGTGCTCGTCGAGCACGACCGGCACGCCGGCCGGGTCGACGGTGACCGTGATCGTCTTCAGCTCGGCGCTCGTGGACGCGATCGTGGCGGTCACGACGCCCGCGGCGTCCGTCGGACCCGCCGGCTGGGTGATCGAGTTGTCACTCCCGTCCGAGGCGAGCGCCACGGTCTTGCCCGCGATCGGGTTCTGGTTGGCGTCGACGACCGTCACGGTGATCGTCGCGACGGCCAGGCCGTCCGCTACGACGTCCGACGCCGGGAGCGCGCTGGCCGAGGACGAGGCGGCACTGACGTTGTCCGAATCGGCGACGAAGGTGACGGTGGGCTGGTCGTCGAGCTCGACCGCGGTGGCGTTCGGATTGACGGTGACGGTCAGCGTCACGAGCCCGGCCTGGGTCGAGGCGAGGGTGCCCGTCGCCTGGCCGGAACCGTCCGTCAGTCCGACGGGCTGCGTGAGGACGTCGCCGGTGCCGTCCGAGGCGAGCTCGACGACCTGGCCGGGAGCGGGACTGCCGCCGGCGTCCAAGACGGTGACCGTGATCGTCGCGAGCTCGATGCCGTCGGCGACGACGTCCGAGACCGGAACGGCGACGGCGCTCGACAGCGAGGCGCTGATGTCGGGCACGAAATCGACGGTCGGGATGTCGTCGAGCACGACCGGACTGCCGAGCGGGTCGACGGTGACGGTGAGCGTCTTCAGCTCCGCCGTCGTCGACGACAGGGTCGCGAGCGCGATGCCGTCGGCGCCCGTCGGTCCGGGGGGCTGACCGATGGTGTCATTCGATCCGTTCGAGGCGAGCTCGACCGTCCGGCCGGGTACGGGGTTGCCGTGCGCGTCACGGACCGTGATGGTGATCGTCGATTCCTGGACGCCGTCCGCCACCACGCCGATCGCCGGATCGGCGCCGGCCGATGAGAGCGAAGCGCTGACGCTGTCCACGTCGGCGATGAACTCGACCGTCGGTTGCGCGTCGAGAGCGACGGGACTCCCGGCCGGATTCACGGTCGCGGAGATCGCTTCGAGCCCCGCCACCGTCGACGCGACCGTGGCCGTCGCGACGCCGTTCGCGTCCGTGGGCGAGAGCGGTTGCCCGACGACCCCAGCACCGCCGGCGCTCACTTCCACCATCTGCCCCTGCAGCGGACTGCCGAGCGCGTCGCGCACCGTCACGGTGATCGTCGCCGATTCGATCCCGTCCGCGACCACGCCCGTTGCGGGATTCGCGGTCACCGTCGAGAGCGACGGGCTGATGTCGAACACGAAGTCGACGGTCGGTTGCGCGTCGAGCACGACGGGGACTCCGCCCGGATCGACCGTCACCGTGAGCGTCTTCAGCTCCACCATCGTGGAGGCGATGGTCGCGACCGCCTGGCCCGCGGAATCCGTGGGTCCGGGCGCTTGGACGATCGAGTTGCCGGAGCCCGTCGCGGCGATCGCCACCACCTTGCCGGCGATGGGATTGCCGTTCGCGTCCGCCACGGTGACCGTGATCGTGGAGAGCTCGACGCCACCCGCGAGCACGCCGAGCGCCGGGCTCGCGAGCGCCGTGGAGAGCGACGCGCTCACGGTGTCCGGGTCGGCGTCGAACGTCACCTCGGGGTGGGCGAGGAGCTCGACGGCGGCACCCCCCGGATCGACCGTTACGGTGAGGGTCTTCGACTCCGCGATCGTGGAGGCGAGGGTGGCCGTCGTCCGGCCCAGCGCATCCGTCGGCCCCGAGGGTTGGACGAGCACGTTCCCAGCCCCGCTCGCGGCGAGCTCGACGGTCTGGCCCGCCAGCGGGGAGCCGAGAAAGTCGCGGACCGTGATCGTCACGGTCGAGGCCGCGAGGCCGTCCGCGACGAGTCCCGCGGAGGGCACCGCGTCGGCCGCGGAGAGCACGGCGCTGATCACGGATGCGAAGTCCACCGTGGGGTGCGCATCGAGCACCACCGCCGCGCCGAGCGGATCGACGGTGACCGTGAGCGTCTTCAGCACGCCGAAGATCGTCGCGATCGTCGCCGTCGCCATGCCGGCCGCGTCGGTCGGCGCCAGGGGCCCGACGATCGTGTTGCCGGTGCCGTCGGACGTCACCTCGACGTCCACGCCCGCGACCGGGTTACCGTTCGCGTCCACGACGGTCACGGTGACGGTCGAAGTGGCCACGGAGTTCGCCGGCACGCCGGCCGCGGGGTCGGCGGTGGCGGTGGAGAGGGAGGGGCTGACGTTGCCGGCGTCCGCCACGAACTCGATCGTCGGTCGAGCGTCGAGCACCACGGCCGCGCCGCCGGGATCGACGGTCACCGTGATCGTCTTCGTCCCCGACTTCGTGGACGCCACGGTAGCCGTGACCTCGCCCCCACCGTCGGTGGGGCCCGCGGGTCCCGTGATCGTGTCGAGCACGTCGTCGGACGCGACCAGGACCGTCACACCCTGGACGGGGTTCCCGAGCCCGTCGAGCACGGTGACCGTGAGCACCGAGACCGCGACGCCGTCGGCGATCACGCCGAGGGCCGGGTCCGCGCCGGCCGTGGAGAGGGCGGCACTCACGCCATCCGGGTCGCCGACGAACTCGACGGTCGGATGATCGTCGAGGACGATCGGAGCGCCGTAAGCCCCGGCTGTCGCCGTGAGCGTCTTGAGCTCCGCGACCGTGGACGCGAGGGTCGCGACGAACCGGCCGCTGGTGTCCGTCGGCCCGGCCGGCGGGAGGAACGTGTGGCCCGTTCCATCCGAGGCGAGCTGGACGAGCTCACCGCAGATGAACTCGCCCTGCGAGTCGCGGAGCGTCACCGTGACGGTGGACGTCGCGACGCCGTCGGCCACCACCCCGGAGGCGGCGCTCACGACGACGCTCGAGCTGCCGGGGCTGGCCGTGATCGGGCTGATCGCCCACTCGTGGAACTCTGCCCCGTTCGCGATCAGGCTGCCGGGCAAGAAGACGAGCTCTTCGGCCGCGTCGTACCACCAGCCACCTGCACCCTGGGGCGCAACCTGGTCCACGACCTGGTTGTCGAGCCGGACCTGGGTCGGCGTCACGGCGTAACCGGAGAGCGCGATGTCATCGGTCGACCCATCGAACGACTGGATGCCGACCCGCAGGAAGAGCGCCACGTCGAGCGGCGCGGTGGCGGTGTCGATCGTCACCCGCGCGAGGTTCTCCGTCTCGCGGAGGTCCACGCGATTGAGCTCGGAGTCGATCGCCCACACGAACGGCGTGAACTCCTGGGCCGCGTCCTGGACGATGTCGAAGTAGAAGAAGGTCCCGTCGCGGTCCGCCAGGGTCCGCCCGGACGCGGGGATCGTGAGGGGCGGCTGCGCGGCGAAGAAGTCGCAGGTCTGCGTCTCGTCGAGCGAGCTCCAGGTGTGGCTCTGACCGGGGGTCGGGTCGGTGACGAGGCTGGTGGTCCCTCCGAGCGACGTGAGGTGCTGGTGGAACGCGGCGGACTGCACTCGCAGGTAGGCCAGCGGGTCCTCGACCGCGTAGAAAGTCCTGACCGCGACGTGAGTGAGGTTGCGCGCCATGTCCGTCAGCGGATCGATCGTGCCCGTCACCGGAGCCAGGTCGATCGTCGAGACCTGCGAGTACTGGAAGGGGCTGCCGAACGGATCGCCGCCCAGGATGAACTCGAGGCTCAGGCGCGCGCTCGGGTCCAGTGTCCACGTGTTCGCCAGCGAGAGACCGCCCGTGTGCTGCACGATGGACGAGAACATGACGTGTGTCGGACCGGGGTCGAGGTGCCGAGCGGCGTAGCTCGCGCACCAGCCCGCGCCCATGGAGAACCCGACCCCGTAGACGCGCTCGGGATCGATGGCGGCGTGATCGAGCACCCAAGTGACCGCATCCTCGACGTTGGACTGCGCTCCGACGAACCCCCAGTTGATGTCGATGAGCCCGAGCGGCGCCAACATGTACCACCCGCGCGCCGCGGCCTCGTTGAAGAACGACGTGTTGAGCAGGAGATCATCCTCCGACACGGAGAACGAGTGGAAGCCGACGAGCAGCGGCGCGGGCTGGTCGGGCGGGATGTCGGGGGAGAAGAGCAGGAATCGTTCCGGGATTCCCGTCTGCGTGTTCACGAGGAAGACCCGTAGCAGCCCGAACGGCAGCACGCCGAACGGTAGACCCGGTCCGGTGAGAATGGTCGTGACGCTCCCGCCCTGGAGGAAGCTACTGCCGCGGCGCACGCCGAAGGGGCCGGGCCTTGGCCCTGATGGGACCTGCCCGGGTCCCTGGGCGCGCGCTCTCCCCGCCACCGCGACGCCCACGGTGCTCGCGCCTTGCGGAGGTACCGCGCGCGGGGGGGAGGGGACCGAGCCGAGCAGGAGCGCCGTGGAGAGAATGTGGAGGAACACGGCAGGAGAATTCTACCACCCGCGCGCAACCCCAGCGGGCGGTGGGACGAGGCTCAGGGGAGGATCCGCCAGGAGTGGTAGCCGCCATTCAATTCGGTGATCTGGATCGTCTCGTCCACAGCGTCCCAGACCCAGCTCGGCGCCGGCCAGCCATCGCGCGTGACCCCGCTTGGCGGGTGGTCGTAGCCCGTGAACGTGAGCTCGTCCGGGAGGCCGTCCGTCGTGCCCATGACGACCTGGAGCGGCGCCTTCGGGTCGAGGCCGCAGGCGACCGTCTGCACGCGAATCCGCTTGAGGTTCTCGGTCATGCCGAGGGAGAACCGGTTCAGGTCGGGGTGGACCTGCCAGCGGAATGGCGTGAACGCGCCGGGGGAATCCTGCCACACACGCATGTGCAGGTAGGGGCCGTCCTGGTCGACGAGCGCCGCCCCCCCGGTGGGCAGCACCAGTCGCTGGCCGGCCAGGAAGTCACACACCGCGGCCTCGTCCAGGGTCGACCAGTCGTGGCTCGAGCCCGGGGCGACGACGAGCGTTTCATCGCCCCCGAGGGCCTGCATGTGATCGTGAAGGATCTCGTTCTGCGCGACGAGGTAGGCGAGCGGGTCTCCCGCCGCGTGCCACGTCTGCATGGGGACGTGGGTCAGGTTGCGCACCAGGTCGGTGCCCGCGACCACGGCCCGGGTCACGGGATCGAGGTCGAGCGCCGACGAGCGCTGGTACTCGAAGAGGTGCGTGCTCGGCGGTCCACCGAACAGGAGCTCCAGGAAGGGACGCGCGGACGGGTCGGAGAGGTAGGTGTCGCGCAGGGAGACGACCCCCGTGTGGTTGACGATCGCGGCGAACATCGCCCCATCGGGGTCGAGGTGCCGGGCGCCGTAGTTCAGCACGTTGCCGCCGCCCATCGAGAACCCGACGCCGTAGATGCGCTCGCGGTCGACGTTGAAGAACTGGAGTACCCAGTCGAGCACGACCTGCGTGTTGATCTGGCTGTCGATCGAGCTGAAGTTGATCTGGGTCGCGCCGAGCGGCGCGACGACGTACCAGCCGCGGGCGGCGGCCTCTTGGAGGAATCCCGTGTGCGCCTCGACGTCGTAGTGCGACACCCCGAACTGGTGGAAGACGACGAGGACCGGCACGTCGAGAGACGCCGGAACGCTCGGGATCTGGAACAGGAACGACTCCTGCCAGGGCGTGCCGGTGTTCGCGATCGTGAGCTCGTAGAGGCGCCGATAGCCGGGCACGGGAATGGCGGAGATCCCCGCGCCGGCCGTGGCGCGCAACACGCCGCCGAGCCCTCCGCCGGCGGGGGGCTTGCCGAGCGCCGGCGAGCGCTGGGTGATCGACGTGCGGACCCCCGAGCGCACGCCCCCGTCCTGGGAGGCGGCTGGCGCGGTGGCGAGAGATGCGAGCAACAGGGAAGCGATCATCGTTGTCTCCGGGGAGGGCGGGGCCCCTCGAGCGAGTCTTCGTTGCAGTGACGAAGTCCCGAAGCGTACCCCGCGTTCCGGGGTGGGGCCGGGGGGGGCAGCCGCCTGTGCGTCAGACTCCGGTAAGGGCCCGTCCGGGAATAAAGGTCACATTTCGGCGAGGCATCGGCGTTCGTGGCAAGGCGCGCCGACGCAGGCAACCTAGCTGGTTTCCGAGGAGGCGCAACGCAGCCACGGGCGCCGAGGGCCGGCGAAATGTGACCTTTATTTCCGGACGGGCCTTGAGCCCGGTTGGCGGCCCCCGGATGCCGGTCACCCTACGCTCGGAACTGGGTGAAGACGCAAGGCAGCGAGCCGACGTCACCGCAGATGCATGAGCGCGGAGGGAAGCCCCAACGCCAGGCCGACTCGAACGAAATCGTCCTCGGCCCTACTTCCTCGCCGTCTGCATCACGACCCGGATCCGCTCTCGAACCTTCGCGATCCGGACGACCTTGGACCAGACCTGCTTGCCCGCGTGGGTGACGCGGAGACGCCACGCATACCTCGCGACGCTCTCGTGCCGATAGGTGCCGCCACTTCGCCGTCTCAGGCGGATCACCCGGTCCCCGTGCCCCCAGCCACCCTTCTCGGCGGGCAGGATGAAGAGATACACGCGAGCGCGCGTGAGCGCCCGGCCCTGCTTGTCCACGACCGCCACTTCCACGGCGGACGTCCGCCGCACCTCGCGCCGGCCGAGGTCGAGCTGCACGCCGGGGGCCAGGTCGACGGCATCGAAGTACACCGACTCCAGGCCCTTCGCACGGGCGATGATCCGCGCGCGACCGGAGGCCATGCCCGTCACGCGGAAGCGTGTGCCCTCGATCGCGACAGAGCCGCCGTTCACGCCGTTGAACCGCAGGCCCTCGACCGCGGCGCCCGTGCCGCGCAGCACGAGCTCCCCCGTCACGCTCGAGCGCTCAATGCGGGGCGCGGGCTCCATCTCCAGCACACGGAACGAGTCCTCGGGCACGTGCACGAGCACCGGGTTCGGGTTCGCCGAGACCCAGCCCGAGGCCCAGGGCTTGAGTGTCCACTCGCCGGGGAAGAGTCGCTCGAACTCGAACCGGCCGTACTCGTCAGCCCGGTCGAACCGCGTTGTCGGCCGTGCCCCGGGGGACGGCGGCGTGCTCGATGCGACGACGCCCCCACCGCGCACCGCGAATCCGTACCGGTCGACCAGCCACCCGGACAGGGATATGGCGGGCACGAGCTCGAATTCGTCGGGCGTCGTCCCCTGGGCGTCCACGGTCACGCGGACCCGCGCGCGCTCGAAGCCGATCTTCTCCAGCGTGAGCAGGGCGGATCCCGCGGGCACCGGACCGGCCTGGAAGCGGCCGCCAGCGTCGGTCGTCGCCGTGCCCCACTCCGACCACGACCGCCCGGACCGGGCCTCGACCGCGACGGAGACGCCATCGATCGGCGTCCCGTCGGGATCGGTGACGACGCCCCCGATGGACAGCCCCGCGGCGAGCGTGACGATGATGTTCGCGCGCGCCTCGCGGGGGGTCAGCCGGATCCGCTGGAAGACGGGTTGGCTCGCGTCGGAACGCTCGCCGGCTGGATAGGCGGCGAGCAGGAGCATGGTGCCCGACGGCACGGCCTCGAAGGCGAACATGCCCGACCCATCGCAGGTCGTGACGAGCACGCCCGTCTCCTTTCCATCGGCGGGGAGCACCTCCGCCCACTCCAAGCCGCGCGCATCCGCCTCGCGCGCGATGGAGACGTGCGCGAGCGCCGCCGGTGTTCCATCCGCCGTCACGACCTGGCCCGCCAGGCTCGCGGGCGCCGAAATCTGAAACGTCCGCTCCGCCTCCGGCTCCGCCGCCGAGAGATCGAGCCGCGCGCGGAGCCGCGCTCCCCACGGAGCGCGAATGACCAACTCCGCCGGACCCACCGTGAGCCCCCAGACCTGGAACCTGCCGTCCACTCCGGTCGTCGCCACGCGTGTGGCGAGCTCCTCGACGCTCTCCGAGGCGCCCTGTCGCTCGGGTCGCACGCTGACGCTCGCGCCCGCGATCGGCTCCGGAGTGCCCGCGATCTGAACGCGCCCGGCGAGCACCGTGCCCGAGTTGAGGGTCAGCGCGAGCTCCGTGCGTTCCCCCTCGACCACGAACACTCCGGTCTCGAACAGGAGCGGCGCGTGCGCGTGCGCCACACCGACGGCGTAGTCGCCGGGTTCGAGGTCGTCGAACGTGAAGCGACCCGCTGCGTCTGCTTCCACCACGAATTCGGGCTCGCCCCGGTACCGGCTGCCCGCGAAGCTCCAGAGTCGAACCACGGTGCCCGCCACCCCGAGCACGTCGCCCGCGAGCGAGCCGTCGATGCCGCCGCTCGGCGCGAGCGCGATCTCGAGCTCCACCCCGAGCTCGACCGCGGGACGCCGCGCACCCACGTGACCGGGATGGTCCACTTCGAGCTGTGCCGCCGTGTCGACGGGCCATTCGAGGCGGACCCGCCCGCGCGGGTCAGTCGTGCCCGCGACGCGGCAGTCCCCCGCGACGAGCGTGACCTCCGCGCCCTCGATGGGCCGGCCCGTGTTGCGATCCGTGACGATCCCCGTCCAGCCGACGGTGGCCGGCAACTGGGGCGCTGCTGCCGCGCCCGACAGCGCGGTGCGCGCGTCTCCGGGCGATTCCGGCAGCTCGGTCCCGACCTCCCCGATCCCCGCCAGCGCGACGGACGAGCGGTCGTCCGCGGGGGCGCCGCGGTCGAAGGCTGCCCCGTCGGCCGACACTTCGCTCCCCGGGATGAAGTAGAGCAGTGCGGCGGAGGCGCCGAGGATCGCGAGGAGCGCGATCAGCCCGGCGGTCGCGTGGGAGGCTCGCTGCGCCATGCAACCATCTTCGACCGCGGGGCCGGGGGGCACAAGAGTGCGAGCGGGTTCCATGCCTACGAGCGCCGGAGGCCCGGGGGCCTCCGGCCAGGATGATTCCTGAATGACCCGGACTAGAGCTCGGCGATCGACCCGTAGCAGCGCCCGTCGAGGGTAAAGACCTGGACTCGCTCGCCGTCCTTGTCGATCACGGCAAGTCGCGTCGCGCGCGCCTCCGCGCCGTTCTCGACCACGACGTCGCCTGGTTCGAAGACGGAGCCACTCTCCGTGCCCGCGCTCGCGAGCACGCCGCGCAGCGCTCCCGCGGCATCGACCGAGAGGATCGCACTGCCCGTGCCGCCCGTGGCGACGATCATGCGCCCGCCCGGGAGCGGCGCGATCGCGACCGGCTCGAACGCCGCGCCGCCCTGCGCGGGCACGCGGAAGCAGAAGTGGAAGTCACCGTCGCGAAACACCTGCACGCGCCCGCCTCGGCGCTCGCACACGTAGACGAAGCGACCCGAGCGGGCCACGCCGCAGGCGTCGTGAAACCGGGCCTCTGGATCGCCGAACGGGCGCAGCGACAGCACGCGCCCTGACTCGAGGTGAAAGAACTGCAGCGCATGCCGGCGCACGCCGCCCGAGGCGACCAGCAGCTCGAGGTCAGCGTCGGCGCCGAACGCGAGCACGCCCGTCGGCGCGCCGATCCGGCCCGTCTGATCCTCGGCCTCCGCCTCGCTGCCTCCGAGCGTGCTCACTTCTCTGCCGAAGAGGGAGAAGGCGCGAACCCGGCGGCAGGGTGCGTCCGCGACCCAGATGCGGTGGTCCTCGTCGACGCTGAGACCCGAGACCTCCGAGCGACCGACGGCCTCGTCCCGGAACGTGAAGCGCGTCTCGAGCGGGTGGCCGTCCATGTCGAACGACCGGACCTCCGCGGTCTTGACGTGGCGGCCCACGTAGAGCACGCCGCCGTGGAGACAGAGCCGGCCTTGCATCGCTTCAGGCCGGCTCCAACTTCACGATGACCACATCGGTCGGGGCACGGTACCTGAGGGGCACGCCGACCACCCCGAGTCCGCGCGACACGATCAGCGACGTCGCGCCCAGGTCGATGCGCAGGCCGGGGTGCTGCGGCCCGAGCGTACGGAACCAGGGCAGGTCCACCTGTCCGCCGTGCGTGTGCCCCGCGAGGATCACAGCGCAGCCAGCGCGGGCGAACACGCGCGCGCCCATGGGGTTGTGGCACAGGACGACCTCGACGTCGCCGGGCCGCACGTCGCGGCGCGCCCCATCGACGTCGACGATCTCGCCCTCCTCGAGGTCCTCGACCCCGACGAGCGCGATCGTCCCCCGGCCCACGTCGATTCGTTGGCAGGCGTTGCGCAGGAAACGGATCCCGTGCTCCGCATAGGCCGCGGCGATCCGACCCTCGCGCCGGTCCTTGTAGTCGTGATTGCCGAACACGGCGAACGTCCCGAAGCGCGATTCGAGTCGGGCGAGGTCGGGGAGTACGAGCAGCGCCTCCTCCCACTTGCGGGTGATCAGGTCACCGGTGATCGCCACGACGTCCGGGGCCGCGGCGTTGACGCGCGCCACCACCTCGGCGAGGTCGCCGCCCCCGAGGAACGGCCCCGCGTGCAGATCGGAGAGCTGCGCGATCGTGAAGCCGGCGAGGTCCGGGGCGAGCCCGGCGACGCGCACGAGCTCCTCCCGCACGAGGAACCGCCCCGGGGCGAGGTGCCTGGCGCGGTAGAACCGCCGGCCGCCGCACATCACGAACAGCCGCTCGATCGTCTCGAAGGTGCGCATCCGAAGGGCGCTGTGGCGACGCGGCGGAACGCGCGCCCCGCCCTCGCAGCTCGGCACGCACTCGCGCCCCACCGGAGCCGGGGTGTCCTCGCGCTCGCGACGTACGGCTCGGGGGGGATCGCGCGCAAGGTCACTCATGGGTCGGAACGGGGCAGGATAGCCCACACGGGGGACTCGATGCGGCTGGGTTTGGGCGGGGAACGACCACGGGACTCAACGGGTAGTGCTGCCTCTCCGGGGCGCATCCGGGACCGGTCGAGTCGACGGCCGCAGCAGGTGTCAGGGAAGCCACGATGACCGTTGAGCTCGAGCCTGGGGACGACCGCAGCGCCACGATTCTCGTGCTGAACCAGGCCATCCACCCTGGATCCCGGCTCCCGGTCCGGGGAACGGAGGAGCGAGAATAAAGATCCGCGTGGACGGCAAGGAAGTACATATCTATTCTGACTCCGTGAAGGTCGCCCAGTCCCGTCGAGACGCCATCCGGGAGATCCTGCTGGCGTCGAAGGTCTCCAGCCAGGAGGAGCTGCTCCTGGCACTCGCCGAGCTCGGGATCCACACGACCCAGCCCGTCCTCTCCCGCGACCTGCGCTCCATGTGCGTCGCGAAGCGGGCCGGGATGTACCAGCTCATCGAGGGCGATCGGACCACGCCGCTCGAAGCCCTGCGCAGCCTGCTGCGCTCCACCTGCGCCGCCGGCCCGCACATGGTCGTCGTGCGCTGCGAACCGGGCGCTGCCAGCGCCGTCGCGCGTGCGCTCGAAGCCGAGGGCCTCCCGGGCCTGCTCGGGACCGTGGCCGGCGACGACACGGTGTTCGCCGCCGTCGCCAAGCCCGAGGTCGGGGACCGGCTGCGCGCCCAGGTGACCGCCCTCCTCTGAACAGCGCCCCCACCGGACGGAGCCCCC
>SMVQ01000298.1 GCA_004357655.1 Planctomycetota bacterium
CGCGCGGAGCGAGTTCTACGTGCCCAACGAGTACGCGGCCGAGGTTGTCCGCGCCCACCCCGCGACCTTCCTCCCTTGCATCTCGATCCACCCGTATCGCGCGGACGCGGTGGCCGAGCTCGAGCGCTTCGCGCAACGCGGCGTGAAGCTCGTGAAGTGGCTGCCGAACGCGATGGGCATCGACCCCTTGTCCGAGCTCTGCGACCCGTTCTACGCGAAGCTCGCCGAGCACGACATCGCGCTGCTCACGCACGCGGGCGAGGAGCAGGCCGTCGAGGCCGACGAGGACCAGGAGCTCGGCAACCCGCTCCGCCTCCGGCGTGCGCTCGATGCGGGAGTCCAGGTGATCGTGGCGCACTGCGCCAGCTCGGGCACCGGCGTGGATCTCGACCAGCCCGGCGCGGAGCGCACGAATTTCGAGCTGTTCCTGCGCCTCATGGACGAGCCGCGGTACGAGGGGCTGGTCTTCGGCGAGATCTCCACCGTCACGCAGATCAACCGCTTCCCCATGGCCCTCGCGGGCCTGCTCGAGCGCACCGACCTGCACGGGCGGCTCGTGAACGGCACCGACTACCCCCTGCCCGCGATCAACGTCCTGTACCAGACGGGGGCGCTCGCGGACGCCGGGTTCCTCGACCCGGACGAGCGGGAGATCCTGAACGAGCTCTACCACTACAACCCGCTCCTGTTCGACCTCGCCCTCAAGCGCACGGTGCGCGCACCCGGCTCCGGGCAGCGATTCGCGCCCGAGGTGTTCGAGGGCAAGCCGGGCCTCGGGTACTGATCTGGATCACAACCACCTAATATCGTGATGTATACGTCACGTCGCCCGGTGTTGCGAGGGCATAAGTTCATACCATCATCCCCGCAAGTTCCATTCAGAGCGTGCCCGTTGTGTTCCTTCGTCCCGGTCCCTACACTCCTCGGCTCGCGCGCAGGGGGCTGACTCCTGCGCGGCTCCCCGTGACGCGCGGACGCTCCGCATCCAGGAAGGCACTCCGATGAAGTCGAAGGCGCTCGGCATGGTCGAGACGAAGGGGCTCGTGGGCTCGATCGAGGCGGCGGACGCCATGGTCAAGGCCGCGCTGGTGGACCTGTGGGGCAAGGAGAAGGTGACCGCCGGCTTCGTCACCGTCTTTGTGAGCGGCGAGGTCGGCGCGGTGAAGGCCGCGACGGACGCCGGCGCCGCGGCCGCGCGCCGCGTGGGCGAGCTCGTGTCCGTACACGTCATCCCGCGCCCGCACGACCAGCTCGGGATCGTGCTGCCCGAGATGAAGGCGCCCCCGGGCAAGAAGAAGTAGCCGCGCCGTGAAAGGCCTGGACCCCGACCTCCGCGCGCTCCAGGAGGTTCGCGACATGGTGGCGCGCGCCAAGGCGGCCTGCGAGTCCCTCGTCGACTACGACCAGGCGCGCACGGACCAGCTCTGCGAGGCGATGGTGCGCGCCTCCGTCGACGCCGCGCACGAGCTCGGCCGGCTCGCCGTCGAGGAGACCGGGATCGGCCGGGTGCACTACAAGATCCTGAAGAACCTCTTCGGCGCGGAGGGAACCTGGAACTCGATCAAGGCCGAGAAGACCGTCGGCATCATCGCGCGGGACGAAGCGGCGGGCGTGATCGAAGTGGCGACACCCGTCGGCGTCGTGGCTGGCATCATCCCGACGACGAACCCGACCTCGACCGCCATCTTCAAGGCGCTGATCGCCGTCAAGGGCAGGAACGCGATCGTCATCAGCCCGCACCCGCGCGCGCGACGCTGCATCGGCGCGACGGTGGAGGTCCTGCGCCGCGCCATCGAGCGCGCCGGCGGTCCGCCGGACCTCGTCCAGAGCCTCTCGAATCCCACGCTCGAGTCGACCGGCGCGCTCATGAAGCACCGCGACGTCTCGATCATCCTGGCCACGGGCGGCACGGGGCTCGTGAAGGCGGCCTACAGCTCGGGCAAGCCGGCGTACGGCGTCGGTCCGGGGAACGTGCCCGCCTACGTCGACCGCTCCGCGGACGTCGAGCGCGCGGCGCGCGACATCGTCACGAGTCAGAGCTTCGACAACGCGACGCTCTGCTGCTCGGAGCAGGCGCTCATCCTCGATCGCCCGATCGAGGACCGCATGCTGGCCGCGATGCGGTCGCGGGGTGCGCACCTCTGCAGCGAGGAGGAGACGCTGAAGCTCGGTCGGGTCTGCAACCGAAGCGGCGGCATGAACCCCGACGTCGTCGGGAAAGATCCGTGGCGCATCGCCGAGATGGCGGGCTTCGCGGTGCCGCCGCACACGACGGTGCTGCTCGCGCGGCAGGGCGGCGTCGGACCCGACTGGCCGCTGTCGATCGAGATCCTCTGTCCGGTGCTCTCCGTGCACGTCGTCGACGGCTGGGAAGAGGGCTGTCGCACGTGCCTCGAGGTGCTCCACTACGAAGGCCTCGGGCACACCCTCGGCATCCACTGCCGCGACGAGCGCGTCCTGGACGCCTTCTACCTCGAGAAGCCGGCGAACCGGATTCTCGTCAACGGACCCTGCTCGGAAGGCGCGGTCGGCTACAGCACGGGCCTCGTGCCCTCGATGAGCCTCGGCTGCGGACCGCAGGCCGGGAACATCTCCTCCGACAACATCAGCGCGCGGCACCTGATCAACGTGAAGCGCGTGGCGCACGTGCGCCGCGACTTCGACGAGATCGCGCGCCGGATGCACGAGCGCGTCGCGAAGCTGACGGGCGATTCGGCGCCGCGGGGCTCGGGGCTCCCTGGCGACCCCGCCATGGCGGCGAGCCCTGGACCGGCGCGGGGCCCTTCGGGCGTGGACGCGGGCGCGGACCGGGAGGGTGTGAGCAACTGGCGCGGCAACCCGACCTTCGTGCCCCGTACGGCGCCGGGCGGATCGCAGCGGCCCGCGCAGGCTCGGACCGGAGCCGGCATGCGACCGAAGGTGCAGCCCGCGCCCAAGGCGTTCCCTCCGACGTTCACACGTCCGGCGGCCGAGGCAGCGCCCGCCGCGACCGCCGTCCTCGCGCCGCCCAGCGCGCCCGCGAAGACGGCGACGACCGTCGGCGGGGCACTCTCCGCGTCCGACGTCCGCAGCATCATGGAGCACGCGGGCGGCGGCTGCCCGCTCGGTCCGTGCAAGGGCTGCCCGCACAACGACGTGCGCACGGGGGCCTGCATGGCATGAACCCCTCGCCCGCGCTTCCCACCCGCGCAGGCCGCGGGCACCGACCCTCCCCCCCATCTCACGTGCCGCCCACGGATCGCGCGGCACCCGCATCGGCGGAGCTCGGCTCCGCGAATCCCCGAAGAGACTGAAGATGCCGACGAACACGAACATTGCACTGGGGCTGATCGAGACCAAGGGCCTCGTGGGCTCCGTCGAGGCAGCCGACGCCATGGTCAAAGCCGCGAAGGTCACGCTACTCAAGAAGGAGATCTCCGGCGCGGGCCTCGTCACCGTGATGGTGCGCGGCGAGGTGGGGGCCGTGAAGGCCGCCACCGAGGCCGGAGCGGCGGCGGCGCGGCGCGTCGGCGAGCTCGTCAGCGTGCACGTCATCCCGCGCCCGGCGGCCGACCTCGAGCAATTCCTGCCCGACGGACCGGAGGGCGGCGAGTAGGGCCTCGGCTCCGGGCGCCTCGCTGTCACGGCGGGCGACCGGGCATCCGAGCCCGAGGACCATGGCCAGCCCCTCCGGAACCCACGGTAGCATCGAGCTGCGCGGCGCGGTGCACATCGACAAGATGCAGCCGCAGTTCGCCGCGACGTGCGCGGCGAATTCGGACGGGTACTTCCCTGTCGCGGGGGAGAGCTCGTTCTGGCTCGAGGTCCAGCCGGGCATCGTCATCAACAGGCTCATGGACGCGGCCCTCAAGGCCTGCGACGTCACCCCGGGCGCGCTGATCACGGAGCGGCACTACGGAACGCTCGAAGTGCACGGTCCCGACCAGGGCCAGGTGCTCGAGGCCGGCCGGACGATGCTCGCGGAGGCCGGCGTCGCGGCGGACGAGGGCCTCGCGCCGGAGATCCTGACCGACGAGATCATCCGCAAGATCAGCGCCCACCACGCGATGATGATCAACCGCACGCGCTCCGGGATGCTCGTGCTGGGCGACGACACGCTCTACACGCTCGAGGTTTCGCCGGCGGTGCACGTCGTGCTCGCCGCGAACGAGGCGGAAAAGACGTCGCCGGTGCGGCTCATCGGCCTGGGGGCGGACGGCGCGGTCGGCCGCCTGCGCCTCGCCGGGAGCGACGCGGAGATCGAGGAAGCTGTCGCCGCGGTGCACCGTGCGCTCACGGGGGTGCCCGGGCGGAGGCAGGCGGCCGGTGGCCCTGGGGGGCGCTGATGTTCCTCGGGCGCGTCGTAGGTCAGGTGTGGGCGACGAAGAAGGCGGCGGACCTCGAGGGCAAGCGCCTGCTCGTCATCGCGCCGCTGGACGATCGCGACGCGCCCCGCGCGTCGAAGGTCACCCCGGTCGTCGCGGCCGACCCCTTGGGGGCGAACGTCGGGGAGCACGTGATCGTCGCCTTCGGCAAGGCTGCGCGCGTCGCGTGCGGTGGGGACGGAGATTTCGCCTTCGAGGCGGCGATCGTCGGCATCGTCGACGACTTCGACGTGCCCGACGCGCCGCGGAGTTGGCGGCTCGACGGGGATCGCTCCGCGGGAGGCCCCCGATGATCGTCGGGACCGTCGTCGGGAACGTGTGGGCCACCAGGAAGGACGAGTCCCTCACGGGGCTGCGCTTCCTCGTCGTTCAGCCATTCACGCAGGGCCCGAACGAGTCGGCCGAGACGATCGTGGCGGTCGATCCGCTGGGCGCCGGGGTGGGCGAGCGCGTGCTCGTCGTCTTCGGCCGCGCTGCGCGCCACGTCATCGGACGGGGCCATGACGTCGGCTTCCAGACCGCCGTCGCCGCGATCGTCGACCGGATGGAGCTCGAGGACGGGCACTCGATCGGTCCCACCAAGGGCGATGACGAAGCGCCGCCGAAGAAAGCGAAGTAGAGGACCAGGGAGTCAGACCATGAACCGCAACGACAAGAACCCCGAGCTGCGCTCGGACGTCTCGCTCGGGCCGGCGATCGCGCTCCTCGAGCTGTGTTCGATCGCGCGGGGCGTCGAGGTGGCGGACGCGATCCTGTGGGAGTCGGAGATCGAGCTCCTCACCGCGACGCCGGTGCAACCCGGGAAGTACGTGATGATCTTCACCGGCAGTGTCGAGGACCTCGAGTCCGCCATGGGCCGCGGCGTGGCACTCGCCGGTGGCGACCTCGTCGACCAGCTCCTCATCCAGAACATCGACGCGCAGGTCGAGCTCGGGCTGCGCCGCGAAGGGCACATCAACGGCCAGATCGACGCGCTCGGCGTCGTCGAGACCACGACCGTCGCTTCGTCGATCCTGTCGGCCGACGCGGCGCTGAAGCGCGCGACCGTCGACCTGCTCGAGCTGCGGATCGCCAACGGCCTCGGCGGCAAGAGCTACTACACCCTGACGGGCGAGGTCAGTGACGTGCGCTCGTCCGTGGAGGCCGGCGCGCGGGTCGCGGAAGAGCGCGGCCACCTCGCGCGCGAAGTCGTCATCCCGCGTCCGCACCCCGACCTCGTCCGGCACCTGTAGTCCTGACCCGACGGTTCCATGACCCGCCGCTACGTGAACGCCGAGGACGTCTCCGCAAGAATGCGGGGGATACTCCAGCCCGAATGCGGCATGCGTCAGAGGATTGTCAGCCCGATGCGCTCGACAGAACCGGGAACGGCCCTGCGGGCCGACGAACTCGCGCTTCGCGCGAAATGCCGGCGGCGCCACGGCGGCTACGCCGCCGGCCCGCCTACACGGCGGGCGCTCTAGAGGCCTCGCGGGAGTACCTTGACTCATCATTCAACATCGCGGGCCCTCGAGGCCTCTAGCGTGGTTCCATGACCCGCCGCTACGTCACCGCCGAGGACGTCCGCCGCGCGAACGCGGGTGAGATCGTCGTCGACGCGGAAACGGTCGTGACGCCCCAGGCCGCCCTGGCCGCGCGCGCGGCGGGGATCACGATCCGGACGGCGGCCGGCCCGTACGTCGAGCCGCCGCCCGACCGCGGTCCCGACGCGAACCGCGCGGCCCGGCCGCACGACCTGCCCGAGCCCGACGCGGAGTCGGGCGGGGGGACGGGTGTCGTCATCACCGCCGTCGGGCGGAATCGGCCCGGAATCCTGGCCGAGCTCACGTGCGCTCTCGGCGAGCTCCACGTGAGCGTCGACAACATCTCGCAGCGGATGGTCGACGACTACTTTCACCTCGCGCTCGTCGTGAGCCTGCCGCCCGAGAGCCAGTTCGAGGAGCTGAAGAGCTCGATGGAATGCCTCGGGGGGGCGGACGATTACGTCGTCCGGGTCATGCATGAGCGCGTGTTCCGCTTCATGCACCGGATCTGAGGGGGGTCCGAGTGTCGTTCACCGACCAGGAGATCCTCGAGACGATCCGAATGATCGAGCTGGAGACGCTCGACATCCGGACGACGACGCTCGGCATCGACCTCCTGGACTGCGCCGATCCGGACCTCGAGAGCACGTGCGAGAAGGTGTACACGAAGATCGTCCACCACGCCCGCGCGCTCGTGGCGACCGCGGAGGGCATCACGCGCGACTACGGCATCCCGATCGTCAACAAGCGGATCGCGGTGACGCCGGCGGCGCTCTTCTCCGCCGCCTCCGGCGCCTCGGACCTCGTCCCGGTGGCGCGCGCCATGGACGCGGCCGCCAAGGAGGTGGGCGTCGACTTCATCGGCGGGTTCTCGGCCTACGTCCACAAGGGCTTCACGAACGCGGACCACGCGCTCTTCGAGTCCATCCCGGAAGCGCTCGCCGTGACCGAGCACGTGTGCTCGTCCGTCTCGCTCGCCACGACGCGCGCGGGCATCAACATCGATGCAACGGCGCGCTTCGCCGAGATCATCCTCGACGCGGCGGAGCGTACACGGGAGCAGGGCGGAATCGCCTGCGCGAAGCTCGTGTGCTTCTGCAACCCCGTCGAGGACAACCCGTTCGTGGCGGGCGCGCACGTCGGCATCGGTGAACCCGAGACCGTCCTCAACGTCGGTGTGTCCGGGCCCGGTGTCGTGCGCTCGGCGATCGAGCGGCTCGGACCCGAGGCCGACCTGCTCTCGGTGGCCGAGACGATCAAGCGCACGGCCTTCAAGATCACGCGCATGGGCGAGCTCGTCGGCCGGGAGACCGCGCGCCGGCTCGGAACCACGTTCGGGATCGTCGACATCTCGCTCGCCCCGACCCCCGCGGTCGGCGATTCGGTGGCGGACATCCTCGAGCTCATGGGCGTCGAGCGCACGGGCGCCCCGGGCACGACCGCGCTGCTCGCGCTCCTCACGGATGCCGTGAAGAAGGGCGGGGCGATGGCCTCGTCCAGCGTCGGCGGCCTCTCGGGCGCCTTCATTCCAGTCTCCGAAGACGCGGGGATGATCGAAGCCGTGCGCGTGGGAGCGCTCTCGCTCGCCAAGCTCGAGGCGATGACCACGGTCTGCTCGGTCGGCCTCGACATGATCGCCGTGCCCGGGGACACCCAGGCGTCGACCCTGACGGGGCTCATCGCCGACGTGATGGCGATCGGCATGGTGAACCACAAGACGACCGCTGTGCGCGTCATCCCGGTGCCCGGGAAGGGGCCGGGCGAGACCGTGGAATGGGGCGGCTTGCTGGGGACGGGGATCGTGCAGGACCCGGGGGCTTTCGGGTGCGAGCTCCTGCACCGCCGGGGGGGGCGCATACCGGCGCCCATCCAGTCGTACAGGAACTGAGTGTCGAACTCCTTGCGGTAACCCGCGATCGGACCGGGAAAGCTCCGACGCGAAGGGTTTGCGGCGCGGATCCGCGGGCGGCGGCCCTCCGGGGCACGCCCTCCGTGTATTTCGCGGCCGAGGCAGCAAGGATTTCCGGGTTCGGACCGGGAATGCGGCGCGAACTCAGCCGGCGCCGCTCAAGGAGCAGGCGATCCGTTCCGACACTTCATGCGTCGCCATGCGAACAGAAGCCCCCACTGTGCGAGCGCGGATTCTCCTCATCGAGGACTCGTCGGAGGTCCGGAACGTGGTCCAGCAGATGCTGGACGACTATCGGGTCGACGCCGTCGCGAGCGCCGAGGACGCCTTTGCCCTCATGGCGGTAGACGGTCCGCACGCCGTGGTGATCGTCGACTACGCGCTCCCCGGCATGCAAGGCACCGAGCTCCTGAAAGAGATCCAGCAGCGGTACCCCGCGACGGTCCGCATCGCGCTCACGGGGACCGGCGACCTCGAACGAGGGGTGGGCGCGTTGCACGATGGCGACGTCTTCCGGTTCCTGACCAAGCCCTGCACGCGGGATGACCTGCTGCACGCGGTCGAGCACGCGCTCGTTCGCCACAGGGACGCCACGGAGCGCACCGAGCTCGACGATCAGCTCGCGTGCGCGAGGGAATCGCTCGCGGGCTTGACCGAGGACCTCGAGGGTCGCGTCAGCATCCAGATGCAGACCCTGCGAGTCCTGCACGGATTCGCAGTCGACCTCAATGCTTCGCAGTCGCTCGCGGAGATCGCCGACCGGGCTGCGGTCGCGACCTTCGAGGCGCTCCAGGGACGAAGCGTGCACGTGCAACTCTGGGACGACGACGCGCAGAGTGGTTCCATCGAAGCCTACGCGGGCGGCGAGATGTCCTCCGAGATGCACCGCGAGGTGCTCGAGACGACGGAGGGCGGCGATCGGGCGATCCTCGGGGAGATCGTCGTGGACGTCGGCGACGAGGAGCTGACGCCGTACCAGCGCGAGGTACTCTCCATGATCGGGGTCCCCACGGCGGTCGCGGCCCGCAACGAGTTCCGCCGGCGCGAGCGCGACCAGGCTCAGCATGCGACGATCATCGCCCTCGCCCGGCTCTCTGAGCAACGCGACAACGAGACCGGCAAGCACATCGAGCGCGTGAGCCTCTACTGCTCCTTGATCGCGAACAGCCTGCGCGACCGGGGGGACTACACGGACGAGATCGACGAGGCCTTCATCGACGACCTCGTGCGCTCGGCCCCGCTCCACGACATAGGCAAGGTCGGGATCCCCGATGCGATCCTCCTCAAGCCGGGCAAGCTCACGCCGGGCGAGTGGGAGATCATGAAGACCCACGCCGAGATCGGCGCGGAGACGTTGAATACCGTGATCCGCGAGAGCAAGAACCCCGGCTATCTCACCATGGGGCGTGACATCGCGGGCTGCCACCACGAGCGGTGGGACGGGACCGGCTACCCGAAGGGCCTTCGGGGGCTCGAGATCCCGCTCGCGGCGCGGATCCTCGCCCTCGCCGACATCTACGACGCGCTGAGCAACGAGCGCCCGTACAAGAAAGCTTGGACGCACGAGAAGTCCATCGATTGGATCTCCGGTCTCGGCGGGAACCACCTCGATGCGAAAGTCGTCGAGGCGTTCCTCGTGCGCAAGGACGAAGCGAATCAGATCCGTGCGACGTACGCCGAGGATGCGGCCGAATTCGCTCCGAGTGCGTTCTGACGCACGCTCTGTTCCTCGCCTTCTCCATCCCCGCCTGCCTGGCCTGCCTGGCTCATCCGGTCCGTCATGACGGACCGGATGAGCTGGGAAAGCAGGCACGGAGAGGAGCGGGCGCGGCGGAATTTCTTCACCGCCCTCCCCTTCGCCGCGGGGATAGGCGACCCTCTGCCGCTCGATGTCGAGTTGGAGGCGCACCTACTGGTCCGTGTGGTCGGCGAACCTGATCGCATCGGTCGGGATGATGAGCTTCCTGCCCTTCTTCCCGAGCCTGCTCGGGGAGCTGGGCCTCACGGGGAAAGCGGAGATCGCCACGTGGTCCGGGCTGGTGTTCGGCGCGGCGCCGCTGGCGGCGACGATCATGAGCCCGATCTGGGGCGCCCTGGGCGACCGCGTCGGCCGCAAGCTCATGGTCCTGCGCTCGATGCTGGCGATCGCGTTCTTCGTCAGCTTGATGGGGTTTGCCGAGACCCCGATGCAGCTCTTTCTGCTGCGGATCGGACAGGGCCTCTTCTCCGGCTTCATCCCGCCGAGCATCACCCTCGTCAGCATCGGCGCACCCGCAAACCGGCAGGGGCGCGTGGCGGGCAACCTTACGACGGCGCTCGCGCTCGGAGCGATCCTCGGACCCGCGCTCGGCGGAATTCTGGCGGCGGGCGCCGGCCATCGCAGTGTTTTCTTCGTCGTGGGCGGCCTCGCGGTGCTCGGCGCAGTGCTCGTCGGTGTCTTCGCCGACGAAGACGAGCGCCACCGCCAGCCCGTGGATGGTCGCCTCGCGGTCGGGGCCGTCCTGCGCGGCATCCGCTCGGACCTGCGCGAGTTGCTCGCGCGGAAGCGGGTGCGCGCGATGGTGCTGCTCATCTTCTTCCTCCAATTCGGCCTGGGCAGCACGAACCCGATCCTCGAGCTCTACGTGCGCGAGCTCCTGCCCGAGGGGAGCGAGAGCCTCGGCTTCTGGCGGTCCATGGTGAACCTCGTGCCCGGCGGGGGGAGCGCGAGTACGGCGGGTGTGCGTGTGCTCGCCACGAGCGTGCTGTTCACCGGCATGGCCCTCGCCAACCTGCTCAGCCTGTCGGCCTGGGGGCGCTTCGGCGACCGCGTCGGACACCGGCGCGCGCTGGGCCTCTGCGGGATCGGTAGCGCCGTGGCCCTGCTCGTCCAGGCCGCAGTGCCGACCTACTTCGCGCTCTTCCTCGCGCGCGTCCTGCTCGGCGTTGCGATGGCCGGCGTCGGGCCGCTCGCGTTCGGGTTGGTGGCGGGGGAGGTCGCCGTCGACCGCCGCGGAGGTGCGTTCGGGCTCGTGTTCAGCGCGCGCATCCTTGCGGTCGCGGTCGGGGGCATGACGGGCGGCGTGCTCTCCTCATACATAGGAATCCGCGGCGTCATGCTGGTCGGCGCGGTCCTGATCGCCGCGGGCCTCCTCGCACAGTCGCGCCCG
>SMVQ01000299.1 GCA_004357655.1 Planctomycetota bacterium
CGCGAACATGTCCGCCGAGGCGGGCGGGCGCATCGCCCACTACACCGCCGGCCTCGGCGAGCCTGTGCGCGGCTGGGTCGCAGCGATCGCCAGCGGCAACACGCTCTACTCGCAGGAGCCCGGCGGCGCGTGGCGCGAGCACGCCGCCGAATTGCACTGCGCCGAGGCAGAATGGGCTTGGGGCAGCATCTTCTGCGACATCGACAACGACGGCGACAAGGACCTCGTCGTCACGAACGGCTTCACGTCGCACTCCGATCCCGAGCTCCCCGACTGGGACCCGTACTACTGGCGTCAGGTGGCGGCCGACGCGGGATCCCTCGAGCGCCGCGAGCCGATCCGCGATGTGAATGCGGGCGAGCCGTTCGCGGGCTCGTTCAGCGGCTACCAGCGCGACCGATTGTTCTACAACCCGGAGGGCACCGGACGGTTCTTCGACGCAGCGTACATCTTCGGCCTCGACGCCGATCACGACGGTCGCTCGGTCGTCCCGGTCGACGTCGACGGGGACGGCGATCTCGATCTCGCGCTCTGGACCCTGAGCGGCCTGCGGCTCTATGAGAATCGATGCGCCCCGGCGCACTTCGCCCGCCTGCGGCTCGTGGCGACGCGCACGCACGCCCTCGCGCTCGGGGCGATCGTCGAGCTCACCGCCGCCGGCGTGACCCAGCGCGAACACCTTCGCATCGTCGAGGGTTTTCAGAGCCAGGTGCCGAGCGACCTGCACTTCGGGCTGGCGGCCGCGGAGCGGATCGAGCGCATCCAGGTCACCTGGCCCTCGGGCAGCAGGGAGACGTGGACCGATCTGCCGGTGGATCGCCTGCTGCTCTTGCGTGAAGCCGACGCGAGCTGCGAGCCGAGCTTGCTCCCGGCCTGGCCAGCGTCGCGTCCACCGCGACCGCCGGCCGAGCTCGCTCCCGACCAGCCCCCGTTCCCCGAGCTGCTCGTCGCCTCGGGACGCCGGCTCCTCGACGAGACGCGTTATCGGGAGGCCGCGGCCACCTTCGAGCGCGCGCTCGCCGTCGATCCCGCGCTCACGAGCGCCTGCGAGGGTCTCGGACGCGCAAACGTCCTGCTCGGCCGCCTGGACCTCGCCGAGGCGGCCTACGCGCGCGCCGTCGCGATCGACCGCGACTACGCCCTCGGGCACTACAACCTCGGGGTCACGCGCTCGCGACTCCGAAAGCTCCCCGAGGCGATCGCGTCATTCGAGGAAGCCTTGCGCGTCGCAGGGGACAAGGCGCACATCCTGATCGCCCTCGGCGAGGCGGCCTCGGTCTCCGGCGACGACGCCGCAGCGGAGGATGCGTTCCGCCGGGCGACGGTGGCGGAACCCACATCCCCCGTCGCGTGGCTCCTGCTCGGCAAGGCGCTCGGCAAGCGCGAGCATTACGCCGCAGCGCGCACGGCCCTGCTCGAGGCGACGCGCCTCGAGCCCGAGGACGCGGAAGCCCGGCGAGCGTTGCGGCTCGTGGAGCGGCTCCTGAGGAAGTGAGCGGCCGGCGCTCCGGATCCCGAAGTCTCCTGGGGCGGGGCCGCTGCGATCGGCAGGAGGAGCGCGAAGAGCACCGAGGTCACCGCGCGTCAACCACGCCACTGCGCACGAGGAACTGCACGACCCACTCGTCGTCCTTCTTCCCCACCACGATCACGTCGGTCCGCCCGTCCCCGTCGATGTCGCGTGCGATCAGCCTCGTGACGTCCTTCGGCTCCAAGGCGAGCGCGTGGCGCAGCGCCGGCTCTCGTCCCTTGCACGACCGCCGCAGGACGTCTCCCGGCGCGAAGTCATAAGTCGCCATGTCGCCGATATCGATCGTCCGCTCCGCGCCGTCGCCGCGTTCATCGAAGTCCGCGAGGAAGAAACTCTCGACCAGTTGCTCAGCACCGATGTCGCCATCCATGGCCAGCTCCATGGCGAACGGCTCCGGGGCGCAACCCTCGAATATCACGAGCTCGCTGCCCTGGATGTCGATGATGTCGTCACCGCGAGCCGGCGCGCCCGGCATGCGGGGCAGTCGCCGCGCCGGGATTTCGAACTGAGCTTTGATCTTTTCCTCGAATTCATCCGCGTCCTCGATGAACGAGAGCAAGCGCGGGATCTCGATCGTGACGCGGTTTCGGCGTGTCGGCCGCGTGCTGAACTTGCCGCCTTCGTTGCGGTACGTGTACAGGTCGAAGTGGATGGCGCTCGGCAGGATCAGCGAGCGGAGGACACGCCCGACGGAGATACGTTGGCCGCGGGCGATCTGCAGGTCCGGCAGGGCGTCGCCCTCGACCTGCCGCACGAACGTCCACAGAACGTTGCCGCTCGACTTCAGCACCTGGTCCGGCGTCCCCACCGGCCCGTTGCGCGCCCCGCCCAGGTACAGGCGAAGCTTGGGGCCGAGCATGACGATCAGGTCGCGCGGCGGCTTGCCATCGATGTCCTCGATGCGCCAATCGACGCGGTCGTCGAGCACGGAGAGCAGGTTGTCGAAGTCGATGTTGCCCCGTCTCGGGAGATCGGCGCGCAGCGCCGCGAGGTCGAGTACCCATGTGGGCTCGGAGTCGAGCTCGGGCTGCGCGAGGTGGAAGGCGACGCGGTCGCTCGTCTCCGAGACGACGTCCGCGCGCCCGTCGCCGTCGACGTCCTCGATGCGGAACCACGGCACGCGCACGCGCTGGCCGAAGTAGGACGAGAGGCTCTCGGGGTCCCCCATGTCGTGCCGCGCGTCGAGCTCGAAGGCGATCTCGATCGGCGCAGCCCACCCACTCTCGGTACCCGGGCGCGCGAGGAACACCTGGTGCGTGCCCAAGCCGGGCAGGACCACGTCCACGTGTCCGTCCCCGTCGACGTCGCGCGCGAATCGCACCCGGCTCGCGCCGCGCGGCAGGTAGGTCTCTGCCTCGAGCACCGTGCGCCCCTCGTCGAAGCCCCCGCCCGCCAAAGGGCGATACACGCGTACTACGCCGCTCTCGAGGACGAGCGCAAGCTCGTACACGCCGTCCCCATCGAGATCGCACAGGTCCCATCCGACACGCCCGGCGGGCCAGGCGAGCAGAGCCGTCGGCTCACCGGCGAAGGTGCGGCCCGGGCCGAGGGTGTAGAGCGCGACCCCGGACTCGTCGAGCTTCAGCAGGTCGAGCGCCCCGTCGCCGGTGAAGTCGTGCAGGGCGAGGCGCGCGCCGTCCTCCGGCATCCGGAAGACGGTCTCGACGAATGCCGGATCCCCGCTCGCGGCTGCGAGACACAGGCCGGCGAAGAGCGCGATCATCGCCGTTGCCTCCCCCGGGACGAGAGCCACAATGAGAATCGTCGTTCCCCGGCGGAGATCACGTCTCCGAGTCCGTCCCCGTTCAGGTCCCGGACCACCAGAGACTCGATCGAACCCTCACCCGCAAAGCGCTTCCACGGAGCGCGTTCGAGGCTCCACGTCTCCCCGCGCAGGAAGCTCGAGGTCTTGATCACGCGCCGGATCGCGATGCGGCCATCTAGATCCACCTCGACGAGGTCCGCGATTCCGTCACCGTCACAGTCGAGGGTGAGCTCCCGGTTGGCTGCGAGCCCAACTACCGTGTCCTCGTCGTAGGTCTCCTCGTGGTCGAGCGTCGGGCGCTTGTCGAAGCCCTTTCGGCCCCCCATGTACACGAGGTAGGTGAACGTGAACTCGAGCCCCGTCACCGCGGCCACGACGGAAGGTAACTCGAGCTTCCGGAACGCGAGGTCGACGCGGCCGTCGCCGTCCACATCCGTCACTTCGACTCGCAGCATGGCCGCCTCGAACCGAAGTACCTGGTCCGGCTTGGCGCCGATCAGGCGTTCCGCGTTTCCGCGGTAGATAAAGATTCGATGGAGCGCATTCTCAAAGCCGTCCACGTCTTCCTCGACGTGCGCCAGGAGGTCGAGATCGCCATCACCATCCAGGTCGATCAGCGTGAGCTCGACGGACTCGCCGTCTTCGGCCATGAGCTCCTTGGGTAGCGGTTCGACGCGCGTGGGATCGGCGCTCGGTCCGTCGGGTCCGCCCATGTGGATCGTGAGCGCTTCATCACTTACGCGGAGGAGGTCGAGGAAGCCGTCACCGTCCAGATCCATGAGCGCCGGCGCACGCACCTTGCGCGAGTCCGAGAGGAGCGCCGCGGTGCCGCGCGGGTCCTCCCGCAGGAAGGGCGACGATCCGCCGGAGGAGAAGCTCATTTCCGCGCGCCGCGGGCGGTCTCCGACGGATCCACGATCATCCCCGTCGTCCTCCGAGTCCTCGAAACGCGCCCGCCGCCCATAGGGCGCGTCTTCCTCGCCCGTCGCGCCCCAGATGGCGTAGCCCGTCCGGTCGGGGAGCAGCACGAGGTCCCTCCCGTCGGCGCCGCTCCCGCTGCCCGGGATGATGTATTCCCAATGCTCCAACGCCCGCGGGTCGGGCAGATCGTAGAGCAGGTCGTCCACGACGAGGCGACTCACGTTGTCGCGGTACCCGGGGCGAGTGAGCGAGTAGGACCACACGCCGCCGCGCGTGAGAAAGAGGAGCTCTCTCCCTGGCTCCGAGCGTACGTCCGCGCAGCCCCATGCGATGACGTCTCCGAGTACGCGCACCGTGTGCTTCGGCACGGATTCGAGACGATGTGCGGACAGCTCGTGGACGCGCAGCTCGCGTTCACCATCCGCGAGGCAGACTGCGAGCACGAGCTCGAGAGCACCGTCTCCGTCGACGTCGACGAAAGCCCAGCTCGCGAGGAGGCCATCGAGGTCGAGCGAAGCGTCGATGTAGAAGACCTCGCTCTCCGCCGTGCCGTCCGCCGCCCGACCCGCGAAGGGGCAGAGCACTACCGCGAGAGCGCCCGCGAGTCCAGCGCTCACGCCCCCCCCTCCGCGAGCTCACCGACTCCGGTCGAGAACGTGATGAACGTCAGGAGGCGGTAATGGCGCTCGTTGCCCTCGCGGCGATACTTGAATAGGGAGAGGATCCACAGATCGACGATGTAGAAGCTCGCGGTCTCACCGTCCACGCTCGCCTCGTAGCCGATGAGAATGGGAACGCCCGCGCCCGTGAGGCGCACCGGGGAGGACCACAGGTGCACGACCGCAGTGCCCGCGTCCTCGTCCCCTTCCTCGTCGACCGGTCCCTGGAATCGGACGACGACCTTGGCGCCGACCTCGCGCGCCTGTAGCTCACGGATCAACGTGCGAGCGGAGCGCACGGGCTCGCCGTCGAGCTCCGTGACGACGCTCCCGACCTTGATCCCGGCCTGCTCGAAGGGCCCGTCCGGATCCGTGGTGACGAGCACGACTCCGCCCCGCCCGGTCAACCAACCCGCGCGCGAGCGCACGGGGTCGCTGCGCCACGCGAGCGTCGGCTCCCCGGCTGTCGTGGACAGCGCCCGCAGCTGAACCGGGACGCGGAAGGCCGAGTCGCCGCGCCGGACGAGCGGCTCGTGCACCACCGCAACGTCGGCGTCCGCGAGCACGGCGACGAGCGTCTCCGGGTCGTCGATGCGTACATCGCCCCACTCGAGCAACACGTCGCCGATGGCGAAGCCCGCCTCGGCCGCCGGCGAGCCGGGCGCGATGCGCGCGACGCGCACCCCAGGGTCGAGCCGGAGGTTCTCCAGCGAGCCCGAGTCGTTCTCGCGTACCTCGAGCCCCAGGAATGCACCCGCGTTCGCGCTTTCGGGCCACGCCCAATCGAGCGTCTCGGGCAGCGGATCGGGCAGGCTCGCGACCGGGGTGCTCGTGCAGCCGGCTAGCAGCGCGAGCCCAGTCGCGGAGATCGGAAAACGTCTGGCGGACAGCTTGGACATGGTGCTCACAGAGACCGGCGAGAGAGTACCAGGCATGCCGCGGCAGCAAAGAACACTGCACCCGGCCAGGGCACGATGAGGGCGGCGCGGAGGAGCGGAGCTGAGAAGCCCGCGTCCGAGAAGCCGCGCGCGACGCCGGGGAGCTCGGCCCAGGCCGACGTGTCGGCGAGCGTCGGGACGTACGAGGCGAACACGTAGTACCGGGCCTCGCCCAGCACTTCCTTGAACAGGTCGAACACGAGGAACACCCCGAGGGCGGTGGTCACTGCGATCGTCGCGCCGGTGGCGAGCGTCGAAATGAAGAGCCCGAACGCAAACGTCGCGAAGAGCGCAGGCAGCACCGCCAGGACGCTCCGGGTCACTTCTGCGCGCAGCTCAGCGGCCGTCAGGAGCTCGTAGCCGTCCTCGACCAGGGGACCGAAGTCCGCGCCTAGGCGCGCGCCGCCCCACGCGGCCGCGCCCGTCACGGCGACGAGCGCGAGCACGAACACCGGGGCGAGCAACAGACGGCCCCAGACGAGGTCCACGCGCGAGGCACTGCGTGTCACCGCGAGACGCAGCACGCCGGAATCCCGGTCGCCCGCGATCGAGCGCGCGGCGACGGAGAGCAGGACGAGCGCGCCGAGCACGAGCCCCGCGCGCCAGCCGTCCACGAACGGCGCCCAGGCCGTGCCGCTGGTCATCGGGTCGATCGTCCCGCCGCGCTCAGCCGCCGTCGCGCCGATGGCCAACAGCGCGCGCGCGCCGGCGAGCGCGGCGAGGACCAGCCCGATGAAGTACGTCGAGCGCTGCCGCGCGTGCCGGCCGAGTTCCGCGCGGAAGACGCGCCACAGGCCGCTCATCGCGCGCCACCTCCCGGCGCGGGTGCCGCGCCGGCAAGGGCATCGAATAGTGCCGGCAGGTTCGCACCTTCGCGGCGCAGCTCGCTGACTCCGATGCCCGCCTCGACGAGCGCCCGATTGAGCGCGGCGAGCTCGTTCGAGCCTGGATCCAGGTAGAGCACGCCGCTGCCTGCCTCTTCGCCGACGACCACCCCCGTGATCCGTCCGAGCACTTCACGCGCACGCCCGGGATCGTCGACCGTGATGCGGTGCCGGCCGGCAGTCGCGAGGAGCTCCCCGAGCGTACCTTGCCGCGCAACCCGGCCGGCCACGAGAATGGCGGCGTGCGTCAGCACGGGCTCGACCTCGTGCAGCCGGTGGCTCGACAGGATGACCGTCACGCCCGATGCGGCGAGCTCGCCGATCAGCTGCAGGAGCGCGCGCGCGCCGGGTGGATCGAGACCCGACAGCGGCTCGTCGAGCACGAGCAGCTCGGGCCGACCCGCGAGCGCGCCCGCCACGGCGAGGCGCTTCTGCTGCCCGAGAGAGAGCCGACCCACGTGGCGATGCTCCAGGCCGGTGAGGCCTGCGAGCTCGAGCGATTCCGCGATCGTGCGCCCGCCCTCGTGACCGAAGAGCCGCGTCACGTAGGCGAGCTGGCCGCCCACGCTGAGTCCGCGCACGAGGACCGGCGCATCGAACACGACGCCCACGCGGCCGAGCGTGCGATAGAGGCGCTCGGGCCGTTCTCCGAGCACGGTGATGCGCCCGGCGCTCGGCCGGACGAGGCCGAGGATGCAGGCGAGGGTCGTCGTCTTGCCCGAGCCGTTGGGACCGAGCAGTCCGAACACCGAACCGGGCTCGACCGCGAACGACACGTTCTCGACGGCGATCGTTCGGCCGTACCGCTTCTCGAGGGAGTCGACTTCGAGCGCGAACATGGGGCGGAGAGTCTAGCCCCCGAGGCCGTCAACGCAGCGCGCTTCGGCCTCAATCGACGCGGACTCTGGGCTTTCCCCGGTCACCACCCGAAGTACTCGCGCGCGAGCCACACCCGCGGGCGGTTCGGAGCATCGGAGACGATCCGCCGGCAGCGATCCCACGCGTCGATCGCCACGGCCTCCTCGAGCTCGGCGGTGAGCGCCTGCGCGAAGCGACCCTCGAGGGCGCGCATCGAGTCGAGGTTCTCGCGCGCCCTCTCGGCGGGCTCCTTGCCCTTGTAGGTGACGATCTTCTCGGCGAGCCTGAGCGCGGTCTTCCACTGCTTCGCGAGCCTTCCCGTGCGGACCGCCTTGAGCTCCCGCTTCAGGACCTTGGCGGGGATCTCCCGCCCGACGAGGGGCGCCCATTCGACGAGCGCTTCGATCGCGGGCTCGGTGCCCTCGCGCTGGAAGGCTTCGCCCGCCATCTGGATCGCGTCGACGGCCGCGAGGAGGGCGTCGAGCTGGTTCTGGGCCTCGGCGACGGCCTTCGAGTAGCGGCGATCGAACATCTTCGACTCGAGCATGACCTGTGCCGCCGCTGCGACGTCACCGTCGTGCAACGCGGACTTTGCGCCCTCCCAGGCGCGCGCCCAGGCGGCGACCGCCTTCAGTTGTCGCTTCGCCGCGAGATCCTCGAGTGGTGCAGCGAGGAACGTCGGCACGTCGGGGTCGTAGAGCTGGCCCGCGACGAAGCCGGGATCGCCCTCCCAGGCGACCGTCTGGTCCACGTCGAGCAGCAGGACGCGCGGCAGGTTGAAGCGCTGGATCGAGTAGGCCTCGAACGAGTCCCCGATCCCCATCACCAGGGGGTCCTTGGCGTCGATCCCCACGGAGCCTGGCAAGGGGTGCTCCGCGAGGTAGGCCTCGAGCTCCGCATCGTTGGTGAACTCGCAGATGCACACGAACTCGAGCCCGATCGCGCGCGTCTTCCGCGCGAGACTCATGAGCCAGCGGTCGATGCGGACCATGTCGTTCTGGACGATGCTGAAGAACACGAGGAGCTGCGGCACGTCACCCCGTTCGTCCCAGCGCTCACGCGGCTCGCCCTGCACCCAACGCGCAACGCTCGGGAAGGGCGGGACGCGGCCCAGGTAGCTGCCGCCGATCGCCCCACCGCCCTGCTCCTCGAGCTCCGCCATTCGCATGTCGCGCACGATGCGGCCGCCGGGATCGCGCGGATCGCGAGCGAGGTAGCGGATGTTCTTGAAGCGCGCGGTGCCCGGGCCGCAGATGAGCCCGAAGCTGCCGCGCAGGACGTCGACACTCGGAAACTCGTGCGTGGAGAGCAGCTCGCCGTCCCACCACATGTCGACATTCCGCCCGTTCACGTCGAGGCGCAGCTTGCGCCATTGCCCCGTCGCCGAACGCCCTTCCGCGACGGTGAGATTGACAGGCACGTGGCGCCATACCTTGAACTCGCTCCCGCCGTAGAAACTCGTGAGGTCGACGAAGCCGGACTCGGCGACGCCCGCCTCCACTGTCCTGCCCGGGAAGAGGATGAGTCCGTGCAGGTTCATGGGACCCTTGCGCCCGAAGACGAAGCCGCAAAAATTGACCTCACCCTTCTCGGCCTGGATCTCGGCCTCCATCGAGAAGTCGCCCGACGTGACCTTGTCGAGCGTGAGGACCTTGAAATCGAAGCCGTCCTCGGAGAACGTCCCGTTGTTCGCGACCAGGGCCGACCCCTCCGGCTGCCACGCTGCCGTCTCGGCCGCGTTCCAGCCTTTCAAGCTGTGCTCGTCGTACGCGAGCGACCAGATGTCCAGCGACTTCCGGCTCTGGCGCAGCGCCTCCTCGTACGCATCGTAGAGGTCGGGGAGGTCGAGGTTGCTGCCGAGCTTCCACGAGACGTCCATCACCATCATCGACAGGTCCGCGGCGCGGTAACGCTGCACGATGCTGCGCGCCGATACCGCCATCTCGTCCCTGACCTTCGCGAGCGTCTTCAGCTTGGGATCGAGCTTCGACAGGGCCTTCTCCGCCGTCGCGATCTTCTTCTGGTCCGGTTCCTCCTCGGCCTCGAGGTGGTGGATGGCCTCCATGACCAGCTTCGCCGCGCGATCCGGGTTCTTCAGCTTGCCCGCGAGCAGGTCCGCGAAGGACATGAGCAGCTCGACGTCTCCGGGGTCGGCGACGAGCCCCTTCTCGAAGTGCTCCATGGCGATGTCCACGTCGCCGTTCATCGCCGCGTACCGGCCCCAGTCCGTGTAGGGCCGCGGTACCTCGATCCGCCCCTGCTGCTCCTCGCGGAGGCCCGTGCACCACTGCTTCCACACTTCGTCGAGATCGTCGGTCGTCGAGGGCAGCAGGATCGTCGGCGCGTCGTCGGGTCGCTCCACGCCCTTGATGGGCGGCGCCGGGTTCGCGAGCACGACCTCCTCGAAGTTCCGGATCGCGCCCTTGCCGACGCGCCCGCCCGACTTGTTGATGAAGACCTGGAACGCCTTGCGATAGACGAACCGCCCGTCGACGGGGTCCTGGTAGTTGTAGAGGAAATAGACGAGCCCCCAGGTCGGCGCGTACCACGGCGGCCCCCACGAGTACTTGTTCTCCAGGATGATCCGGAACGTCGGCGCCTTGTCCGGCGTCGTCTTCGGATCGCTCGGGTCGGTGCCGTCCTCGTAGTCGGCCATCCAGCCCCGCTCCATGCGCGCCACGAGCGGGAACAGCCGGTGCGTCGCCGGCATGTTCATGATCAC
>SMVQ01000300.1 GCA_004357655.1 Planctomycetota bacterium
GCCAAGGCGGTAGAAGGGGTAGCGCCCCGGGTCGTACCCCAGCAGAGCGGAATCCCGATCACCCATTACAGCGGGCTGGAAGCCCTCGCGATTCGCCCCGATTCGAACTTCCAGATGATCGGTGAGCGCACGAACGTCACCGGTTCGGCGCGCTTTCGAAAGCTGATCGAGGCGGACGACTTCGAGACCGCCCTGCAGGTGGCCCTCGACCAGGTCCGCGGGGGCGCGAACATCCTCGACGTCAACATGGACGAGGGCATGCTCGACTCCGAGCAGTGCATGACGACCTTCCTCAACCTCATCGCCACCGAGCCCGAGATCGCGCGCATCCCCGTGATGATCGACAGCTCCAAGTGGACGGTGATCGAGGCGGGTCTGAAGTGCTGCCAGGGCAAGAGCATCGTGAACTCGATCTCCTTGAAGGAGGGCGAAGATGACTTCTTGAAGAAGGCGCGGATCGTCAACCGCTACGGCGCCGGCGTCGTGGTCATGGCCTTCGACGAGCAGGGTCAGGCGGATACGACCCTGCGCAAGGTCGAGATCTGCGAGCGCGCGTACCGGCTCCTGACCGAGGAGCTCGCCTTCCCGGCCGAGGACATCATCTTCGACCCGAACATCCTCCCGATCGCGACCGGGATGGAGGAGCACAACGACTACGCCAAGAACTTCATCGAAGCCACGCGCACGATCAAGGAGCGGTGTCCCGGCGTACACGTCTCCGGCGGCGTCTCCAACCTGTCGTTCTCGTTCCGCGGCAACAACGTCGTGCGCGAAGCCATCCACTCGGCGTTCCTGTACCACGCGATCGAGGCCGGCATGGACATGGGCATCGTGAACGCGGGCCAGCTCCAGGTGTACTCGGACATCCCACGGGAGCTGCTCGAGCACGTGGAGGACATCATCTTCAACCGCCGGCCCGACGCGACCGAGCGCATGGTGGAGCACGCCGCGACCGTCAAGGGCGCCGGCCAGAAGCGTGTGATCGACCTGTCGTGGCGGGAGGGCAGCGTCGGGGAGCGCCTGTCGCACGCGCTCGTGCACGGGGTCGTCGACTTCATCGTCGAGGACACCGCGGAGGCGCACCGCGGCGCCGGGCGCCCGCTCGACGTCATCGAGGGGCCGCTCATGGACGGGATGAAGATCGTCGGCGAGCTGTTCGGCGCGGGCAAGATGTTCCTGCCGCAGGTCGTGAAGAGTGCGCGCGCCATGAAGAAGGCGGTCGCGTACCTCGAGCCGTTCATGGATGCCGAGAAGGAGGGCGGCAGCTCCCAGGGCACGATCGTGATGGCGACGGTCAAGGGCGACGTCCACGACATCGGGAAGAACATCGTCGGCGTCGTCCTCGGCTGCAACAACTACAAGGTGATCGACCTCGGCGTCATGGTCCCGACGGACAAGATCCTGAAGACCGCGATCGAGGTCGGCGCGGACATGATCGGGCTCTCCGGGCTCATCACGCCGTCGCTCGACGAGATGGTGACCGTCGCCAAGGAGATGGAGCGGCAGGGCTTCGAGCTCCCGCTCCTCATCGGCGGCGCCACGACGAGCACCCAGCACACGGCGGTCAGGATCGCGCCCCACTACGGCACGAGCACCGTACACGTGCACGACGCTTCGCGGGCGGTCGGCGTCGTCTCGGACCTTCTGAGCTCGGATCGCCGGGGGGGCTTCGACGCGGCCAACGAGCAGGAGCAGGAACGCCTGCGCGCGCTCTTCCGCCAGAAGCGCGAGCGTCCGCTGCTCTCCCTCGCCGATGCGCGGGCGAATTCCACCCCGATCGTCTGGCGCCCGGAAGACGTGTCGCGCCCCGATTTCACCGGCCGCCGCGTCGTCGCCGACACCTCGCTCGCGGAGATCGCGGAGTACATCGACTGGACCTTCTTCTTCACCGCGTGGGAGCTGAAAGGCAAGTTCCCGGGGATCCTCGACGACAAAAAGTTCGGTGAGGCCGCGCGCGAGCTGTTCGCGAACGGCAAGCAGCTGCTCGAACGCATCATCGACGAGCGCCTGCTCGAGCCGCGCGGGGTGTACGGATTCTGGCCGGCGGCGAGTGTGGGCGACGACATCGTCGTCTACACGGATGACACGCGCGCGACCGAGCGACTGCGCTTCCCCATGCTCCGGCAACAGAACGCGACCGCGGACGGACGCCCGAACCGCTCCCTCGCCGACTACCTCGCCCCGGCGGACTCCGGGCTCGAGGACTGGATCGGGGCCTTCGCCGTCACGACCGGAATCGGCGCCGGCGAGCTGTGCACCGCTTTCGAAGAGGACCACGACGACTACAACTCCATCATGGTGAAGGCCCTCGCCGACCGCCTCGCCGAGGCTTTCGCGGAGCTCTTGCACGAGCGCGTGCGCCGCGAGTGGGGCTACGGCGCCGACGAGAAGCTCGCGGGCGAGGACCTGATCGCCGAGAAGTACCGCGGCATCCGGCCCGCCTTCGGTTACCCCGCGTGCCCCGACCACGCACCGAAGCAGGACCTCTTCGACCTGCTCGACGCGCCGGCGGTCGGCATCGCGCTGACCGAGACGATGGCCATGATGCCCGCGGCGAGCGTCTCGGGCCTGTACTTCGCGCATCCCGCGGCGCGCTACTTCGCCGTCGGCCGGATCCAGCGCGACCAGGTCGAGGACTACGCCCGGCGCGCGGGCGTCGACGTGACCGAGGCGGAGCGCCGACTCGCACCGGGCCTCGCCTACGAGCCGGATGAAGCGTAACCCCGATGCCGTTCATCCGGTCCGTCGGCGGGGCATCTCTTCGGGCTCGTGCGAGGGCGCGGGCGAGCGCACGATGAGGAGCTCCGGCACACAGGCGCCATCCGGGGCGAGCGCGTTCCGAAGAGCCCTGGCGCGACGCGTCCTGATCCTCGACGGCGCGATGGGCACGACGATCCAGGGCCTCGAGCTCGACCCGCGGACCGACTTCCGCGGCCTCGGCCCGTGCTGCGATCTCCTCAACCTCACGCGGCCCGACGTCATCCGCGCGATCCACGACTCCTTCCTCGCCGTCGGGTGCGATGCGGTCGAGACCAACACGTTCGGCGCGGCGCCGCTCGCGCTCGCCTCATACGGGCTCGCCGACGAGACGCGCGCCATCAACCTCGCCGGCGCCCGCATCGCGCGCGAGGCTTGCCGCGCTCACTCCACCCCGGAGCAGCCGCGCTTCGTCCTCGGCTCGCTCGGCCCGGGATCCAAGCTCCCCACGCTCGGCCAGGCCGACGCGGCCGCGATCGAGGCGTCCTACGACGTGCAAGCGCGAGCGCTCGTCGAGGGCGGCGTCGACGCGCTCCTCGTCGAGACGTGCCAGGACCCATTGCAGATGGAGGCTGCCATCGCCGCGTGCGTACGCGCGCGCGAGACGCGCGACATCCCCATCCTCGTCAGCTTCACCGTCGAAGTGACCGGCACGCTGCTCGTCGGCACGGAGGTCGACGAGATCCTCGCGCGGCTGGAGGACTCGCCCGCGGAGGTCATCCTGCTCAACTGCGCGACGGGCCCGCGGGAGATGGAGGAGCACGTGCAGCACCTCGGCGAGGCGTGCACCAAACCGATCGGCGTCTACCCCAACGCCGGGCTGCCGCAGATCGTCGACGGCGCCCCCCACTACCCGCTCACTCCGGGCGAGCTCGCCGATTGGCTCACGCGGTTCGTGGAGGAGGACGGCGTCCGCATCGTCGGAGGATGCTGCGGCACGACGCCGGCGCACCTGGCCGCCGTCGTGGACGCGCTCGAGGGCAGGCGCGCGAAGATCCCGCCGCCCGCCCCCGGCGCGGCCCCCGGCCCCCTCACCCACGACTTCGAGCAGCCCACGCCACCCTTCCTCGGTCCCCGGACCATCGATGCGATCCCATTGAAGAGCCTCCTCGCCTACGTCAACGAGGCGACGCTCTTCCAGTTCCGTTGGGACGAGAGGCGCAAGGGCCGCACGGCCAAGGAGTACGACACATTCCTGAAGCGTGAACTTCGTCCGAGATTCCACGCCCTCGCGGAGCGCTCCGCCCGTGAACGGATCCTCCTACCCGCGGCGTCCTACGGATTCTGGCGCTGCCGGCCCGACGGCGACGAGCTCGTGCTCTACCGGCCGGACGACGGTGACCGCGAGCTCGCGCGGCTCTCGTTTCCCAGGCAGGAGGGCAAGCGCGGCCTCGCGATCCCGGACTTCTTCGCCCACGAAGACCAGCCGGACGTCGTCGCCCTCTTCGTCGTCACGGTGGGCGCACGCGCCATGGAGGTCGCGCGCGAATGGTACGCCGCCGGCGACACCGAGGACTACGAGCACCTCGTAGGCCTCGCTGGGGAAGTGACCGCCGCCGCCGCGGAGTACGTCCACCGCCAGATCCGCGGCGAGCTCGCGATCGCGGCCGACGACGCGCGCGACCTCGCGGGCCTCCTGAAGCAGGGCTACCGCGGCGGCCGGTTCGAGCTCGGCTGTCCCGCCTGGCCCTGCGAGACTGAGCGCGGTACGGTGCTCGACCTGCTCGACGTGGAGCGGCTCGGTATCCATGCCGCCCCGGAGGGCCGACTCGCTCCCGAGCCCACGACCGCCGCGATCGTGTGCCACCATCCTGGCGCAAAGTACTTCACGATCTGACCCCCGACCGGCATTCACCGAGTACGCACTGGAACGACTCCACGAGTCCAGTACGACCGCCGCGATCGTGTGCCACCATCCTGGCGTAAAATACTTCACGATCTGACACCGCATGGAACGAGTGCTCGAGCCCGAAGTGATGGACACCGCCGAGGAGGCGGACGGCTACGACGCGATGGACCACAGCGGTCCGAACGCGGCCTTCGTCGAGCGACTCGCCGAGCTCGGCGCATCCGGGCGGTTCCTGGACATCGGAACCGGGCCGGGCCACATCCCACTCCTCGTGTGCGAGCGCATCCCTGGCAGCCGGGTCGTCGGCATCGACCTCGCCGAGCACATGCTCAGCCACGCGCGGCGGCACCTCGCGGCGTCGCCCTACGCGGACCGCGTGGAGTTCCGCCGCGCGGACGCCAAGGGACTCTCGTTCGAGGATGCGTCGTTCGACGCGGTGTTCAGCAACACGATCCTGCACCACATCCCCGATCCACGCCCATTCCTGTCCGAGGCGCGGCGCGTGCTGCGACCCGGGGGCGCACTCCTCATCCGCGATCTCTTCCGGCCCGAGACCCCCGAGCGCGCCGTCGAGCTCGTCCGCCTCTACGCATCGGACGAGACGCCCTACAACCGGGAGCTCTTCCGAGCGAGCCTCTGCGCGGCCTTCACGCCGGACGAGCTGCGAGCGCTGGCGGACGAGTCAGGGTTGAACGCGGCGGAGCTCGCGATCGACACGGACCGGCACATGTCGCTCCAGATCCGCGCGGGAGCTCGAGGCTGAAGGGATCCGGAGGGCGGGCCCGTCAGTTCACGGGCCGGCTGAACCCCTGGTCGCGGTAGCGCTCGAGGAGCGCCGTGAGCCGCGCGACGATCTTGGGCTGCTCCAGGTAAAGGTTCCTCGTCTCGGCGATGTCCGCCACCATGTCGTAGAGCTGACCGGCGGCCTCGCCGGCCTTGGGCTCGACCTTCCTGGGTTTCGAGAACCCGCCCGAGCCGCGGCCCTCGATCAGCTTCCACCGCCCCTGCCGGATCGCGAACGTGCCATTGAGCGAATGGTGCACGGTCGCCTCGCGCAGCGGCTCGTCCTCCGGCTGCTCGCCGAGCAGCACGGGCAGCGCATCGAAGCTGTCCTCGCCCGCCCCCTCGGCGACCTCCGCTCCGGTGACCGACGCGAGCGTCGCGAAGAGGTCGGTGAGGCACACGGTCTCGCCACTCGTCGCTCCCGCCGGTACATGGCCGGGCCAGCGCGCGATGAAGGGCACGCGATGACCGCCCTCCCACACGTCGGCCTTCTGCCCGCGGTAGACGTAGTTGGCCCGATGCTCGTACTTCTCGATGTCGCCCGGCGTCCAGTGCGCTCCGTTGTCGCTGGTGACGATCACGAGCGTCGTATCCGCCATGCCGCCGCGTTCCAGCGCGTCGAGCACGCGCCCGATCGAGTCGTCCACCTGCACGACGAAGTCCCCATAGGCTCCCGCCCCGCTCTTGCCGACGAATGGCTCGAGGGGCAGCCATGGTGTGTGCGGCGCCGACAAGGCGAAGTACAGAAAGAAGGGCGCATCCGAGTCGGATTCTCCACGCTCTTCGACGTACCGGACGGCAACGTCCGTGAGCGTGGGCAGGACGGCATCGTGGCGGAAGCTCGGAGCCGCCGGTCCAGCGCGCCAGAACCCCGCCCCACCCGCGCGTCGCTGCTTGCTGCCCTCGACCTTCCCCGTAGGCGCCTCGACGGGACGGTCTCCGTCGATGAACACGTAGGGCGTCATGTCGAGCGAGGCCGGGATGCCGAAGAACCCGTCGAAGCCGAAGTCGAGCGGCCCCGGGCGCAGCGGCTTCGAGTAGTCCGTCTGCTTCGCATCACCGAGTCCGAGGTGCCACTTCCCGACGCCCATCGTGTCGTACCCGCGCGCCGCGAGGAGCGAGGCCAGGGTCTCCCTCCCCGGCTCGAGCAGGCACGGCGAATACCCGCCGAGCACGCCCGATTTCAGGCGCGTCCGCCAGGCGTACCGACCCGTCAGGAGGCCGTAGCGCGTCGGCGTGCACACCGCCGAAGGCGAGTGCGCGTCCGTCAGCCGCATACCCTCGCGGGCGAGTGCGTCGAGGCGCGGTGTCGGCACTCTCGAGTCGGGGTTGTAACAGCCGAGGTCCCCCGTCCCGAGGTCGTCGGCCAGGATCACGACGATGTTCGGAAGATCGTTCGCCCGCGCCGGCGCGGCGCCGAAGGCGATCAGGGCGGCGGCGATCCAGAGTGCGGCGCGCATCATCGCGAGGTCACCGTGCGAAGGGAGGTTCTCCTCATGGAGCTCACGATACTCGGGGAAGCGGCTCTGATCGACTTTCTCCGCGAGCGGACCACCTCATGATCGTGCTGAGCGACCCCGCACACTCCGCTTCATGGGTTGGCCCAGCATGCCTGTCGAGTCGGCATCCGGAAAGATCTTGACTCCATCGAACGTGATGAGGGAATGGCGCTCGATGAGCCTGGTACCGGTGTGTGAACCTCTCGCCGACGCCGAACACCTCGATCGGTTCGGCGGCCACTCTCGAATGAGTGTCCGCGCGCTCGCCGGCGCAGCACTCCTCTCCGTCGCCTCGGCCCAGGACGGGGCTCGAGACGACGGCTTGGAGCGGGACTACGGGCCCGAGCTGCCCCGGTTGGCTCCACTCGAGCCCGCCGAGGCGCTGGGGTCGTTCCGGTTGCGTCCCGGGTTTCGGATCGAGCAGGTCGCTGCCGAACCTCTCGTGCGCGACCCCATCGCCATGGCGTTCGACGAGGACGGGCGCCTGTTCGTGGTCGAGATGCGAGGCTACTCGGAGTGGCGGGAGGAGCGCCTGGGTTCCGTGCGGCTGCTGGAGGACACCGACGGCGACGGACACTTCGACACCAGCCACCTGTTCGCCGAGGGCCTGGCCTGGCCGACCGCCATCGCCTGCTGGAATGGAGGTGTGTTCGTGGCTGCCGCACCAGACGTGTTCTACCTGGCCGACACGGACGGCGACGGCCGGGCGGACCGACGCGAGCACGTGTTCACGGGGTTCGGCCTGGGCAACGTGCAAGGTCTGGTGAACTCCTTCCGTTGGGGGCTCGACGGCCGCATCCACGGCGCGGGCAGTCTGTGCGGGGGAGAGATCGTCTCGGTCGCGGAGCCCTCCGCGCCCGCCGTTCCGATCCGCGGGCGCGATTTCGCCTTCGATCCTCGCACGCGCGTCTTGCAGGCCACCAGCGGCGGCGCCCAGCACGGCCTCAGCTTCGATGCCTTTGGGCGCAAGTTGCTCTCGGCCAACAGCGACCACGTGCAGCTCGTGATGTTCGAGGACCGGTACGCTGCGCGTAATCCGTACCTTCCCGCGCCGCGGGCGAGCCTCTCGATCGCCGCCGACGGTGGCCAGGCCGACGTCTTCCGAGTGAGCCCCGTGGAGCCCTGGCGCATCGTCCGCACGCGGCTGCGCGTCAAGGGGATCGTCAGCGGACCCGTCGAGGGCGGCGGTACTCCGGCGGGCTACTTCACGGGCGCGACCGGCGTCACCGTCTACCGCGGCGACGCCTTCCCCAGCGAGTACGAGGGGAACGCATTCATCGGTGACGTAGGGAGCAACCTGGTGCACCGCAAGACCCTCGAGCCCGACGGCGTTGCGCTCATCGCTCGCCGCGCGGAGCCCAAGGGGGAGTTCCTGGCCTCCACGGACAACTGGTTCCGGCCCGTGCAGTTCGCCAACGGACCCGACGGCGCGCTCTACGTGGCGGACATGTACCGCGAGATGATCGAGCACCCGGCCAGTCTTCCGCCGGTCGTGAAGCGTCACCTCGACCTGCGCAGCGGCCGGGACCGCGGACGGATCTACCGCGTCGTGCCCGACGACTTTCGACAACCGCGGATCCCGCGGCTCTCCGCGGCACCCAGCGCGGAGCTCGCAGCGCTCACGGGCCACGCCAACGGCTGGCATCGCGACAGTGCGGCGCGCCTGCTCGTGGAGCGCGCGGACCTCTCCATCGTCGGCGACCTGGAGCGGGTGGCGACCACCGGAGAGCTGCCCGCGGGCCGCGTGTGCGCGCTGAACCTGCTCGCGGTCCTGGGTGCCCTGGACGCGGCCGTGGTGATGACCGCGCTCGAGGATGAGGACCCGCGCGTCCGCGAGCACGGGGTACGGTTGTCGGAAGATCTCCTGGCCCGGCCCGAGATCCGTGAGCGGCTCCTGTCGATGACCCAGGATCCCGATGCGCGCGTTCGCTACCAGCTCGCGTTCACGCTGGGCGAGGTCGAGGACCCCGCGCGCATCGCCGCACTGGTCGCACTCGTGCGCCGCGACGGCACCGATCCCTGGGCGCGTTTCGCGATCCGGAGCGCCCTGACCGTGGGTGCCGGGAGCGTCCTGACCGCTCTCGCGGAGGATGCGGAGTTCGCCGGCAGTCGAGCCGGGCGGAGCTGGCTCGCCGATCTGGCCCTGCAGGCCGGAGCCTCGGGCCTCGAGCACGACGTCGCCGCGGTGCTGGCGCTCATCGAGGAGCTCTCGGAGACCGAGACGCAACTCGCGGGCGCCCTGGCGTCGAGTCTCGTCCGGGGTCTGCAACGCTCGCGGCAGTCCAGCGGATCGCGTGCGCTGCTCGAGCACTCGAAGGTCGCGGAGCGGCTCCTCGCGCAACGCTGGACCGATGCCAGGCAGCGCGCGCTCGACGAGGGGGCACAGGCCGCCGTCCGTACGGACGCGATCGAGGCCCTCGCCCTGGCGCCCTTCGAGGACGTGCGCGAGACCTTGGCCCGGCTGCTCGATCCGCGGCACCCCGTGCCGATCCAGCTCGCCGCCCTCGCGACACTCGCGAGTTTTCGCTCTCCCGCCGTCGCAACGCTCGTCCTCGACGCCTGGCGCGCACTCGGTCCGGAGGCTCGCGGCGAAGCCGTGGAGCTCCTGCTCTCGCGGCCCGCATGGACCGACTCGTTGCTCGACGCCCTCGAGTCGCGGACGGTGCGCGCGAACCAGCTCGATTCGACGCGCGTTCACCTGCTCCGGACACATCCCCGGCCCGACGTCCGGACACGCGCCGGGCGGCTCTTCGCGTCGGCGGCTCCCGAGCGACTGCAAGCGACCCTGGCGTCCCTGCGCCCCGTCCTTCGGCTCACAGGCGATCCGGCGCAGGGCGCCGAGCTCTTTCGCGATCGCTGCTCCCGCTGCCACCGTCGCGGCGGTGTCGGAGACGACGCAGGTCCGGATCTCACGGCCGTCGCCGCCCGCGGCGCGGAGTCGATCCTGCTGGCGGTCGTCGACCCCAACCGCGAGATCCACCCGCAGTACGTCGACTACATGGTGCTGACGACCGACGGCCAGATGCACACCGGTATCCTGGCGGCGGAGAGCTCCAGCAGCCTGACCCTGCGCCGGGCGGGCGGAGTGAGCGAGACGATCCTGCGCGCCCACGTGGATCTCGTGCGTTCGAGCGACATATCCCTGATGCCCGAGGGACTCATCGACGACCTGGAACCCACTGCCGTCGCTGACCTCCTGGCCTTCCTGCTCGGAGAGGAGTGACCGACCATGGCCCGACTAGCCCCCACACGACGCGACCTCCTGCGCGGAGCCGCGGGCGCCGCGAGCCTGCTCGCGATCCGGGACCGCGCGCCGCACCGTTTCCCCGCGGGACGCTACGTCGACATCCACACGCACCTCGGTCAACGCTGGGGGACGCTCGGCGCTCTGCGCGCGAAGGAACTGCTCGAGTGGATGGACGCGCGGGAAATCGCTCAGGCCGTCGTCCTGCCCCTCGTCTCCCCCGAGGCCTGGGACATCCCCTTGAGCACGGACTTCGTTCTGCGGGAGACCGGACCGTATCGCGACCGTCTGATCCCCTTCTGCTCGATCGACCCCCGCTCGATCCACCTGGCGGGCGTCGAACCCAAACGCGCGCTCCTCGAGCGTTACGTGGAGGCCGGCGCCAAGGGATTCGGCGAGCACAAGCCCGGCGTGCGCATCGACCATCCCGGGAACGTGGAGCTCTTCCAGGCCTGCGCCGAGCTGCGCCTGCCGATGCTCCTGCACCTCGACCGCATTCGCAACATCGACGAACCCGGGCTGCCGGGCCTGACCAGGGTGCTGGAGGCCGTCCCGGACGGCACTTTCATCGCCCACGCGCAGGGCTGGTGGGCGTCGATCAGCGGCGCGGTGACGCCGGAGATGATGCAGACCTACCCGAAGGAGAAGGTCGCACCCGGCGGCGCGATCGACACGCTCCTGGAGCGCTTCCCGAACCTGTACGGCGATCTCTCGGCCGGCAGTGGGGCCAATGCCATCGCGCGCGACCCGGAGTTCGGACGCGCGTTCCTGATCCGACGCGCGGACCAGCTGCTGTTCGGCACGGACTACCTGCGCCCGGAGCAAGACGTGCCGCAGTTCGAGCTCTACAGGGGCCTGAACCTGCCCCAGGAGGCCCGGGCCAAGATCTTCAGGGGCAACGCGCGGAAGCTGCTCGGGCTCGAGTAGCGCCGGCCTACGGGATGAAGTACACGATCCGACCGTCCGACAGGTTGAACGCCGAGCCGCCGCCAATGGGGTCCCGGAACCAGGCCTGGAAGTACCCGGTCGAGCCGGCGGTGATCTGTCCCGACGCGGAAGGCGGCGACCCGATGTCGAGATCGTGGATCAGGCGGTGGTTGACGGCCAACTCCGCCGGCAGGCGGTAGACATCGTTCATCACGTCGTCGATCGCGTGGGTCGAGTCGTTGCGATCGATGATGTAGTCGAAGTAATTACCCCCCGAGGGCGGGATCGGGTGAACGTTCAGCCCGATGAACGAGCACAGCCACTCCGACCAGTGCCCGCGCAGCGGAATCGAGGCCCAGCCCAGGTTCGAGTCGTCCCCGTCCTGCGGGTCCATGCAGCAAAGTTCCCCAAGGCCACGGC
>SMVQ01000301.1 GCA_004357655.1 Planctomycetota bacterium
AGGGGCTCAAACGGCCAACCACCGCGCGGGTACCCAAGCGCCCCACGCTCGCCCCTCCCCTGGAGTACGTACCCGAGCCACTCCGCGTTGGCCGGGCTGGGATCGGCCTTGTAGCGCCGTTCGGCCCATCCGAGCGCCTCCGAGTTCCACGAACTCGCCTCATCGAGCTGCCCCGCCAGACGGTACGCGCGCCCCACCGGCCAATCGGCGATGAGCTTGTTCGTCTCCGTCCCTGTCCGGTAGTGGTACTCGCGCGCCCGGATGTACGCGTCGTGCACGTCCGCCGGCCGGTCGAGGCTCTCGTACGTCACGCCGAGATTGTTCCACAGGACCGCGAGCCAGCGCTCGGAGTGCGCCGCCTCCGCGGCCGCGATGCCGCGCTTCGCCCACACGATCTGCTGCTCGGGCTCGGCCGCGATCGCGACGTGGTGCGCCGCATCGATCGCGCGCTCGGGGAGGTCCGCTGCCATGCAGTAGGCGTAGAGCTCCTCGAAAGTGCGCGTCGCCACGGCGCGCTCGCCCGACTCGCGCTCGAAGATGCCGCGGACGGACAGGTACCGGCTCCAACCGAGCGGGGCCTCCGGCGTGGCGAGCGCCGCCGCGCGCTCGAGCCACGGCCGCCCGAGCTCGAGCTCGTGCTGGATGCTGTACCCGCGCGCGACCATGGCGAGGGCCTCGGTTCGCGTCGTGCCGTCGCCCTCGGCCTCGGCCGCCGCGGAGACGCGCTGGTACGCCTCCGTCGCGGCGGCGTACTCCCGCGCGCTGAAGAGGGCGTCGGCCTCGACGAGGAGTGCGCGCGCGCCGGCCCCATCGCCTCGGACGTCGCCCGCCGGCGCGGCACACGCCGCCAGCGCGACGAGGCACGCGAGCGGCAGGACCGCGCGCCACGCGCTCATCCCCCACGCGCCTTGCGCGCGACGAACTCCGTGTACAGCCGCTCGAGCTCCTTCTGCTTGACCCCGAGCGCTTTCTTGAAGTGCGTCGAGGAGCCCTTGCCGTCGTAGGCTCCGCGCACGAACGCGAAGAAGCCTTCGCGGATCTGCTCGCCCCCGCCCTCCAGGCAGAAGGCGACGAGCGAGTACGACTGCGAGTACTTGAGCCCCACCCTGGTCGGGCTCTCGAAGTCGCTGCTCCCGAAGTTCAGGACGCGATTCAGGCGGTACGGATCGTCGTGGTTCGCCTGCAGCCGGTAGGACCGGACATCGTCCGCGCTGCCGTTCACTCGCAGCGCTCCCACGCCGCCGGTGAAGCCGGCCCCGAAGTAGAGCGCGAGCCCCTCGTCGAGCCAGGCGGGGATCGAGCCCTTGCGCTTCTTCGTCCGCTGCGCGGTGTTGAAGACGAGCGCGTGGACCGCCTCGTGGACCAGGACCCGCGGGTCGATCTGGCGCGAGGCGTTGATGTTGAGACGGTTGTCCAGGGGCACGAAGTAGCCGGCGCGGGCGCTCGAGGGATAGAGGTACGACTTGCTGTCGGCGTGCACCCAGGCCTCGATGGGCTCGGAGAGCTCGTGCAGGCCGAAGGCCGCGCCAAACGCGCTGTAGAACCCGACGTACGCGCGCTCGAGGTCGAACGCGACGTCGATGGCTTCCCGCAGCTCGAGGTTGGACCGCACGTGGAAGTGCGTGGTCTCGAGCTCCCACGCGTCGCTGAAGTCGCGTCGGAGCTGCTTCAGCTTGGCGAAGCCGATCCAGTGCCCCTTGATGGAGAAGAGCCACTTCCCCCTGCGCAGCTTGTGCCCGAGCGCTCTGTGAGCGGCTTCGTTGGACGGATCGAGGGTGAGCGCGCGCCAGTACATGAGGCGCGATTCGCGCGGCAGGTTCAGCTCGTCCGCGAGCTGCTCGGCCACGAGGAGCTGCTGCATCACGTCGCCCTCGACGGCCGCGGAGACGAGCTCGAGGGCCTCCGGCAGGACGCGCCGGACGGCCGTCACGCTCTCGATCTTGGCCTGGTCGACGGTCTTGAGACGGCTCTTCACGCGCAAGACGAGCGTCTCGTCGTCCTCGAAGACGACGAGACCCTCGAGCACACGGCCGTTCGTGAGCTCGACGCGGTCGGGCGCGGGGTCCTGGTGGCACGGAACGGCGAGCAGGGCCGCTAGCACGGGAGCCAGGGGAAGCACGCGCACCACCCTACGGCCGCCGCGCGGACGGGGCTATAGTCGGGCGCGAGGAGCGCATGCATGACGAACAGGGTGGCCTTGATCACGGGTGGAGACAAGGGGATCGGACGCGCGATCGGGCTCGCGCTCGCCGCGGACGGCTGGCGCGTGGCGCTCTGCTACCGCAGCGGTCCCGAGGAGGCGGAGGCGACGGGCGCGGCGCTGCGCGCGAAGGGGACCGAGGCCCTCGCCCTCCCGTGCGACGTCTCCGACCCCGAAGCCTGCGCGGCACTCGTCGCGGAGGTCCAGTCGCGTTGGGGCCGCCTCGATGCGCTCGTGAACTGCGCGGGGCCCTACCACCGCGTGCCGCTGCTCGAAGAGACCGTCGCCGGCTGGCACGAGATGTTCGACAACAACCTGCACCCCGTCTTCTACCTCGGGCAGCTCGTCGCGCCGATCATGGCCGAGCAGAAGTGGGGCCGCATCCTCACGTTCGGCATGGCCAACGCGGACCGGATGGTCGCGCAGCCGATGGTGACGGGGCACTACATCGCCAAGTCGGCGCTGCTCATCCTCACGCGCACCCTGGCGAAGGTGCTCGGATCCTCGGGCGTCACGGTGAACTCGATCTCGCCCGGCTTCATCGACTCGGGCAGCGCGCCCGCGGAGGAGCTCCAGAAGATGGTGAAGAACATCCCGGCCGGCTACGTGGGCGAGCTCGCCGACGTCGTCTCCGCGGCCCTCTACCTCCTGTCGGACGAGGCACGCTACGTGAATGGGGCGAACCTGCAGCTCTCGGGCGGCTGGGGCATATAGCCCGAAGTACGGACTAAGCCTCGCCCTGCGGCTCTTCCTCGATCGTGTAGCGCTGGATCAAAGGCATCTGCGTCATCATGAAGAGAATCGTGAGCGGCATGATGCCCCAGACCTTGAAGGACACCCAGGTGTCCGTGGTGAAGTTGCGCCAGACGAACTCGTTCAGGCCGGCCAGAACCAGGAAGAAGAACGCCCAGCGCAGGGTGAGCGCGCGCCAGCCTTCCTCGCGGAGTTGCATGGCGGTGCCGAAGAGCGGCTTCAAGAACGCCCGCCCGGTCGCCAGCCCGCCGAACAGGATGGCCGCGAACATGACGTTCACGATCGTGGGCTTCAGCTTGATGAACAGGTCGTCTTGCAGGTAGAGAGTCAGCCCACCGAATACGAGCACGAAGACCGCCGTGACCATCGGCATGATCGGGACACGCTTCTCCAAGGCCAGTGAGGCGAGCAGCGAGACCACGATCGACACCATGAAGACCGCCGTGGCCGTCATGATCCCGAACTTGGCGTTCGCGATGAAGAAGAGTACCAGCGGTCCCATCTCGATCGCGAGTCGAACGTAGGCGGGCCGCTCGGGCTTGTCCGGTTCGGTCATCCCGCTACGTTAGTCTCTCGCTGCCCCCCGGACCATGAATCCCTACGCTGCCGTCATCCTCGCCGCCCTCGTCGGTGAGTACGCGCTCCGCCTCTGTGCGGATGTCCTGAACGTGCGCGCGCTGCGGCCGGAGCTCCCCGCCGGTTTCGAGCGTGCCTACGACGCGACGACCTATCGGCGGTCCCAGGAGTACACGCGGGTGCGGACGCGCTTCGGCCTGATCGCCGCCACCGTGGAGCTCGCGGCGCTGCTCCTCTTCTGGCGCGCCGGCGGCTTCCCATGGCTCGACGAGCTCGTCCGGTCCCTCGGGCTCGCGAGCGTCCCGACCGGTGTCCTCTTCATCGGCCTCGTGCTCGGCCTCGGGTGGCTGCTCGGGCTGCCGTTCCAGCTCTGGGGCACGTTCGTGATCGAGGAGCGCTTCGGCTTCAACCGGACGAACGCGCGCACCTTCGTGGCGGACACGCTGAAGGGGTTGCTCCTCGCCCTCGTCCTCGGCGGACCGCTGCTCGCGGCGATCCTCGCTTTCTTCGAGCGCACGGGGGCCGCCGCGTGGCTGTGGTGCTGGGCGGCGACGACGGCGTTCCTGCTGTTCGTGCAGTACATCGCGCCGACCTGGCTCATGCCGCTCTTCAACCGCTTCACACCCATCGAAGAGGGCGAGCTGAAGGCGGCGATCCTCGACTACGGCCGCTCCGTCGGGTTCCCCCTCGCGGGCATCTTCGTGATCGACGGCTCGCGCCGGAGCACGAAGGCCAACGCGTTCTTCACGGGCTTCGGGCCGCGCAAGCGCATCGCCCTCTTCGACACGCTGATCGAGCAGCAGTCGACGCAGGAGCTGCTGGGCGTCGTCGCGCACGAGGTCGGACACTACAAGCGCCATCACGTGCTCCAGGGGCTCGTGCTCGCGATCGCGAACGCGGGTCTCGTGTTCTGGCTCATGTCGCTGTTCATCTCGCGACCGGGACTGTTCGAGGCCTTCGGCGTGGCAGGCACGCCGGTCTACGCGGGGCTCGTGTTCTTCGCCCTGCTCTACAAGCCCGTCGAGCTGCTCCTCGCCATGTTCCTGCAAGCGTTGTCGCGCAAGCACGAGTTCGAGGCCGACCGGTTCGCGGCGCGGACGACCGGGCGTCCCGAGTCGCTGGCATCGGCCCTGATCAAACTGTCCGCGGAGAGCCTCACGAACCTGACGCCGCACCCGTTCTACGTGTTCCTGCACCATTCCCACCCGCCCCTCGCGCGCCGCGTGGGGGCCCTGGTCGCCGATTCCTGGCCGACCCCAACGCCCGCGCGGACCGAACCCGCGAGCGCGCCCAACAGCGGCTCGGGGGCTCCGTAAGGTCCCTCCGGCCGACTGCCGATACCCCCTTGTCAGGTACTGTCGGACACGGCCGGCGCTACAATCCAGCTCCCATCCTCCGCTCGGATCACCCCATGCCCCACTTCTCGACTCGCCTGCTCCAGATCCTCGTCCCGGCTCTCGTCCTCGGCTCAGCCACGGCCGCGGTGGACGGAGAGCCGTTCCTGGACCTCGACCTCGCGCAGGCCCTCGAACGGGCCATGGCCGACGAGAAGCCCGTCTTCGTGGCATGGTCGTCCGCGGGGAACCCCGAGTGCCGGCGGATGGAGCTGACCTACTCGGATGCGGCGATCGCGAAGTGGATCACCGAGATGACGATCCCGATCATGATCGATGGGGACCAGGAGCGGCAGCTCGCCGTGGAATACCTCGTGGGTAGCTATCCCCAGGTGACCTTGCTCGACGCCGAGGGGGGGGTGCTCGAGCGCATCCCAGGCTTCTTCGGCTCCGAGGACTTCATGAGGAGGCTCGAAGCCTCCGTAGTCGCCAGCTCGGCACCGGTGGAGCGTCCCAAGGACGAGTTGGAGCATGACCCGGGGGCGTGGCTCGCGTACGGGAATTACCTGTACGGAATCAAACAGGATCCCGAAGAGGTCGTGAAGGCCTACTTCTTCTGCCTGGACTCTGGCGAGACATTCCAACCGGGCTTCGATGCAAAGTATCTGGACTTCCTGCTGAACCGCATGATGGTGATGCACAAGGTCGTCCCGACACGGCGCGGCTTGCGCACGCGTCGGGACCGACTGGGATGGGCCCTCTCCGAGGGCACGGCCAGCCCGCGCGAAGCCAGAGCCTTCCTCCGCTACAACTTCTGGCTCATGGACATCGATGTCTCGGTCGCGATGTACGATCGGCTCGCCGCGGGTGGTGAGCACGAGCACACGCAGGAGCTGCGGGCGATCCTCTTCGAGGAGCTCCTGGTCGAGCTCGTGGCCCTGCGCCGCTACACGGACGTCCTCGACAGCGCCGGCGAGGTCGTCCCAGGTCTGATCGCGCGGATCGAGGCCAACGTGCAGGCCGAGGATCCGGAGCATGAGCACGACGCGCGCTCGCCCAAGACCGACCCCAGCGCGAGGGACGCCCGCAACGAGATCATCGTCGACGCGGTCCACCTGTACGAAGCCCAGCTCGGGGTAGGGCGCGGGGCGGAGGCCGCCGAGCTCGTCGACGTCCTGGTCGAGGCCTTTCCTTCGGGCCGCGTGTACTCCCTCCTGATGCGGCACGCCATGCGAGTCAAGTTGTACGACCTGGCCCGCGCCCTCGCCGAGCGTGGCAGGCGAGACCTGGGCGACAAGGCGGAGAAGATGATCCAGCGCGCCCTACGCAAGCTCCCGCCGGCGGAGCGGGTGGGCGCTGACAAGGACGACAAAGGGCGCTAGCCGGCTGTCCGCCCCGGCCCGCCCGACGGACAGCCCCGTATCCGCCCCCGTGGAAGACTACAAGGGATCCGCTCGCCCCCTCGTCGTCCTGTGCGCGGTGGGTGTGGCATTGCGCTTCCTGTTCCTCTGCCTGGCGGGCGACCTCGAGTTCCAGTCCGACGAGGCGAACTACGTCTATCTCGCCGTCTCCTGGAACCACTTCGGCTTCTACTCGGACAGCTACCGGTACCTCTGGCCGCCGGGCTACCCGTTCTTCCTCGCCGTCTGCCTCGACGGATTCGAGATGGGCGGGCTCTTCGTGGCGAAGCTCCTGCAAGTGCTCGCATCCGCGTCGATCGGCTTCACCACGATGCTCTTCGCGCGCCGGCTCTACGGCGGACGCACGGCTCTCGTCGCCGGCGCGATCTGGTGCGGCTACCTGCCGCTCATCGGCTTCACGCACTACTTCTGGAGCGAGACCCTGTTCCTCGCCCTGTTCCTCCCCGCCCTGTACCAGGTCCTCGTCGTGCTCCAGGCCGACGGCGGCGCGCGGGACGGGCGCATCCTCCTGGCGGGACTCCTCCTGGCCGGCGCGCTCTTCGTCAAGGAGATGCCGCTCTACCTCGCCCCGCTCCTCGCCCTCCTGCTCGCCGTCTTCCCGACGGGACTCGCCCGCATCGAAGGTCTGCGCCGGGCGTCGCTGTTCCTCCTCGCGATCGCGGTCCCCATCCTGCCATGGACGCTCCGCAACGCGGAGGTCTACGGCCGGTTCGTGCCGCTCGGAGCGAGCCTCGGAGAGAACGCCCACGGCGGGCTCAATGCGCCGTACAAGAACTTCGACCTCACGGCCTACGGGCGCCACTTGTTCCTCGAGGAGTCGCCGGAGACTCTCGCCCGGCCCTGGTTCGTCGCCGCCGATCCCGACGGCGAGTGGGCGCGCGCGGAACACATCCGCAACACTCCGGACCGGCTCGCGGAGAACCAGAGACGAGGCCTCGCGTACGCGGCCGAGCACCCCGGGTGGCTCTTCCGCTCGCGCATCAAGAAGCTGGCCGACCTCGTCGCACCGGCATCCTTCTTCGTGCGGCACCAGGGCATCGGACGGTACGAGGAGAGCGTCCTGGGGCAACTGTCCGTGCGTCGCGCCCTCGTCAGCCTCGCGATGCTCTCGCCCGTGATCCTGTTGCTCCTCGCCGCCGGCGGGTGGTTCGGGACCCGGATGGACCGGACGAGCCGTTGGTTGCTCGGGACGGTGCTCGGATACGTCGCACTGACGTCCCTGCTCGTCTCGATGTCGCGGTTCCGGATCCCGATGGTGCCCTTCCTGATCGTCCTCGCCGCCGGCTTCGCGACGCGAGGTGGACGGGCCGGCGGGCGCCGAGCGCTGTTCTCCATCGCCGCCGCCTGGGCCGTGCTCGCGTGCTTGTGGTGGGTCGACCTGCCGGAGACCCTGGCGGTGATCCGGTACGCATGGGGGGGGGCGTCGTGAGCCCCGCGCGAGTGAAGGCCTGGGTCCCCCACATGGTCTGCCTGGGACTGCTCCTCGGCCAGCTCGGAACGTGGCTCGCGCTCCACCGTTCGGACGCGGAGATCGAGTCCGCCTGGCGCGATGGAGCGACGACGCGCGAGCGGCTCGACGCCCTCCACGTGCTCCTCAACCGCGGCACCCTCGACCCCTCGCGCTTCGGACTGCCCTTCGTCCGCGAGCTCCTGGCGGAGGATGACGATCTCCTCAAGGAGGTCGCCTTCACGAACGATGTCTGCAAGTTCCTCGATCCCGAATACCAGAAGACGGAATACCTCGGAGGAAGCCACCTGGACGCAGACATCCAGCACTTCTGGCGCTCCTACGTCATCTTCCGCCGCAAGGTCGGGGGCGGTGTCACCGGGGCGGGCCTGCGACTCCTGCGCCAGGAGCTCGCCTGGTTCTACGATGCCGTCCACGAACGCCCCCTGTCGATAGACGATATCCTGCTCCACATGGAGGCACGCTGGCAAGAGATCGCCCGCCGACAGGCGCAATGACAGCCATGTACGACACGACAAACCGACCGGTCGGCACGGGCGCTTTCCGTTTCGCCCTGCTCTCGTGCCTCGCCGTGACGGTCGCTTGCGGGGACGGCGGCGAGCCCCTCAACGTCCTCCTCATCACGCTCGACACGACGCGCCCCGACCACATGGGCTGCTACGGCTACGGCAAGCAGACGACGCCGCGGATCGATGCCATCGCCGCGGCGGGTGCGCGCTTCGAGCGCGCGATCTCGACGGCGGGCATCACACCGATGTCGCACTCATCGATCCTGACGGGCCTCAACAACTACCGGCACGGGATGCGCGTGTTCTACAGCGAGGAAGTGAGCCACAGGCTCAAGGAATCGGTGGATACCCTGCCCGAGATATTGCAGCGCGAGGGCTACCAGACCGCGGCGATGGTGAGCACGTACGTCTTGTCCGAGATCTACGGCCTCGACCAGGGCTTCGAGACGTTCGAGACCGGGCTCGACCTCGATGGTATGGACTTCACCGAACAGAACGCCCACGAGGGCTTTTGGAACGAGCAGCAGACCCTGAACACGCAGCGCCGCAGCGACGCCACGGTCGGGCAGGCGCTCGAGTGGCTCGACGAACACGGCGCGGACGCGCCCTGGTGCCTGTGGGTGCACCTCTTCGACGTTCACGACTACTCGCTCGTGCCGCCGCTGGAGTTCGTGAAGGCCCACGGTATCCAGGAATACCCGCGCGAAGTCGACGGCCGTAGCATCGAGGCGCGCGAGATGATGTACGACCCCGAGCTCGCCTACATGGACGCCCAGGTGGGGCGGCTCGTCGACTGGCTCGAGGAGCACGGGCAGTGGGACCGGACCGTAATCGTCGTCACGGCCGACCACGGCCAGGGCCTGAAGGATGGACGGGCGCGGCACGGCTGGCCCAAGCACAGGCTCCTCTACGACTGGTGCATCCGCGTCCCGCTCATCATGCGCATCCCGGGCGAGGCTGCGGGCGTCGTCGTGCCGCGCGCGGAGCAGGTGCGCACCATCGACATCCTCCCGACGCTGCTCGAGGTGCTCGACGCGCCCACGCGGCAGGCGATCGAGGGACAGAGCTTGTTGGGCGTCCTGCGTGGCGAGCCCGCCGGGACGCGCATCGCCTACGCCGACGCCCTGAATCACTACGACACTTTCTCTCCGCGCAGGGGCCTGCCGGCCATCGCGCAGGACGAGAACCTCTTCGCCGTCACCGACGGTCGCTGGAAGCTCATCTACCACGAGCTCCGACCCGAGAACCACGAGCTGTTCGACCTCGACGCCGACCCGCGGGAGCTTCGGAACGTGGCGCAGGACCACCCCGAGCAGCTCGCGCGCCTAGAAACCTTCCTCCTGGAGCGCGGCGCCATGGAGGTCGAGCCGCCTGGGACGGGTGGCGCCGTCCCGGACGCGAGCGCGCTGTACAGCCTGGGCTACGGTGGCGGCGCCGATGGCGAGGAACAGGACCAGGCGCGGCAGGACGAAGGCCGGTAGGTGCGGAACAGCACGGGTGGCAGCTACGGGTCGCTCGGAGCCCGGTCCCGGCCAGCCCCGGGCGCCCGTAGCGGCCGATCCCCGTCTGGGCCCCTGTGGACCCTGAGTTGCGTATCGTCGTGGCCCGCTGCCCCTGTTCCCCGCACACACCCCACCATCGCTCCCGAATCACCCGGACCGACCGCCCCGTGAGACCGCGCATGCCAAAGCTCGAGCCCCGCCCCCTGACGCCGTCCCTCTGCCTCGTGACCGTCGCCATCCTACTCGCCCTGGGCTGCGGCGCCGAAGCCCCCCATTCGTCGGCGGCGGGCACCGACGCGGGCCTCGTCATCCATGGCGAGGGCGAGCGCAAGAACTTCCACGACTTCGGCGCGGTCCCCTACGGCAAGCGCGCCACCCACACCTTCGTGCTCGAGAACACCGAGGCCGTGCCGATCACGATCCTGTCCGTCCAGTGGCCCTGCTCCTGCGTTCGCATCAAGAGCATCACGTACGAGACGGACGCGGGCGAGGTCATCGTGGGCGACGTGCGGGCGACCGACGGCGTGCTCGTCGTGCCGCCGGGGGAGCTCGTGGACCTCACGATCCTCGTCGACACGACCGCCGTCCCGATCCCCAACAGGGACAAGCTCTCGATCGTCCGCGTCCGCACGGACTCGCAGTACACGCCTTTCATCACCTTCGAGGTGCACCTCGTCGCGGAGAAGCTGTTCCAGGTCACACCCGCCACCATTCACCTGGATGAAGTGCCGACGACGGCCGGCAAGGCCGCGGTGGCGCGGATCGTGACGGGCACGCCGGGTTCGCTGGCGCGCATCGTGGGGATCGCCGCGCAGGGCGAGCGCGTCACGGCCACGCTGACGGAGACGGTCATGGGCGCGGAAAACCTCTGGACGCTGAGCGTGACGCTGCCCGAGCTGCAGCCCCTCGGACCGATCCGGGACCGGGTGGTGCTCGCCACCACGGACGACCAGGGGCAGGGCGAGTCCGGCACGCTGGAGATCGTGGTCTGGGCGCAGGTCGTCGAGGACGTCGTCATCTACCCGCGCAGTCCGAACTTCCAGGCGATCGAGGCCGGCACGGAAGCGGTCCTCGAGCTCGAGTTGCGCGCTCTCGTTCCGGGTGCCCGGGTCCTGGTCGAGGGCGTCGTGATCGAGGGGGCGCTCGCTGATCACTTCGAGGTCGCGCGCGAGGTCGTCGCTCCCGATGCGACCGGACGCAGCTCCCGCTGGAAGCTCACGCTGCGCGCTGACTCCACGCTGCCCCCCGGGCGGTTCGACGGTACGCTCCGAGTCGCGCTCGACGACGACCAACACCCCGAGGTCCGCAGTCGCTTCGGCGGTTTCGTCCGCAAGGCGCCCTGATCCGGGATTCGCAGCTTCGGAACCACGGGATCGTGCGCACCGAGTAGGATCTGGGCACTCCTCCCCTGCGGCGATCCGCCGCTCCCTCGGATCCCCAGACGTTGGTTCGCATCATGGCCTGCATCTCCGCCCGCCTCGGGGTGGTTCTGACACTATCGGTAACGCCCGGCCTCAGCGCACAGTCGAGCGGCGAGCTCCTCGGCCCGACGCTCGAGGTCGCGCACAGGCACGGCCAGTCCTTCCTCGTGTGGCGCGAGCGCGCCGACCTCACGGGGGAGACCTACCGGATCTATCGCGACGAGATTTCGTCTTCCGGTGTGGTCCTCGCCACCGGCGCTCTCTACGCCGCGGACATCCCCGAAGGCTCGGGCCTGTTCCTGTCGGATCGCATCGACTCGTTCAACGGCTGGGAGCCCAGGTACCTCGAGCGCTACGTCGTGCCCGATCCAGTGCGCCCGGGGGCCAACCGTTCGCTGGAAGAGGGCGAAGGGCTCTTCGTGTGGACGGTTGCCCCCGAGGAGTTCGTCGACGGCCAATGTCCGGGGTTCGACGTGGGCACCGAAGGATGCGCGCGGTACCGCGTGAACGTCATTCACCTCGGGATCGAGACCGAGCACGCTGTCTCGAAGCCGGTCCATGAGCGCCTCGACGCCCCCCTACCGATCGAGGTCACCGATGAGATCGACCCCGCGCTCCACGTCCCAGCCAGCGACGAGCGGGTGTTCACGCAGTATCTGGACCTGCACAGTTTCAATCCGACCCTTTGCGCGCCCAACCCCTTCAACGCCTTCTGGGGACTCACGCCACCCGTCTCCCTGGCGAACCGTTCGCAGCTCGCCTACGCCTTCAACTACGTCATCTTCGAACCCGACTCTGCGTGCGCGTGCAGTCAACTCGAAGAGTCCAGCCCCGTCGTGCTCGTGCTCCATCACTACGGAGGATCGGGCCGGCGCGTGGAAGACCCCTATTCTGCGTGGTGCGCGTGGCGGGTGTACCCGATCGACACGATGGCGACGTGGTGGTTCGGCTTTGCCGAGTCCCACGACTACCGGACCGGCATCGACCTCGCGAACGCCACCGGGCAGTCGATCGTGAACTTCACTGAACAGCGGGTGCTGCGCATGTTGTTCGACATGCCGCAGACCGTGGGACCGATCGACCGCCAGCGCATCTACGTGACCGGGTGGTCCATGGGCGGGGGCGGTGCGCTCGGACTGGCGATGCGATACCCGAACGTGTTCGCGGCGGCGTACGCACACAAACCGGTGACGCGCTATGCGGCCAGCCCCGCGGAGCTGTTCGGCGACATGCAGTTGAAGTGGGGGCCGCCGAGGCTCGCACTGCCGATCGCACTGGACGCCCCCATGGGCCTCGCGGACCCGCTCGGCGTTCACGCGGGCACTTCGGTGTGGGACTGGCAGGACCACGCCCTCCAGGCCCTCGTGCGGCAGAGCGAGCCGATGGCGCCGTTCGGAGTCCTCACGGCCATCGATGATCCCGTGCTGCCCTGGTCCGAGCAGGCGCGCCCGGCGTACCAGGCGTTCGACGCCGCGCAACGCGCCTGGGGCGCCGTGTCCCGCGCGACGGGCGGCCACGCCTGGTCGCCGTACAACGACAGCTTCAGCGGCCTGCCGCCCACCCTCCGCTTCGATCCCGCCTGCCCCACGCAGCCGGGGATACCCCCCCACCCGTTCTTCGACTTTCAGGTCGTGAAGAGCGAGACCCTCCCCGGCCTCTCATCGTCATCCTCCCATCTGCTCAACATGGACGAGGTCAACAGCGAGATCGAGTGGTCCGCGAGTTGGTACCCGTGGGACCCCGACCCGCCGTTGACGGACGGCGCGCCCGTCGACCAGACGGAGCTCTGGCGCGTCAGCTTGCGCGCGATGGACTCCGCTCCACGCGTCATCGACGTGACGCCGCGTCGCATCCAGAGCTTCGAGGTCCTCCCGGGACGGTGGTACGCCTGGGACTTGCAGGCGATCGCCTCGGGCCTGCCGGTCGGCGAGGGGATGGTGCAAGCCACGCCCGACGCGATTCTCACCATCGAGAACGTTCGCGTGCCGGCGCATGCCAGTGCGGAGACCGGCGTCCGAGTGCAAATCGCACCATACGTGCTCGAGGACACGACAGCGGCCAGCATGCCGATCACTCTACGGGTCACGGACGGGACCACCTTCGAGCTGCAGCACCTCTTCTACAGCGCA
>SMVQ01000302.1 GCA_004357655.1 Planctomycetota bacterium
AAGAGTCCCAACGCTGCGCCGTACTTGCCGAGCACGAGCTGCAAGGGTCGGAGCGGCAGGGTGACCAGGAGCTCGAACGTGCGCGTCCGCCGGTCCTCGGCCCACAGGCGCATCGAGATCGCGGGCAGGAACAGCACGAACAGCGGCGGGAGGAGCTCGAAGAACGGCGTCATGTCGAGCCGTCCCACGAGGAAGAACTCGTTCATGAAGAGCGAGGACGCGAGGAGCAGGAAACCGATCGCCGCGACGTAGGCGATGTTCGAGTCGAAGGTCGCGGCGAGCTCCCGTGCGAACACGACGCGCGTCCCGGCGAGGAACCCGGGCGCCGTGGGCGCACTCGTGCGCCCGCCGGTCACGACGCGCCTCCGGCGGGCGCGGCATCGCCCGCACCCCGGCCCGTGCTCACGGCCGCGAGCACGAGCTCCTCGATCGTCCGCGAGTCCTCCGCCGCGGATCGCTGGAGCTCGTCCACCGCGCTGTCGAGGACGAGCGCGCCGTTCGCCAGGACGAGCAAGCGGTCGCTGATCTCGAGCACCTCCGCGAGGATATGGCTGGAGAACAGGATCGCCCGCCCGGGCCGGAGCTCGTGAATGAACTCGCGGAAGGCGACGACCTGGAGTGGGTCGAGGCCGTGCGTCGGCTCGTCGAGGAGGAGCACCGGCGGGTCGTGGATCAGCGCCGCGGCGAGACCGATCCGTTGCCGGAAGCCCTTGGAGCACTCGCGGATGCGCTTCTGCAGCACGGGCCCGAGCGTGCAGCGGTCCTGGACCCACGCGAGCCGCTCGGCGAGGCGTGCCCCGGTGACGCCGCGCGCCTCGCCCATGAAGGTGAGGAACCGATCGACGCGCATCGCCTCGTAGAGCGCGTTGTGCTCGGGCAGGTAGCCGAGGTGCACCCGGGCCAGGAGGGGTGCGCGACGCGTGTCGTGGCCGGCGATGCGGACCGTGCCCTCCGTGGGGAGGAGGTACGTCGAGAGCACCTTGAGCAAGGTGCTCTTCCCGGCGCCGTTCGGCCCGAGGAAACCCACGATCTCCCCCGGTGCGATCCGGAACGATACGTCGTGGACGGCGCGCAGGTGGCCGTAGAGCCGGGAGACGTGTTCGACCTCGATCATGGGCGCGCGAGCGGTCGCGAATTCTACCGCGCTGCCCGGAGAAGGGCACCGCGCGCGGGTCGAGCGCCGGCACGCGCGCGTGAATTCGAGCCCCATGACCCCCGAATAAAGGATGGGACGCGCGATGGGGAATCATCGCGCGTCCCGGAGGCTGTCCTCGACCGATGGGGTCGCCTGCCAGGGCACCATCGGTCTACAGCAATAGTCCTTCTAGCCCTCCAGTTACCGGTTTCCAGCGAATAAGGGGTTGGGGTAATCCCTGAGCGGGCACTCCGATGCGCCGACCCCGGGGGCGCCTTGTGGTCCTGGCGGATCCCGTCTAGGGTTGATGTTCTTCAGCACGGCTCGGTGACTGTCTTCCCAACGCGTCCGAGCCCGTGCCCGAGGTGTCCGGAGTTGGGAATCGGTCGGACATGGACTCGGGTCAGGGCACGTCGGGAAGCCTGTTCTCGGACCACGCTGAACGCCACTTCGTCCAGGGTGGGAGCCACCCGGGCGGGGTGAGAACCATGCGACCCGTACGCTCCCTGAACCAGCCGCTCTACGTCGCCCGTCGGGGCCTCGTCGCTGCCCTCGTGCTCTTCGTCGCACTCGGTTTCCTGTGCGGGGGCTCGTGCTACGTGTCGAGTTGCACGGGCGACTGCTGCCATCACCACCACCACCACGGTCGGTGCGACGGCGACGATCCGCCCCCGCCCGGCCCCGGGTGGGAAGGGGGCTGGGCCCTGGAAGGGTTCGCGCTCGTCGGTGCCACGATGCCCGGCTTCCATCCCATCGCGGCGGTCGTCCCCGCAGCCGGACCGGCGATCCTCCGGCCCGTGATGGACCCGGTCGGGCCCGATCCGGCGGCGACCGCCTTCGACTTCACCCAGCGCGTGCTGCGCGCGAATCCGGCGTTCTTCGACCTGCCGGACTGGGCGGGAGCGCTCTGCCCGGCGAGCGTCTCGCCCACGGCCGACGGCGGCCTGACCGTAACCTGGTCGCAGGTCCGCCGGGGAGCCTTCGTGGTGCCCGCAAGGGGCGTCGTGTTTCACCTCGACGCGCGGGGCCGCATCGCCTGGATCGAGAACGGGACGCGGGTCGTCCCTGGCCGCTTCTAACGGATCAGCCCCCGTCGGCGACGACGGCGCGCGCGGCCTCCGTTGCGATCGCGACGCAGCGCTCGAGGTCGGCCATCGGGTCTTCGGGCTGCTCCTCGTACTCGATGGAGAGCGCGCCGTCCGTGGGGAAATCGATCGCGTCGAGCCCGCGCAGCAGGCCCTTCACGTCGAGGTGCCCCGCGCCGAGCAGCACGCCCTTCGTCCGGGCTTGCTCCTCGGCGAAGTCCTTGAGGTGCACCCCGAACACGCGGGGGCCCAGGTCCCGGACGGCCTGGACGGGGTCCTCGCCGGAGCGGATGAAGTGCCCCGTGTCGACGCACGCCCCGATCCACGGGTGGTGGTCCGCCACCGCCTTTGCAACGTCGGCGATCTTGTCGTAGCGATGTCCCGGTCCGTGGTTGTGGATGGCGACGCGAATGCCGAACTCGGCCACGAGCTCGTCGAGGCTCTCGAAGCTGTCGGGCGCGGGGTCGGCCGTCAGGTTGCGGATGTTCAGGACGTTCGCGAGCTCGAAGAACCGGCGGTTCGCCGCGCGGTCCCCGGAGAAGGGGACGACGCCGAAGGCGCTCAGCGCCAGGTCGTGCCGGCGCGCGCTCTTCTTGAACTCGGCGAGCGCCGCGGTGTCCGAGTCGGGCGGCAACTGCGGTCCCGGATAGAACTCGATGTAGTTCAGGCCCAGGGCTTGCGCGCGTTCGAGCGCCCCCTGGGCGTCGAAGTGACGCAGCGAGTAGCTCTGGATTCCGAGCGGAAACCAGGGGCGCGAGTCGGGGCTCGACGCGCCGCGGCCGGAGGCGCGGGCCAGCTCGAAGAGGGGCGCGACGAAGGCGGCGGCGCCGGTGGTGAGCAAGGAGCGGCGTGCGAGTTGCATCGGGATGGATCTCCAGGAGCTGGCGGGTCTCCGCAGAGCTTACCGCCAAGTGCCTGAGAACGGTGTGCCGCGCGGAACCCGGCGGCGTCGCTCCACCCCGACGTATCGCAGAGGGTACGCTGTCGTCGTCGTGTCGCGCCGGGGACGACGGGTGCTCGCCCAGACGCGGGAAGTACGGCTCGTCCGGACCCTGACCTGCGCGACCAGACCCGTACCGATGGCAGCGAACCCCGGCCCTCTCGACCTGGCCCTGGACGCGCTCGTGCTGCTCGTCGACGTGCAGCCGGCCTTCATCGAGTGCATGCACGGCGATCCCGAGCCGGTGATCGTGCGCCTCGAGCGGCTGCTGGGCCTCGCCAGACTCGCGGACCTGCCCGTCATCACGACGCTCGAGCGGCCGACGAGCACGAAGGGTTCCGTGCCCGAGCGCCTGCAGGTCGCGATGCCGGAGGGCACTCTGCGCTTCGAGAAGTCGACGTTCGACTGCACAGGGGAGCCCGCGATCCGCGCGGCGCTCGCGTCGTCCGGCCGGCGGACGGTGGTCGTCGCGGGCGCGGAGACCGACGTGTGCATCCTGCAGTCCGTGCTCGGGCTCCTGGCGGCGGGCTACGAAGTTCGATTGCTCGAGGACTGCGTCTTCAGCTCCGAGGTCGACCCGCGCGCCGCGCTCCGCCGCATGGAGCGCGCCGGCGCGCTCCCGTGCACGTTCAAGACGTTCGCCTACGAAGTGACCGCGACCGTCGATCGCACGCGCTGGCCGAAGGCATGGCTCCAGCGCCTCGCGCGGGACCCGGACCTGTGGCTTCCGCCGGAAGACCTGCCGCCGCTCGGCGGGTCGTCGTCAGGCGTGACGTGAAACCGCGGTCGAGCTCAGGATCACGAGGGGCAGCGTGAGGACGAAGGTGCTGCCCGATCCGAGCTCGCTCTCCGCGTGGAGGTCGCCCTCCAGGATCCCGGCGAGCCGCTTGGCGAGCGCGAGGCCCACCCCGATGCCCCCATGGCGCCGTGCGAGGCCGGAGTCCATCTGTTGGAACGGCTGGAACAGGTTTGGGAAGTCCGCCTCACAGATGCCGATCCCGGTGTCCGTGATGCGCACGACCACCGTGTCGCCCCGGAGGTCGCAGTCGATGGTGACGCCACCCTCCTCCGTGAACTTGACGGCGTTGCCGATGAGTCCGGTGAGGACCTGCTCCACGCGCCGCCGATCGCTGGCGATCACGCCGACGCCCTTCGCCATGCGCTTCGTGATCACCAGCGACTTCGCGGCGGCGAGCGGCCGGACGGCCTCGATCACGTCATCGATCGTGCGGCCGAGGTCGAACTCCTCGATGTCGAGGCGCATCTCGCCGGCCTCGATCCTGGCGACCTCGAACAGGTCGTCGATGAGCGAGAGCAGGTGCAGAGCGTTCCTGCGGATGGTCGCGATCTGCTTGGTCTGGGTCTCGGTGAGGGGGCCGGGTGCGCCTTGCGCGAGGACGCCCGAGAAGCCGATGATCGAGTTGAGGGGTGTTCGTAGCTCGTGCGACATCGCCGCCAAGAAACTGGACTTCACGCGATCGGCGGCCTCCGCCCTGGCCCGCGTCGCATCGTTGCGGCCCTCGCTCCGCGTGAGCGCGCCGAACAATTCGAGGCAGTTCCGGTGGGAGGACCTCAGCGCGCACGCCGTGAACGCCGTGGCGAGGAGGCCCACCAGGAGGGCGACGGAGGGCCCGACGTGTCCCCGTGCGAGACCCCACCACAGGAGGGCGGTGACGAGCACCCCGATCGCTCCGACGAGGACGGCCGAGGGCAGCGCGGCGCGCTTGGGCGCCGCCTCGCGCGGGAGGTCGCCCTCGTTCGCGCGTGCGTCGGCTGGGATCGTCGGTGACAGCAAGATGATCGGGGGCTGGCGGTGCGGCGGCGGAGTTCCCGCGGGGCGCGGAACTCATCTGAACCGAGCCTAGACACCCCGCTCCCCAGCGAACGTGACAGCTCGTTTAGTGTCCGGCCTGCCCCCCGGCCCCATACCCGATCGGAGGCCGCTCCAGCCCCATCGCCGGTCACTCTGTCCCGGTGGCCGTCTTCCCGACGGGCCCGAGGCTCGCACGGCCTGTTCGACCGGAAGAAGACGCGTCAGGATCGTCAGGAACTGGCCCCTACACGTGCGCACCACCGGCACCGCAGGTCCGAGGCACGGCTCGGTGAATCGTCCGGACTAGCTCTCGTCCAGGTGACACGCTCGCAGGCGCGCGCCACCCGTGGCTCGAGCGACGAGCGCCGGGGCTTCCCGCGCACAGCGGTCGTCCGGCACTTCGGCGCGCTCCGGACAGCGCGGGTGGAACGAGCAGCCCGACGGCGGGTCGAGGGGCGAGGGCACGTCGCCCGCGAGCACGACGCGCTCGCGCGTGCGCTCGAGCTCGGGGTCGGGGTGGGGGATGGCGGAGAGCAGTGCGCGCGTGTACGGGTGGCGCGGGTCTCCGAAGAGCTCGTCGCGCGCGGCGACCTCGACGATGCGTCCGAGGTACATGACGGCCACGCGCTGGCAGATGTGGCGGACCACGGCGAGGTCGTGGGCGATGAAGATGTACGCGAGTTGGAAGCGCTCCTGCAGCTCCTCGAGCAGGTTGATGATCTGGGCCTGGATCGAGACGTCGAGGGCCGAGACGGGTTCGTCGCAGATGATGATGTCCGGCTCGAGCGCGAGCGCGCGCGCGATCCCGATCCGCTGGCGCTGTCCGCCCGAGAACTCGTGCGGGTAGCGATGGACGTGGCGCGGGTTCAGGCCCACGGCCTCGAGCAGCTCGATGGCGCGCAGGCGCCTGTCGCGCGGCCGGCCGAGCTTGTGGATCGCGAGCGGCTCGGCGAGGATCGAGGCGACCGTCTGGCGCGGGTCGAGCGAAGCGTACGGGTCCTGGAAGATCATCTGCATCTTCCGGCGGTACGGGATCCACTCGCGACGGGTGAGCGTCGTGAGCTCGACGCCTTCGTAGCGCACCGAGCCCGAGGTCGCGGAATGGAGGCCGATGATCACGCGCGCGACCGTCGACTTCCCGCAGCCCGACTCGCCGACCAGGCCGAGCGTCTCACCGCGTTCGAGCTCGAGCGAGACGCCATCGACCGCGCGCAGCCAGGCCGCGGGGCGTCCGAAGAGACCCTCCTTCCCGACCGGGAAGTGCTTGTGGAGGTCCGTGATCGCGAGCAGGCTCACGGGCGGCCTCCCCCGGTCGCATCGACGGTGGCATCATCGGTCCCCGCGGCGTTCTTCACGAAGGCGGCGAGGTTCTTCGACTCGAAGCAGGCCGAGAACCGCGCTTCCGACGTCACGGGGTCGGTGTGGCGCTCGAGGTCCGGGAGCTCGTCACGGCAACGATCTACGGCGAACCCGCAGCGCGCGTGGAAAGCGCAGCCGGCCGGCAGGTCGACGAGGTCCGGCGGCTGCCCGGGGATCGTGTACAGCTCGGCGTCCGGATCGCTGTCGAGCGTCGGGACGCTCGACAGCAGGCCGCGCGTGTAGGGGTGCAGGGGCCGCGCGAAGAGCGCCCCCGTCGACGCCGTCTCCACGAGCCGCCCCGCGTACATCACGTTCACGCGCTCGGCCATGCCGGCGATCACGCCGAGATCGTGCGTGACGAGCAGGATCGCCATGCCCGTCTTCGCCTGAATGTCCTTCATCAGCTCCAGGATCTGGGCCTGGATCGTCACGTCGAGGGCCGTGGTCGGCTCGTCGGCGAGGAGGATCTTGGGTTGGCAGAGGAGCGCCATCGCGATCATCACGCGTTGGCGCAGGCCGCCCGAGAGCTCGTGGGGATACTGATCGAGCCGCGCTTCGGGGTTGGGCATCCCGACGTCTTCGAGGCTCGCCGCGCAGGCCTTGCGCGCCGCGCGCCGGGTCATTCCCTTGTGCACCTCGAGCACCTCGGTGAGCTGCCGCCCGATGGTGAGCAGCGGGTTCAGGGATGTCATCGGATCCTGGAAGATCATCGAGATCTCGTTGCCGCGGATCGCGCGCAGCTCCGACTCGGAGAGCCGCATCAGGTCGCGGCCCTCGAAGTGCATGGCGTCGGCCGCCACCACGGCCGGCGGTGTGGGGAGCAGGCCCATGAACGCGAGGTTCGTGACCGACTTGCCCGATCCCGACTCTCCGACGAGCCCCAGCGTCTCGCCCTCCTCGAGCGTGATGTCCACGCCGTTCACGGCGAGTACCGTCCCGTGGTACATTTCGAAGCGCACGCGCAGGTTTCGGACCTCGAGCAGCGCCATCAGTCCTTGCCTCGCATCTTGGGATCGAGCGCGTCGCGCAGCCCGTCGCCGAGCACGTTCAGGGCGAGGAGCGTCGAGCCCATCGCCATGGCGGGGAACAGGACGAGCCACCAGAAGAGGTAGATCGGGTTGATCGCCTCCGTGCCGTCCACGGCGAGCAGGCCCCAGGACACCTTCGGCGGCTCGATGCCGAGCCCCAGGAAGGAGAGGAAGGCCTCGAACAGCATCACCGCGGGGATCGTGAGCGTGAGGTAGACGATGACGATCGAGAGCACGTTGGGGACGAGGTGCGCGAAGAGGATGCGCGCCGTGGAGGCGCCGAGCACGCGCGCCGCCTCGATGAACTCGGAGTGCTTGAGCGACAGGACCTGGCCACGGACCACGCGCGCCATCGTGAGCCAATAGATGGCGCCGATCACGACGAAGAAGACGAGCTCGCGGTCGATCCCGAAGTTGTCCTCTAGCTCGGTGCGGTACTCGTTGACGATCGTGATGAGGAAGATCACGATGAAGATGAACGGCACCGAGTACAGGACGTCGACGATGCGCATCATCAGGTTGTCGACGCGTCCGCCCATGAGCCCCGAGAACGCGCCGTACGTGACGCCGATGACGAGGCTGCACAGGGTGGCCGCGATGGCGACGAGGATCGAGGTGCGGCTGCCCCAGATGATTCGCGACATGAGGTCGCGGCCCGTCCCGTCGCGCCCCATCCAGGCGCCGGTCTGCCAGTCGCCGAAGACGCTCTGGCGCAGGGACACCATCCCGTTGTCGAGCGCATTGAGGTCCCAGTACTCGGGCTCGTAGTCGTGGTTGCCGAACTCGAGCTCGGGGGGCGTCGCCTCGCCCGCGTCGAGGTGCAGGGTGACGGGGGAGGGGAGGGGCAAGAGGGGCGCGAAGAAGGAGAGCGCGCCGAAGGCGACGAGGAAGAGCAGACTCCACCAGGCCGCGCGGTTGCGTCTCAGCCGCCGCCAGGCGTCGTTCCAGAGACTCTCGCCTCTGTAGTGCAGCGCTTCCGCGAGGAGGCGCTCCGTGTCCTGGTGGCCGAAGTCCCAGCGCTTCCGTGCGTTCATCCCTACTCCTCCTCCAGTTGGATGCGCGGATCCAGGAAGGTGTAGGCGAGGTCGACGATCGTATTCAGCGAGTAGACGAGCACCGTGTAGAGGATCGTGACGCCCATCGCGAGCGTGTAGTCGCGGTTGAGCGCGCTGTTGATGAAGTGCGTCCCGGTCCCGGGGATGAAGAAGATCTTCTCGATGACGAGGCTGCCCGTGAGGATCCCCGCGGTGGCGGGCCCGAGGTACGAGACGACCGGCAGGATGCCGCCCTTCATCGCGTGGCGCATGATCACGAGCCGCGGGGGCAGGCCCTTGGCGTGGGCCGTGCGGATGTGGTCCTGGGACAGCACCTCGAGCATGCCCGTGCGCGTGAGGCGCGCGATGTAGGCGGCGAACGGCGCGCCGAGCGCGAAGCCGGGCAGCAGCATGTGCCGGATCGTGCCCCAGCCCGCCACGGGGAAGAGGCCCAGGCCGAATACGAAGACGATGATGAGGAAGCTCGCGATGACGAAGTTCGGCAGGGCGATGCCGCCCGTGGCTGCGAGCCGCAGCGCGAGGTCGAGCCCGGAGCCGCGCCGTAGCGCGGATAGGATCCCGGCGGAGATGCCGAGCGAGAGCGCCCACATCATCGCGACGATCCCGAGCAGGGCCGAGATCGGCAGGGACTGGGC
>SMVQ01000018.1 GCA_004357655.1 Planctomycetota bacterium
AGGGCCGCGGGCTGCGCGTCATCGATGCGACGTGTCCGCTCGTCACCAAGGTTCACGTGCAGGCGGGCCAGTACGCCGATTCGGGCTGCGACGTGGTCCTCATCGGGCATCCCGGCCATCCCGAGGTCATCGGCACGACCGGTCGCATCCGAGGCAGGGTGCACGTGCTCTCCACTCCAGAGGAAGTCGAGGCGCTGGTCGTCGAGGATCCCGAGCGACTCGCCTACGTGACGCAGACGACGCTGTCGGTCGACGACACGCGCGCGGTCATCGATGCGCTTCACGCGCGATTTCCGAGGATCCAGGGCCCCGACTTGCGCGACATCTGCTACGCGACGCAGAACCGGCAGAACGCGGTGCGCGAGCTGACGTCGGGGGTCGACGTCATCGTGGTCGTGGGGTCTTCGAACAGCTCGAATTCGAGCCGGCTGCGCGAGCTGGCCGAGCGTGGCGGCGTGCCCGCTTACCTGGTCGACCACGCCGACCAGCTCGAGCCGGGCTGGTTCGAAGGCAAGCGCCGCGTCGGCGTGACCGCCGGAGCATCGGCCCCCGAAGCGCTCGTGCTCGAGATCCTTGGGCGTCTCCGCGAGTTCGGAGCCGGCGACGTCGTCGAGGCGCCCGGCGAGCCCGAGCGCGTCGTGTTCCAGATGCCGGCAGAGCTGCGGGCCTACCTGTAACCCTCCCTCTCCCCTCCGTTTCTGCCTGCCTCGCCTGCCTGCCTGCCTGCCTGCCTGGCTCTTCCGGTCCCTGATGACGGACCGGAAGAGCCAGGCAGGCAGGCGAGGCAGGCAGAAACGGAGGGGAGAGGGAGAGGGGCGTTAGAACTTCCAGCCGATCGTCAGCAGCACGAGGTTGTCGTCGTTGTCGAGCTTGTCGCCGTCGTCGTTTCTCCCGGGCGACTGGTCGTACAGCAGGGTCCACTGGATCTGCGCGAACATGGCGCCCGTGACGGTTGCTCGGATCCGGGTATCGAACGCGGCGTAGAAGTCGCCCGCGTCCGTGTCACCGTCGCTCTGGAGCGCTGGAAAGATCTGTGCTCCCTGTGAGAACTTCCACCGGTCACTAGGCGAGTAGGCCACATCGTACGCGAGACGCCCGGTCACATACTCCGCATCCTCGGACTCCTTGAAGTCCTTGCTCAGGTAGTTGACGCCGACTTCGCTCGACAGCTTCCACTTCTCGTCGTCACGGAACTGATACCCGTAGCCGACGCCGGACGTCCAGATGAGGTCGAGCTCCGTTTCCTTGTCAGCACCCGCGCTGGCCGTTGCGAGCCAATACGATTTCTCGGTCAGGAAGTAGTCGTACTGCCCCTTGCCGGTCGTCTTGCGCTGGTTGATCTCGCCGTCGCTCTCCGAGTAGTTCCATGCGAACCCGAAAGACCAACGGTTCTTATCGAGCTTCCGCTCCGCGTCGAACCCGACGGTAGCGTTCTTGATGTCCGTGTTCGTGCCGTCGGTCGCGGACGCGCCGAGCGTGAACTGGCCGGTCCACCGGCCCTCTTTGTCCGATTCCTCCTCTTCCTCTTCCTCCTCCTCCTCCTCCTGCGAGGTGGGCGGCATCGAGGTGGGGCTGACGATGTCGGGTGCCTCGGGGGTGGGAGCGGAAACGTGCATGAGGAGAACAGCAAGCAGGATCATTGGAGACCTTCTGGTGGGAGCGGGTGAGTGTTGCCGCGGCGCCCCTGCCGTGCCCTTCGAGCGGGTCAGTCGCGCTTCGCGCGGAGGCAATTCTCCGCATAATCGAGGCCTTCGGGCGTTCTCGAGCCGTGCCAGGATAGCGCCTCGCCATCCGCCATCAAGAAGCGGTCGGACGGCAGGCCTGTGAGCTCCGAGAGCGCGCGCGCATGCTCACGCCGAAATGGGAACGGTTCGCTGGAGAGGAGCACGAGCTCCGGATCCGCGACCGTCAGGTCCACGATCGTGATCTTCGGGTAGCGCTCGCCCAGGCCGCCGAAGACGTTGGAACCACCCGCCACGGACAGGATGTCGTCGACGTACGTCCCGCCTCCGGCCGCCATCCAGGGCTTGCGCCAGATCAGGTACGCGAAGCGCACTCTCGGTTTCCCCGCGGCGGCAGCGCGGATGCGGTCCGCGCGCTGTTCGATGTCTCGCGCGAGCTCCTCGCCGCCTTGTGCACGGTCGATCGCCGTCCCGATGGTCCGCACCATCGCGGCCGTCTCGGCCACCGTGCGCGGAAAGGTCGAGAGGCACCGCAGGCCCGCGGCCTCGAGCGCTTCCGCATCCTCGCGCCGGTTCTCTTCCTCGTTCAAGAGTACGAGGTCGGGCTCGAGCGCCACGATCCGCGCCACGTCCGGGTCCTTCGTGCCGCCGATTTTCTCGACGGTCGCGACGCGCTCGGCCGGGTGGGTGCAATAGGTCGTGATCCCGACGAGCTCGTCGCCGGCGTCGAGGGCGAACACGAGCTCCGTGAGGCTCGGACAGACGGAGACGATGCGCATGTCAAGGGGTCGCGGGCGCGAGCGTCTCGGACTCCACGGGCTCGAATGCGAACCGCCGGCCGGCCCGGACGATCCGCCCGAAGGCCTCGTCGGCGTCGTGGTAGAAGAGTCCGATCCAGCCGCGGTCGGCCGCGCGCTCCAGCCACTCCGAGCGCTGCTCGAAGGAGCGCACGACGTCGATGTCGTACGCCATGATGTACGGCGGCTGGATGTGGTGTGTCGTCGGCACGACGTCGGCCCAGAAGATGGCCGCCTCGCCGTCCTCGTCCCCGATCGTGATCACCGCGACGCCGTCCGAGTGGCCGCCCAGCACGTGCGCCCGGATCCCCGGCAGGAGCTCCTGCGTGCCCTCGTACGGAACGAGGAGCCCGCGCTCCTCCACCGGCTCGACGTCGTCCGAACGGTACGAACCGGACCGGGCGTGACCGGGACGCTTCGCCATCTCGATCTCGATCCGGGGGGCGAAGTGCCGCGCGTTCGGAAACGTCGGAACGAGCTCGCCCGCCCGCTCGATGACCTGACCGCCGATGTGGTCCCAGTGGCAGTGAGAGGCGACGACGTGCGTCACGTCCTCGGGCGCCACGCCGCAGGCGCGGAGGGTCGCGGGGAGCGAATCACCGGCCTCGATGTGGTAGATGCCGCGCCACTTCTCCTCCCACCGCTCACCGATGCCGACCTCGATCACGACCTTGTCGGCGCCGCGCTCGGCGAGAAACGGGCGCAAGGCGAGCAGGATGGTGTTGTCGCCGGCAGGCGGCGTCCACTGGCGCCACAGGGTCGCCGGCACGACGCCCCACATGGATCCGCCGTCGAGCCGGAAGAATCCGTCGGAGAGGGCGGTGATCGTCCACTCCCCGACGCGGATCCTGCGCCGAGACCAAGTGGACTCGAGGGCCCGTGACTTCGATTGCCTGGTCAACTCTCACCTCGGCACAGCACTGTGCGTCATGCCGAGTGAAGGATCTGGCGCGCGATGATCATGCGCTGGATCTCCGAGGTCCCCTCCCCGATCGTGCAGAGCTTCGCATCGCGCCACATCCGTTCGACCGGGTACTCCCGGCTGAAGCCGTAGCCGCCGTAGACCTGGATGGCGTCGTAGGTCACGTGCATGGCCACCTCCGAGGCGAAGAGCTTGGCCATCGCGCCCTCCTTCGTGTAAGTCATGCCGGCGTCCTTCAGACGAGCGGCGTGGTACACGAGATGGCGCGCAGCCTCGATCTGCATCGCCATGTCCGCGAGCTTGAACTGCACGGCCTGCTGGTCGGACAGGAACTTGCCGAACGCCTCGCGCTCCTGCGCGTACTGGAGCGCGCACTCGTACGCTCCTTCGGCGATGCCGAGCGCCAGCGCACCGATCGAAATCCGGCCGCCGTCCAGGGTCTTCATGAAGGTCGCGAAGCCCTCACCTTCCGGTCCGAGCAGGTGATCGCGGGGTATGCGCGCGTCTTCGAACACGAGGCTCGCCCAATCAGAACCCCGCATGCCGAGCTTGATCTCGCCCTTCTCGAGGCTGAAGCCGGGCGCGGTGCGCGGTACGGCGAAGGCGCTGATGCCCTTGGATCCGATGGTCTTGTCGGTCACAGCCGTGCAGATGAATACGCCGGCATGGTTCGCGTTGGTGATGAAGCACTTGCGGCCGTTGAGCACGTACTCGTCGCCTTCGAGCACGGCTGTGGTGCGCGTGCTGCCCGAATCGGATCCCGCGCCTGGCTCGGTCAGGCCGTACGCGCCCATGTACTCGCCGCTGATCAGCTTGGGGATGTACTCACGTTTGAGGGCTTCGGCACCCCAGGCATAGATAGGGTACGTGCCCAGGCTGACGTGCGCCGCGAGGGTGAGGCCCGTCGAAGCGCAGACCTTGCTGAGCTCCTCGACCGCGAGAATGTACGCGAGCGTTCCGCCGTCCGATCCGCCGTACTCCTCGGAGAACGGGATCCCCGGGAGTCCCAGCTCGACGATCCTTGTCCACGTTTCGACGGGGAAGGTGTGCTCCTCGTCGATCTTGGCTGCGAGCGGCGCCACCTCGCTCTGGGCGAACTCGCGAACCATGTCGCGGATCATGCCCTGATCCTCGGTCAAATCGAGTCCGTGCCGGATGTCCGGCAGCTCGTACGTCGTCCGAAGCTGTCCTTCCATCAATCGAGCTCGATCTGCCAGCCGGCGGTCCGTCGGTTGTTCGCTCCCCCATCATCGGCGGACCGTGGTGAGGATTCGGAGGACTCCCGGTAGAAGTCCATCGAACGCCCATCCCCGACCCAACCGACGAGTGCAGCCCGCGAGAACTTCCACTCCCGACCGATCTTGCGCGCAGGGAGATTCTCCGTGCGCAGGGCCCTGGTGAAAGTCTTGACACTGACGCCGAGCAGGGCTGCTGCTTCGTCGACATTCAAGATGTCGCGCTCCGGACTGGCGTTCATACGTCTGCTCCTTCTTTGGCCCAACGTCTCGACATCTCATCCGTGATGTAGTTCGCGATGTCGTCCGTCTTTGTTCCTGGTCCGAAGAGCTTGGCGAACCCTTCGCGTTCGAGTTCTCGCATGTCGTCCTTGGGGATGATGCCGCCGCCCACGAGTAGAACCTGGCCCAGGCCGCGTTCTTCGAGCGCCTTCCTCACCCTCGGAAACAGCTCCATGTGCGCTCCAGAAAGGATGGACAGGCCCACGACGTCGACGTCTTCCTGGACTGCGATCTCGGCGATCATCTCGGGCGTCTTGTGGAGGCCCGTGTAGATGACCTCCATCCCGTGATCGCGCAGGACGCTGGCGACGATCTTCGCACCACGGTCGTGGCCGTCGAGGCCGGGCTTCCCGACGAGGACTCGGATTTTTCGTTCTACCATGCGTCCACGTGTCGCTTCAGAGGATCTTGGGTTCCCGGTACTCACCGAATTCGTCGCGAAGGACCTGCGCGATCTCCCCCACCGTGCAATAGGCGTGCGCGGCGGAGATGAATCGTTCGAGCAGGTTGCTGCCGTCGTGGCACGTTTCGCGGACCGCGGCCAGCTCGCGCTCCACCGCCGCTCCGTCGCGCGTCCGCTTGAGGTCTCGGAGCCCGGCCAGGGCCTCACGTTCCGTCTCGGGATCGATGCGATGGACCTCGATCTCGGGGCCGTCGCCCTCGTCCTCGACGTACGAGTTGACGCCGACGATCCGCTTGCGTCCGGCCTCGACAGCGCGCTGGTAGCGGGCTGCCGAGTTGTGGATCTCGCGCTGGAAATAGCCCGCGTCGATGGCGGGCACGACGCCGCCGCGCTGCTCGACTTCCAGGAAGTACTGCTCGGCTTGCGCCTCGAGACGGTTGGTCTCCGCCTCGACGAAATAGGACCCCGCGAGCGGGTCCACGACGTTCGTCACCTCGATCTCTTCCGCGATGATCTGCTGGGTCCGGAGCGCGATCTTGGCCGCCTTCTCGGTCGGGAGGGACAGCGTCTCGTCCATGGAGTTGGTGTGCAGGGACTGCGTGCCGCCCAGCACCGCCGCGAGCGCCTCGAAGGCCGTCCGCACGATGTTGTTCTCGGGCTGCTGCGCCGTGAGGGACACGCCTGCCGTCTGAGTGTGGAAGCGCAGCATCCACGAGCGGGGGTCTTTCGCGCCGAATTCGTCGCGCATCTTCCGGGCCCAGATCCGGCGCGCGGCCCGGAACTTTGCGATCTCCTCGAAGAAGTCGACGTGGCTGTCGAAGAAGAACGACAGGCGCGGCGCGAACTCGTCGACGTCCATACCCGCGGCGATCCCGCGCCGCACGTACTCCATGCCGTTCGCCAACGTGAACGCGAGCTCCTGGGCGGCCGTCGAACCGGCCTCGCGAATGTGGTAGCCGGAGATGGAGATCGTGTTGAACTTCGGGACGTGCTCCGCGCAATAGGACATCACGTCCGTGATCATGCGGAGCGCGGGCTCGGGGGGCACGAGCCAGGCGTGCTGGGCCTGGTACTCCTTCAGGATGTCGTTCTGGAGGGTGCCGCGGGTGACCTTCGGATCGACGCCCTGATTCTCGGCGCAAGCGATGTAGAACGCGAGCAAGATGGGCGCGGGACCGTTGATCGTCATGGAGGTCGAGACGCGATCCATCGGGATCCCGTCCATCAACATCTCCATGTCGCGCAGGCTCGAGATCGCGACGCCGACCTGGCCGACTTCGCCGCGGCACATCGGGTCGTCCGAGTCGCGCCCCATCAGGGTCGGGAAGTCGAAGGCGGTCGAGAGTCCGGTCTGGCCGTGGTCGAGCAGGAACTTGAAGCGCTCGTTCGTCTCCCGCGCCGTGCCGAAGCCCGCGAACTGGCGCATCGTCCACAGCCGGCCGCGGTACATCGTGGGATGAACACCGCGCGTGTAGGGAAACTGTCCGGGCCAGCCGAGATCGCGCTCGTAATCGACCGAGGCGTCCTCCGGACCGTAGAGCGGCTGGACCGGCTCGCCGGACAGCGTCGTGAACTCGACGTCGCGGACCTTGCCCGCCGCCATGGCCGTCGCCCACATCTCCCGCGGATTCACCGCGGTGACGATGCTCGCGCCGTCTGTGGATGTGCTCATGGGCGACCCGCTCCCGGGTCCGTGGATGGGGGGTTCTCGTCGACGAGCTTCGCTGAGATCGTCGTCATGACCCTCGCAGCCACATCATAGGGCGTAGCACCGTTCCTCAGGAGGGTCTCGACGGTTCGGAGGTAGCCGAGACTGCCCCAGACGGCCTCGCTCAGCCGTTCGGAGACCTTCCGCCGGACCTGCAGGATGCGCTTCTCGGCGCGGAGCCGCTCCTTCCGATCCCCGGCGAGGAACCCGCGGTGGGTCTCGATCGCTTCGACGACTCCCTCCACGCCCTTGCCGGTCCCGGCCGAGCACGCGACCACCGGCGTCGTCCACTCGGTCCTGCCGGCTGTCCGAATGTGCACCGCCTCCTCGAGGTCCGTCACGAGCCGGTCCGCGCCGCTCACGTCGGACTTGTTCACGACGAGGACGTCGGCCACCTCGAGCAGGCCCGCCTTCATCGCCTGGATGCTGTCGCCCGCGCCGGGACAGAGCACGACGAGCACGGTGTCCGCCGCGGACACCACGTCGTACTCCGCCTGTCCGACACCGACCGTCTCGACGACCACCTCGTCGAATCCGAACGCGTCCATCACGTCGCACGCGTCGACCGCCGCCAATGCGAGTCCGCCGTGGCTGCCGCGGCTCGCCATGGAGCGGATGAACACACCCGCATCGAGCGTGCGCTCCTCCATTCGGATGCGATCTCCGAGGAGCGCGCCGCCGGTGAACGGGCTCGACGGGTCGACGGCGAGGATTCCGACGGTGCGCTCCCGCTCACGGAAGAGGCGCGCCAACTCGTTGACCAGCGTGCTCTTCCCAACCCCCGGCGGCCCCGTGACACCGGTCCGCCACGCGCCGCCGACGCGCCCAAAGATCCGCGCGAGGGCCGCGGGGAACCGCTCGTCAGCATTCTCCGCCCACGAGATGAGCCGCGGGACGGCGGAGCGCTCTCCGGCGAGGAGCTTCTCGGCGAGCGAGGCTGCGGGCGTCATGACTAGCCCAGACTTCTCATGAGAACGAGCCCTGAGCGTATCCACTCATCTCCCGCTGGGGCTTCGCGGGTGCTGGCCCCGCAGACGACCCGTACAGGTCGCCCTGGACGCCGGGGCGCGGATTGTGCGGCAGGGCCGAGTTGGAGCGTCTGGGGTGCGTCCTCACTCAATGATCCGGGCTCAGGATCAACGGAGGAGGCTACGCGCGATGACGAGGCGCTGGATGTCGGTGACGCCCTCGTAGATCTCGGTGATCCTGGCGTCGCGGAAGAAGCGCTCGACCGGGAACTCGTCCGTGTACCCCGCGCCGCCGTGGATCTGGAGGCACTCGTCGGCACAGAAATTGGCCATGGTCGAGGAGAGCAGCTTGGCTTCGGCGGCTTCGCGACTGCAGGGCCGACCGCGGTCGCGCAGCCAGGCCGCCTGACGGACGAGGAGCCGCGAGGCGTTCAGCCGCGCCGACATGTCGGCGATCTTCCACTGGATCGCCTGGAACCTCCCGATGGGCTTCCCGAACTGCTCGCGCTCATTGGCGTACTTGATCGAGGCATCGAGACACGCCTGTCCGATGCCGACGGCCTGGGCACCGATGCCGATGCGACCGCCGTCCAGCGTGTCCATCGCGATCGGGAAGCCGCGATCCACCTCGCCCAGGACGCTCGTGTGCGGGACGCGAACGTTCTCGAAGATCAGCTCGACCGTCGTCGAGCCCCGGATCCCCGTCTTCTTCTCCTTCTTGCCGACGGAGAACCCGGGCAAGCCGGCCGGCACGAGGAACGCCGTGATGCCCTTCGACTTGTGCACATCCGGATCGGTGCGCATGTAGACGATGATGAACCCCGCGCGGTCGCCGGTCGTCACCCACATCTTCGTGCCGTTCAGCACCCACTCGTCTCCGTCACGGACCGCCGTCGCGCGCAGGCTGGCCGCGTCGGAGCCCGAGCTGACCTCGGTGAGCGAATAGCATCCGAGGACCTCGCCGGTCGCGAGCCGCGGCAGCCATTCGCGCTTCTGATCCTCGGAACCGAACTTGCCGAGCGGCGAGCAGACGAGGCTGTTGTGTACCGAAACCGTCACTCCGGTCGAGGCGCACGCCGCGTTGAGCTCCTCGAGCACGAGCGCGAGCGCCAGGTTGCCCATACCCGCGCCGCCGTACTCCTCGGCGACCGTCAGGCCCCACAGTCCGAGCTCGGCGAGGCCGTCGAAGACCGCCTGGTCGATGAAACCCTGCTTGTCGTGCTGCTTGGCGCGGGGAGCGAGCTCCTTCTGCGCAAACTCACGCGCCATGTCGCGCACGAGGGTCTCTTCTTCAGTCAGTTCGAAGTCCATGCTTTGGAGGCACCCGCTACTCGTAGTCGTAGAAGCCGTGCCCCGTCTTGCGGCCGAGACGTCCCGCGGCGACCATCCGCCGCAGCAGGGGACAGGGCCGGTACTTGTCGTCGCCGAGACCGCCCTGCAAGACGGTCATGATGTCGAGGCAGACGTCGAGCCCGATCAGATCGGCGAGGGTGAGCGGACCCATGGGGTGCGCCATCCCGAGCTTCATCACCGTGTCGATTCCCTCGCGCGTGGCGACGCCCTCCATGAGGCAGAAGACCGCCTCGTTGATCATTGGCATCAGGAGGCGGTTGCTGACGAAGCCGGGGTAGTCGTGCGCCTCCACGGGGGTCTTGCCGAGAGCCTCGGCGCACTCGACGACGGCCTGCGTGGTGGCGTCGGAGGTCTCGTGCCCGCGAACGATCTCCACGAGCTTCATGATCGGCACGGGGTTCATGAAGTGCATGCCGATCACCTTGTCGGGCCGCTGCGTGGCGGCCGCGATCTCCGTGATCGAGATCGAGGACGTGTTCGTGGTGAGGATCGTGGCCTCGCTCGCGATCTCGTCCAGCGCCGCGAACGCAGCTGTCTTGGCTTCGCGCTGTTCGACGATCGCCTCGACGACGAGACGCTCGTCCGAGACGTCCTGGAGCGCCGTCCCTGTCCGGATGCGCCCGCGGACCCTCTCGGCGTCCTCGGCGGTGATCTTCGCCTTCTTCACGAGCCGGCCGAGGCTCTTCTCGATCGATGCGACGCCGCGCGCGAGCGCTTCCTCGGCGGAGTCGAGCAGCAGCACGTCGCTGCCCGCCGCGGCGAACACCTGGGCGATGCCGCTGCCCATGGTGCCCGCGCCGACGACCGCCACCTTCTGGAAGGCCGTCGCCGTCACGAAGCGAGCCTCTCGACGCCGAGCGAGACCGCGTTCCCGCCGCCGAGGCAGAGCGACGCCATGCCGGTCGCGACGTCGCGTTGCTTCATCGCATGCAGCAGCGTGACGAGGATGCGCGCGCCCGAGGCTCCGATGGGATGGCCGAGCGCCACGGCGCCGCCGTTCACGTTGATCTTCTCGGGGTCGAGGTCCAGGACGCGCGTCAATGCGAGCGCCGCGGCCGAGAAGGCCTCGTTGATCTCGTGCAGCTCGAAATCCTGGGGTTTCCGGCCGTGCTTCGCGGCGCAGGTCGCGATCGACTGCTCGGGCGCCATCATGACCCATTCGGGCGCGCACCCGCTGGTCGCGTAGCCGGTGATGCGCGCCAGGGGCTTGACGCCGAGCGCCTCGGCGCGGCCTGAGCTCATCACGACGAGGGCCGCCGCGCCGTCGTTGATCGCCGAGGCGTTCGCCGCCGTCACGGTGCCGCCGTCCGGCTTGAACGCGGGGCGCATCTTGGCGAGCGCGTCCGCGGTCAGCCCGTCGCGGATGGTCTCGTCGGTCGTGAACGCGATCGGGTCGGCCTTGCGCTGGGGAACCCTTACCGTGAGCTTCTCCTCGTCGAAGCGTCCGGCCTTCGTGGCCGCCTCGGCTTTCTGGTGGCTCCGCGCCGCGAACTCGTCCTGCTGCTGCCGGCTGATCTCATACTTCTCGGCCACGAGCTCGGCCGTCATGCCCATGTGGAAGTCGTTGAAGATGTCCCACAGCCCATCGTGCACCATCGAATCGATGAGCTGACCGTGGCCGAGACGCACGCCCCGGCGCGCTTCGGGCAGGAGGTACGGCGCGTTCGTCATGCACTCCATCCCGCCCGCGACCACGACCTCCGCGTCGCCGGCCTTGATCGCCTGGGCGGCGAGCATGACGGCCTTGAGGCCCGAGCCGCAGACCTTGTTGATCGTGAGGCTGCCGATCGAATCGGGCAGTCCCGCCCCGCGCGCGGCCTGCCGGGCCGGGTTCTGGCCGAGGCCCGCGGCGAGCACGTTGCCCATGATGACCTCCTCGACCGCTTCGGCCTCGATCCCGGCGCGCCGGAGCGCTTCCGCGATCACGAGCGCGCCGAGCTCCGGGGCGGAGAAGCCCGCGAACGAGCCCTGGAACTTGGCGATGGGCGTGCGACACGCGCTGGCGATGACGACGTCCTGCACGGAACCTCCAAGCGGGGGAACTGGGGGGGTAGATGGGCCGCGGACCGGGCGGCGATCGGGCCGCGAGGGCCCGCACGGGGGCCCGCGACGCGCGGGGCGAACAATAATAGGGTGACCCGCGGCCCGAACCTAGGACGGAGCGCGCCCCGCGGTGCCCCGCGCGTGGGCTCGAGTCCGGCCGAGCGGTGCAGCTCGTGCCCGCCGAGCTCGGGTCGCGCCGCCTGCGCGGGGCGGCTGGCAGGCGAGCGGCGGGACGGGAAGCGCGCCGCGGGACGTTTTCGGCCCACCCGGGCGCGGGCCGTGGGACGCCAGGACGATGAGCGGCGCACGCTCTCCGGGAGGCGGCGGCCACGCCATAAGTCATTGCAAAATAGTATGTTACGACGATCATTCGGCGCCGGGGAGGGGGCCGGAGCGCGGACCACCCCCGCCCCCACCCACGCGGCCTGACTGCCCGGACGGCGCGTGGTTGCATCCCACTGGCGGAGAATCTATCCCTCGCGGAGTCTCCTGGCTCCCGGTGGAGCCGCGTCGAGGCAGGGGGTCCCGTGGAAGAACTCGATCTCGTCGAAGGTCTCAGGGAGCGTCGCGAATCGGCCGTCGCAACGTTCCTGGAGCGCTATCGCTCCCTCTTCTACCACTGCATCGGGCACTTCGAGACGGATCACGCCCTGCGCGAGGACCTCTACCAGGACCTCGTCCTCTACGTTATGGAGCGCCTCGACCGCGACCGCTTCGACGCGGGGAAGGGCTCGCTCGGAACGTGGCTGTACCGCGTCGCGTGGTGCCGTTGCGTCGATCTCAAGCGCAAGGAGGGAGCGCGCCGCCGGCCACGGCTCACGACCGTCGGCGACCTCATCCCCGAACGCCAGGACGACCGCCCCAGCCCGCTCGAAGAAGCCGGCGATTCGGAGGTCGGGGGCTTCGTGCGCGAGGCGATGGGGTACCTCGAGCCCGAGGAGCGGACGCTGCTCGACCTGCGGTTCGTCGATGGCGAGCCGCTGGCGTTCATCTCCGATCGCCTCTCCATCTCGCTCGAGCAGACCAAGTACCGCCTGCGCCGGGCGACGGTCAGCCTGCGCAAGGTCTTGCTGAACCAGTTCGCCACCCTGGAGGCCAGGGAATGAGCGCCCACGACCCCAAAAAAACGCCGGAATCGAGCCCCCGCCACTTAACGGATGCGGAATGGAATGCGGTCATGCATTCCTTCATCCACAGGGGATCGCCCTTGCCCTCCAACGCTGACGATCCCGCTGTGACTGAGCTGCTCGCCCGGTGGGACGAGTTGCCGGCCGAGGGGCTCGCCAGGCTCGCCGAGAATCCCTTCCACGGCCCGCGGCTCGCCCAGGTTCGCGCGGCGGACGAGTGGCTCGCGGGCCGACTCCAACCGACCTCCGACTGTCCC
>SMVQ01000303.1 GCA_004357655.1 Planctomycetota bacterium
CAGACGGAGGTGAAGTCGAGCTGCGCGAGACCGTTCGCGATGATGCGCTGCGTGTTCAGGAGCTGCATGAGCCGCAGGAACTCGGACTGGGTCAAGGGCCGGCGCGAGCTCATGGAGACCAGGGCGCTGATCGGCCGGCGGAGCTCGTCGTGCTGGTCCTGCTGTTCGATCGTCAAGGGGACCGGAATCTCGGTGTCCGTGCGTGGGGGCAGCTGCTTCAGGATGTCGCGCCGCAGGCGGCGGACGGTGCAGGGCTCGATGCGCTCGCGTAGGACGTCCAGATGACGGGCCCCGGCGAGGGCGCGCGTCCCGTCGACGTACTCCGCATGGAAGGGGACGAGCCGCCACTTCGGCTCGAGCGCGTGGTCGTCCACCCAGTCGAAGATCGAGGCCAGCTCCTCCAGCCGGTTCTCCATCGGAGTACCTGTCAGCACCAGGCGGTAGGGCGGCCGCAGCTCCTTGACGCCGTGCGACGTCTTGGCCGCCCAGTTCTTGATGCGTTGGGCCTCGTCGAGGATGACGAGGTCCGGCTTCCACTGCTGCATGAGCTCGAGGTCGCGCAAGACCTGCTCGTAGTTGGCGATGAGCAGGCCCTTGCGCGCGCGGCGGTACATCGCCGCCCGTTCCGCGGGCGAGCCGTCGACGACCTCGATGGGCGTCTTGCTGAACGAGCCCCACTCGCGATACCACTGGTGCTTGAGGGGCGCCGGGACGATCACGAGTCCGCGCTGGATGAGGCCCGTCCGGAAGAGAGCGTGGCAAGCGGCGATGGCCTGGGCCGTCTTGCCGAGGCCCATGTCGTCGGCGAGCAACAGGCGGCCGCTCGCGAGGAAGCGCTCGACGCCTTCCTTCTGATAGTCGTAGAGGGGACGCTCGAGCGAGCGCAGTGCGCGGGTGAGGCGCGGGGCGGCCCGGCGCAGGACGTCGGCGCGCTCGAGGCGCTCGCGTTCCTCCGCGAGGCGCGCCAGGAGCGCCGGCGCTTCCGCTCCCGCGCGGCGCTGTTGCAATCGCACGCGACCGGCGAGCGCCGCGGCGAGCTCGAGCCTGCGCTTCGGGTCATCGGTGAAGGTGTTTCGGAGGACCAAACCCTCGCCCACGCGCCGCACGAAACGGCGCGCGAGCTCGCGCTCGGCCGCGCTCCGCGCCGCGCCTCCCTTCGTGCCCGGGTAGAGGACGATGCGCTCCATCCAGTCGCCCGCGCCGAAGAGCGGGCGGATCGGGTCCCATGTGAGTCTCGCTCCCGGGGAGGGCGGGCGCCGCGTGTCGAGCGCCTTCTGAAAGACACGCGGCCGCGATGCCAGGTCGTCCAGGACGACGAGCAGGTGCTTGCACAGGCCGAGGGAACCGCGCCGGAAGTCGGGGCAGTCGCAGCTCCCGCTCACGGGTCCGAGCTCCGCGAGCTCAGCGAGGTACGTGCGGTAGGGTCGCGCCTCCGTGCGCGGGCGCCGCGTTCGATAGAGCCCGAACGGCCCGCCTTCGGGGCGCTCGGCCACGCGCAGGCGGTCACGCTTCGCGAAGCCTAGCCGCCGCAGCAGCGCCTCCATCGCGGCGCGCTGCACCGGCCACTCCGCGGCGCCGTAGGTCGCGAGCACGTGCCGCGCGAGGAGCTCGGGCGGGATCTTCCCGCTCTTCCGGTGGGCGAGGGCGGTGAGCTCGGCGAAGGCCTCGGCTTGCTCGGTCGCGAGCTTGGACTCGTCGATGATGGGCGCGGTGTCGTGCATCGGGCGGTGCCTCGGTGGCGGATGGTGCAAGGGGGAGACCGGGACAGCGTAGGGGCTCTCGCTCCTGGGCGCATGGCGAATCGCGGGGCGCCGATACCGGTGGGTCCGGTGTGCACAGTCTCCGGGACAGCGTGGCGAGCGCTGCAATCTCCACCAAATGGCGCGGCCCGATCGACTCGCGAAGAACCTCGTCGATGCGAGCCTCGAGCTCCATCGCCGGCGCAGCTGGACGAAGGTCCCGGCCGACGCTCCCTTCCTGATTCGGGTACCGACCGAGGAGGAGCCGCTGGCCGGGGTCTTGATCGGGCAGGACGGCGAGGAGCTCGGGCTCATGGTGGTGAAGGGTCCGGATGCCATCGGGCAGTTGCGCCGAACGTTCCTGGCGGGGGAACCCTCGCGCGAGAGGAGCGACCGTTGCGATTTCTTGAGTGTGAGCTTCGAGCGCCTGGGGAGGATTCCCGCGGACCTGCGCAAGACGTTGGACGCGGCCGGCTTCCAGGCGCGGCGCGAGGGCATCGCTCCGTTCCTTTTCGCCAAGCCTGCTCATCGCCACCTGCGCGGGCTGAACCGCGGCGAGATGCGGACGCTCAACTGGTGTCTGGCGGGGGTCCTCGGGGCCGAGGATCAGGGCGAGCTGCGGCCCGCGCCGCTCGTGCGCGGGCGCAAGCTTCTGCAGCTCGAGGTCGGGGGTACGCCGCGCGCGCCGGAGGTGAAGGCGCGCCGCGTGTCGTGGTCGGCGGACGAGGTCGCCGCCGGGGCGGCGCCGGCGCTCTTGCCCGCGGACCTTCGCGAGCTCCCGCGTACGGACGGACGCTGGATCGCCGGCCTGACTCTCGTCCCTGGGCAAATCGAAGGCGACGAGCGGACCCTGTACGCCGTCCTGATCCTCGACGAGGGCCCGGACCAGATTCTGGCTGCGGAGGTCGTGGCGGGTGGCGAGCCGGCCGAGGCCGTCTCCGTGCTGATCGGTTCGCTGCGCCAGCATGGCGCGCCGCGCGAGATCGTCTTCACGAGCGAGGCGCTCATGGAGTCCGCCGCGCCCGGCCTCGCGACGCTCGGGGTCGCTTCCAGCCTCGATCGCGAGGAGCCCCTCTGGTCGCAAGCGGCCGCGAGGTTGATCGCGTCCCTCTCGGAGCGCATGTCCGGCTCCACGCCTGCCGAGCGGCTCGCGTTGGCCGAGCCCCGCACTCTGGAAGACTGGAAGCTGGCCGAGCTGCAGTTCACGCAAGTTCTCGTGGGCGACCTGCTGGACCGCGAGCTCCTCACGTCCCGCGCCGCCAAGCGTTACTTCGGGAGCGAGGAGGACGCCGTGGAATTGCAGCGGGAGCTCGAGCACGTCGGCGTCATTCCGGCCTTCATCGAGTGGGTGGCTGCGGACTACCGTCCGACGCGACGCTCGCGGACCTACGTCGAGAAACGACTCGCGCGGAAGGGCCTCGAGCCTGCCGAGCGGGCGCTGCTCGAGGCCCGGCGTGATGCGAAGCTCTCCTACTACCGCGTGGACTCGTGCGAGCCCGGCGCTTCGCTCGAGGTCGAAGACCTCCTGACCGGCCGGCGCTTCACCGTGCAAGACCGTGCTCTGTCCGCGGTCCCGCTCGAGGGCCTCCACCTGCCCCTGCGCCTGCTTCAAGTCGGCGACTGGTACTTCCCCGCCATCGCCGGTCCGCCGGTCAGCGCCTTCCACATCGACAGAGTGCTGGCCAGGCTCGAAGACCTGGGCATGACGCTCGCGCCCGATGCGTTGCGGGCTGAGGCGCACCTCCTCGGGCGCACGTGGGCTTGGTTTCTCGAGCAGAAGGCCGGCTCGGTGGAGCTCCGAAACACCGACGACGATCCGCTCGAATTGCACACCGCCGAGTTCCACGCCGCCGATCCCGCGGCCCTGGTGTCGGCGCTCGAGGCGCGCGACGACGTGATTGTCGACGAGCCGGGGGCAGAGTGGACACACGTGCGCGAGGGTGGCCCGGGTGGGGTGGGGGACACGACGACCCTGTGCCGGCTCGAGCTCTTCGACGACTCCCTCCTCGTCGAGGTGAATTCCGAGCGCCGACTCGAGCGTGCGCGCGCCTGGATCGAGAAGCTGCCGGGTGTTCGTTTCGTGAGTGCAAGGCGCACGGATAGCGAGGCCGAGGAGGCACGGCCCATGGACGATCGCTTGCCTGGTCCGCCGCCGGGACCCCTCCCCCCGGAGCTGATTGCCGAGCTCTCGGGTCACATGGAGGAGCACGCGATGCGTTGGCTCGACGAGCCCGTCCCCGCTCTCGGCGAGCTGACGCCGCGCGCGGCCTGCGCTACCGAGGAGGGTCGCCGGCGAGTGGCGCGTCTCGTGCGCACCATGCCATCGATGCAGGTTCCCGGCGGCGAGATCCCCGCTCCGCGCGAGCGGATCCTGCGCGAGCTGAGGCTGTAGTACCTGCGTACGAAACCGGCGGGTCAGAACGAGGCGATCTCGTCCCTGGTCATGCCGAGCTTCTGCTCCAGCGCCTCGATCGTGCGTGCGTGGGGGCCCTCGATCTCGCCGCGCTCGATCCGGGCGAGCGTCTTCTCGTTCAGGCCTGGAAAGTCGGACCGAGACAGTCCGCGCTGCTTCCGGAGTCGACGGAGAGCTGGACCGAAGCCCCGTTCCGATTCTCGCCGCCTTGCATTCAGGCGACGTCTGTAGTCCGAATCGAGCTCGTACAGAATGGAGTCCGTTGTTGCCTCGTAGCTTCCGAGCCGGACAGTCTGGCCGTGGTCATCGAACGCGAGCTTTCGAAAGCACGGCCTGGCATGCTTCGTCGCCTCGAACATAGAGAAGGGCGCCATGATCGTCCTGAGGTTGCCGCACACCAGGACGAGGAGTTCGCTGTCGAGATCCGCAGAGCCGCCGACCAAGAGATCCTGCGCCGTGTCGGCGGGCGAGCGCAACACGTCAAGGAGGTCTTTGTAGGGAAGGTGCTTGAAGGCGGACGTTGCACCGACGACGGGGTCGAAGAGGCCATGCAGTACAGGATCGACACTGGGCTTCGTGGCCTCCAGCAGGAGTAGACCTCCCAATCCGTGCCTCGGCTTGCCTTGTCTGCGAAAGAGCTCTCGCACGGCATCGAGGAGTCTGGAAACGGCCCTTGTATTGGGGAGAACCCAGAGGCTGTGCCTCGAAGAGTGCTCGAGGGCTTCCACGAGCCGGCTCTTGGATCCTCGCCCGATATCGACCTGCTGCCAGGCTTCTTGTGCGCGCGAATCCAAGCGGAAGATGCGCCGGCTCGAACGGGAATCGTAAGCCCTGGTCACTCGCGATCACCCACGGGATTCTCCGGATACATGGAGTCCCACTCGGAGCGCAGTCGCGTCCATGCGCTTTCGATCGCCGTACGAACTCGAGCGTCGACATCACGCCAGCTCGCCGCCTGGTCCATGAACCGGCCTGTCCGGAGGTCGAGCCGCCATGCGCTCATCTTGAGCAGGATCGTCACGTGTGGAGGCTCCAGTCGTTCCTTGTCTCGTATCTTTACCTTCCAGCCCGCCTGGCGTAGGTCGGCTGGCAGCTCCAGCGAGAAGGCCATCCTGGTGGGCGCTTCGCCAGGTCAATCTGTCCTGTTTCATAGTACGGCCGAATGGGACTTTTGACTGGACGGAACCGTCAGGAATCTCCACAAGAGGGCCGCCGGAGAGGCGCAACTCGTTGCGGACAAGTGGGTTGGTGCTCTCCCCGGAGGGGGACGCCAGGCCCGACCCTCCCCGGACCGTCGCGCTCCTCGATGAGCTTCAGGACCGCCTGCGGGTCCACCCGCTTCCGGAAGCGGAGCACGGGACAGTCCTCCGGCAGGGCCACCCCGTGACAGTCCAGCGATTCGTCGATGCAGAGGACGAGGTTGTCGATGCCGGCCGCCCGCAGTCGGCGAAGCTTGCGTTCGACGTAGCCGGACGTCCAGAAGCCGACGATCTCGAGCAGCCAGCGCCGATGCGGCTCGCGCCGGTGAACGAGCGCGAAGTCGGGGAAGATGAGCGTACCCTCGGCCGCGACGGGCTCGGGTTCCCGGATCAGCGTCCATTCCTTGGTCGCGCGCGCGAACTCGCGCGCGAATCGCTCCTCGAGGCGGCTGTCGTAGCGCTTCGGAGCCAAGCCGGGCGGGAGCGGGTCCGCCGGGGTCAGAGTCAGGCGCGCCTCGCGGCCGTGAAGAGTGCAATCGGCGCGGAGCTCGAAGCGCCTGCTCCAAGGGAGCATCGGGACGAGCTCCGCGAGATGGCGTCCGTAGAGGGCGGTCTGCTTGAACAGCGCGAGTGGACCGGAGACCTCGAGCGTGGTGTCGCCGCCCGGCGAGCGTGAGACCGTGCAGATCAGCCCACGCAGCTTCGCGTGGCGCACGACGGCGCGGGCATTGCCCTCGAGCGTGATCTCGACTCGCGCGGATCGCTTGAGGGCAGCTTGCGCGATCGCGAGGTTGCACTGGAGGGCTAGCGAGGAGACGTGAACCGGCTCGTCCGGCGCGCGGAGCAGGCGTTCGCCGGCGAGATCGGCGAAGAGTGAGCGCTCGAGTGCGAGGGCCGTCGTGCCCAGATCGCGCGCGACGCGCTCGAGGATCCGCGCACGAGAGTCACGGCTGACCGACGCCTGGAAGACGGCCGCGCGGGCGCGGGCCGGCTTGACGACCGCTGCGATCTCGGTCCGAAAGACCCTGTCCAGCACTTGGGCGGCCATCCGCCAGCCGGGCGGTGCCTGCGCTGCGCCCGTTGCCTGGGCTGCGAGGGTGTCGTCGAGTCGGCGCCGCGGCTCACCGACGAACGCCGTGTAGGCTTCGATGAGGTCCGCCAGCCAAGGGTAGTCCCGCTCCGTCAGCCAATGTGGAACGACGACGTCGCCCTGTACGCTACACCTGGCGAGCGCGAAGGAGGCCACGCTTCCGCCTCCTCGCCTGGGGTACTTCGACGGTGTCGCGGGTGACGAGCTCGTAGACGACGGCGCGCTTGCCCTCGGCCGGGCGTAGCAGCCTACCGACGCGCTGGACGTGCTCGCGCTCGCCGAGCGCTCCGCCCACGATGATCCCGACCTCCGCGGAGGGGACGTCGAACCCCTCGTTCAGAACACGGGCGGAAACGAGCGCGCGGATCCGTCCCTCGCGAAAGGCGGTCATCATCTCGTCGCGTTCGCGCCGGCCGATGTCGGCGGTGATGGGCATGATCAGGTGCTCGCGCGCGATCCGGTAGGCCGCCTCCTTGCCCGCGGTGAAGACCAGGACGCGAGAATCGCGATGGCGACGAAGGAGTGAGCCGAGGACTTCCCGCTTGGCTCGGGTCAGGGACAAGACGCTCCGTGCCTCGTGCCATGCCCTCACCGCCGCGCGGCCCTGGGGTGTTCTGGCGGCCCAGCGCAGGAAGTCGTTCCAGGAGGCCCCGGGCGCGAGCTCGCGATAGTGGCGGTGCGCCGTCAGGAACGTGCGCCGCGCCGCCTCGTAGGCCTCGCGCTCCTCCCTGGTCAAGTCCAGGTGCAGATCGACCAGCTCGAAGTCCGCCAGGAAGGTGCCGGCGAGGTCCGCGATTCCGAGCTCGAACACCAGGGGACCGATGAGGTCGACGAGGTTCGCAGCCGCGCGTCCCTGTTGTGGCGTCGCCGTCAGCCCCAGCCGATACGCGGCGGTGCTCATCTCCAGCACCTCGTCTCGGGCACCGGAGCCGAAGTGGTGCGCCTCGTCGACGACGAGCAGCTCGTAGCGGTTGCCGAGCTCGTGCATGTGGCGCCACGCGCTCTCGAACGTCGCGACGGTCACGGGCCCGGCCACGCGAAGACCGTCCCCGTAGCAACCGATCTCGATCCCGAGCCAACGGCGCAGCGCCCGCTGCCACTGATCGAGGAGGATTCGCGTCGGGACCAGACACAGCGTGCTCGCACCGAGAGCGGCGATGGCCGACATGGCGACGTGGGTCTTCCCGCTCCCGGTCGGCAAGACGACGATCCCGCGCCGACCGGCGAGCGTCCAGGCGTCGATCGCGGCCGCTTGATACGGCCGTAGATCGGGCACGCTCGCGATGCTGCAACCGGCGTGCAGGGCGAGCACGTCGTCGTCGAAGGGCACGCCGAGCGCATGCAATCGCGCGATGATTCGGGTGTAGAACGTCGCCGGTGCCCGATGGCAAGCGACGCGGTGGTCCCAGCGCACTCCAGGAAGGTCGCTGAGGCACTCGTGTCGCGGGGGGCCCTCGAGCAGCAGCGTTCCCCGGTCGAATCCGATCCGTAGTCTCAAGCCTGTCCAGCCTCTTCGTTGCAGGACTGCGCCTGTCGACGTTGGTTGCGTACGGGATTGCTGCGGCTCCGTACGTACCGTACGTACTACGTCAAGCGCCCCTTCAGCCATGCACGCGCCGCGCGCCAGTCGGTCTTGACAGTCGTCTCCGAGACGTCGAGTGAGGCCGCGACCTCTTCGATCGTCATGCCGGCCAGGAAACGCATCTCGACGATGCTCGCGGAGCGTTCGTCCGCTTCGGCGAGCTCCTGGGTGAGCAGCTCCAGCGCCCGCTCCGTGTACTCGAGGCAGCGTTGGAGCTCCCCGAGCGCGCCGAAGCTCACGCCGAGCGAGCGCCACACTTCGGCCTGGACGCGCGGCTTGTCCGCGAAGGCGCGCGCGGTCTGGAGCGCCATCGGCTCCAGGACCTCGCGCAACGTGACGGCGCGGCCCTCGGCTTCGGGGCGCACGGACTCGATCGTCCGGAACAGGAAGTCGGAGACGGCCTCTGCGTCGTCGCGCGCGGCGAGCGCCTCGTCGCGTTGTCGCCGGGCCTCGTGTTCCGCGTCCGAGGCAATCTTGGCGGCGCTCGCTTCGCTGCGCGCCATTTCGAGCGAGAAGAGGGTCGTGGCGACGAGCAGCGCGAGGACGAACAGGACTCCCCCGGCCGCACCCTTGTGCCGCTGGGAGAGCTTCTTCAGGTGATAGATAGCGCTGGGGCGCCGGGCGGCGATCGGCTCGTTGCGCATCAGCCGGCGGATGTCCGCTCCGAGCTCGGAGGCGCTCGCGTAGCGCGCGTCCTGCTCCTTCTCGAGCGCCTTGCCGACGATCGTCACGAGATCGCGGCCGTGTCCGGGCGGCAGCGGAGCGGTGTCCCCCTGGCGCACGACGCGAACGGCCTCGTCGAGCGGAAGGTCGTCGAGCTCGTACGGCAGCCTGCCCGTCAGGACGCGGTAGAGGATCACTCCGATCGCGTAGACGTCGGTGCGCGTATCGACCTCTTCCGGTCGACCGGAGGCCTGCTCCGGGCTCATGTACGAGAGCGTTCCGACGATGTCACCGGCGCGCGTCAGGGTGGCATCCCGCGTGACTCCCGATCCCGAAATCTGGGCGACGCCGAAGTCCAGGAGCTTCACCTGACCGTTGCCATCGACGAGGATGTTGGCGGGCTTCAGGTCGCGGTGGACGACTCCGCGCTCGTGGGCGTGTTGCACGGCGTCCGCGATGCCGGCCACGAGCTGCAGGCGCCCCGCCCGCGAGAGGTCGCCCTGCACGACGTGATCGAGGAGCTCGAGCCCTTCGATCAGCTCCATCGCGATGTACGGCTGGGCCGCGTGCCCCAGCTCGAGCGTGCCGCCTTCGAAGACCTGCGCGATGCCGGGGTGGCGCATGCGGCCGAGGACCTCGATCTCACGCTCGAAGCGCCGGCGGCGATCGCCGCCCTTCCAGCCCGAGCTCAAGACCTTGAGAGCGACCCGCCTGCGCGGCGATTCCTGCTCGGCCTCGTAGACGATCCCCATGCCGCCGGCACCGATGCGCCGGATGATCGTGTACTGCCCGATCTGATCGGGAACCCTCGCGGCGAGATCGACCGCGGACTCGATCAGCTGATAGGTCTCCGCCAGAAAGGCGTCGTCGCCTCGTTCGTGCCCGGCCTGGTCGGCTTCATCCGCGCGCAACATCGCCTCGACGACCGAGCGCAGCTCGGCGTCGCTCGTGCACGCCGTGCCGAGGAAGGACTCGCGCTCCGCGGGCTCGATGGAGAGCGCGCGCTTGAAGATCGCGAGCGCTTGTCGGGTTTGGCTTGTATCGGCCACGGGCTCGAGAGTGCGCGAGAGACGAGGGCCGGTCGGGTCGGAAGGGCGACGGTATTCTGCGGCGACACCGGCCCGGGCGAGCGGAACCTCACCCGGGCCGGCTTCCTTGTCGTGTCGGGCGCCGTCAATACCGTGACCGGGCGACGCTCACGTTGTGAGTACGCGCCGGAACCGTTCGCGCATCGAAGCGCTCACTGGTCGAGGTCGACGACGAACAGGCAGTCGAACGTGATCTCGTTGTCCGAGCCGAGTCGCGCGAGATCGACCAGGCCCGACAGCCGCGCGGAGCCGGAGCTGTGGGTGAAGCGTCCCTCGCCGTACCGGAGGCCTCCCTCGCCGTTGGCTCCAGTTACGTGTGTAAACGTCACGCCATTGCGCTCCGTCGGCTGGAGCACGGGCCGGACCGTCGTCAGCCCCGGTGCGACGAGCGTGCCGCCCGGCAGGTGGAAGAACGTCGTCCCGGTCAGGGCGATGTTCCAGCCGAGGGGAGCGTTGTCGGGGTCGTCGTCGATCATGACGCCCACGTCCGAGAGACAGTCCGTGGCCACGCCGATCTGATTCCCGGTGCGGGGGTCGAAGAGGCCGACGTCGAAGCAATTGGCGGTCGTATCGACGATGCCGTCACCGTCGGTGTCGATGTCGCGCATCTCGCCGACTGCCGTGCCTCGCAACTGGAGCACGAGCGAGCGACCGGACGCCGAAGGAGCGGAGGCTTGGAGTTGCGACAGGACAAGCGTGGATGCGATGCCGGCGAAGAGAAGTGCGTGAAGAACTTTGGGCTTCATGGGTGTGGTCCGTGGGCCAGGGGGTGAGTGGGTTCGTGGTACATCCCTGGTCACGCGGACTGGCTGCGGAGGGGGCGGAAGATCCCGGAGAAAAGTCGTGAGGTGTCGTGCAATCCCCGGGGCGACAACGGGTTACGCCGGCTCGAGCCGGCCCGCGATCCACCGCGGCGGCAGGTCGTCGAAGCAGCGCAGGCTCTGCAGGCCGAGTTCGGCGCGCTGCCCCAGTCGTCCGCCCAAGGCGGTCTGGATGAAGTATCTTTGAGTACTCCCTCCGGCGCCGGATCCCATTTTGCGCCGGGACCCCGACCCAGGACCGCCATGACCCTTGCCCCCCGAATACGCGCGCTCGCGTGCCTGCTCCCGCTCCTGCTCGTCTCTGGCTGCGACAACAGCGTCGGTGTCGGCGAGGGTCCCAGCGGTCTCGGCACCACTGGCTTCGGCACCGGCCGGTTCTTGCTGCACGACGCGACGGCCGACGAGCTTCTGTCCTTCTCCGTGGAAGTGGACGGCGTCTCCGTGGTCTACGACGACGACACGGTCTCCGACAACCTGGTCACGGCCCCCTTCCGGGTCGAGCTGCTCTCGCTCGGTGAGTTCTCGAAGTGGATGGCCCAGTCCGAATTCGGAGCCGGCACCGTCCGGGCGATCGAGATCTCATTCACACCATTCAGCTACAGGGCGCGGGCGCTCGACGGCACCGATATCCAGGTCGACGCGCTGGCCGACTTCTACGTTGCTCCGCTCGCCGAGGACGAGGTCGTGGAAAGGGACGATGTCGTGACCTTCGTGTCGAGCCTCGACCTCCAGGGCTCGCTCGTGGGCGACGTCTCCGACGGGATGATCATGTTCGACCCCGAGGGCGTCTCGCGCGCAGCCGCCCCGGGCGAGCTGCTGCCCGTCGATCGCTTCATCGGGCTGGTGCAGCTCCGGGACACGGGCACCCTGGACCTCGTGGTCGAGGCCTTCGCCGACGATGAGCGCACGTCGTCCCTCGGCCCGGTCGCGATCTTCGCCGATGTGTTCACCCTGTTCGTGGATCGCGACCTGAACACGCTCTTCTTCCCGCCCGCATTGTTCTACACGATTCTCTATCCAGCACTCACGCTGGTCGAGGTCCACGGCGTGCTCGAGGCCTCGGGAGACTTCATCGCCTCGCGCATCGAGATCGAAGACCAGGACGGCGGCGCCGGCGCCACGTACCAGTACAAGCTGCGCGGCATCGTGTCGGCGAAGACACCCGGTGTCGTACGCTTGCAGATCCAGTCGATCCCGCGCGGCGCTTTCTTCATCGAGCCGATCCTGCAGGGACTGGGCGATCCGGCAGGCACGAACATCTCGCTCTCGTCGCAAACGCTCGCCGTCCTGCTCGAGAATCAAGAGCTGCTGCCGAGCTCGGTGCTCGTCGGTGACGTGCTCGACGTCAAGTTCCAGGTATTCCCCACGGAGCCCTTCCCCGCCGTCGTCGTCTCGATCCGCGGCGTGCGGCCCGGCTTTCGCGGCGTGATCGCCGATACCGGTGGACTGCCGTCCTCCTTCCTGATGAATCTCGTGGAGTTCGACGCCGGGATCCTGGGCGGCGTGGTCGAATCCGACGAGACGGACGTGCTCGTCAACATCGACCCGAACCTGACCCTGATAGCCCTGGGAACGATCTTCAAGCCGTTCCTCGAGGCCGACGATCTCGTGACGGAGCTCGGGCTGCACGTGACCGGTGACCTCATCGGAGCATCCGACGAGCCCCAGCTCGACGCCGACCGCATCCTGGTGCAGCCCGGCCTCCTGGACAGGGGCGAGGTGACGTCCGTCGACGTCGCCGGCTCGCGCCTCAGGGTCGCGGGCGGCGAGATCACCGGGAGCTTCGGCGGCGCCTTCCTGGCTTCCGCCGTCTACGACGTGATCGTCGAGTCCGATGCCACCCTCATTGGCGAGGCCCAGGGAATCGCCGAGTTGGCCGAGGCCCTCGCGGAGCTGGAACCGGGGGAGCGGCTCCTGGTCGACATCCAGGGCATCGGTTTCGACATGCCGGATGGCATCCGCGCCTACCAGGTGCTCTCGTTCGTCGAGTAGTACGGAGCCAGGACAAAATCCGCCGGCACTATTCCTGCGCGGTGCGAAGCACCGCGCAGGAATAGTGCCGGCGGATTTTGTCCTGGCTCCGTATCAGATCGTCGGAATGCACATGCAGCTCGTGGTGATGGGCTCGTCGGCCCCCGACCACGCGCGCGCGAATTCCTCTTCGACCTGCTCCGCTTCGGCGGTCCTGCCCTGGCTGCGTAGCACGCGGCCGAGGCCGTAGAGCGACCAACCGTTGCCCGGGAACTCGGCGAGGTCTTCGCGGTAGGCGCGCTCCGCATCCTCGAGGCGACCGGCCTTCAGGTACACGGCGCCGAGCGTGTGCCGAATGGGCTGGAGGTAGTCGGGCGGCTCGCCGTTGTAGCCCAGCTTGTCCTCGGCCTCCACGGCCTTCTCCAGGTGCTCGATGGCGAGGTCCAGGTCTCCGCGCTGCAGCGCGATCTCGCCGGGGACGAAGTGCTCGATGACGCTCAGCCGCCCTCGGGCGGCCTCCACGGTGATCCTCGGCACGAGGTCTTCCGCCTGGATGTTGTCACAGATCTCGTGGTACGCCGCGAGCTCGCGCTCGGCAGCCTCGAACTCGTGCTTGGCGGCGTAGGCGATCGCGCGATGGGCGCGCCACATGGCCGAAGTGAAGGGCATGTACTCCGGGGGCGGCGGCTCGGCCAGGAGCTCGTCCCAACGGCCGAAGCGTTTCTGCACGTCGTAGACCGAGCACATCCAGGCGTCGACGTGGGGCGCGACGAGCTCCAGCTTGTCGTCGGGGATGTCGCTCCACATCTTGCGGGACGCGTGCATGGCCTCGGCCTCATGCCCGGTCATCATGGAGGCGTAGGCCCGGATGTGGCTGTTGTGGACCATGTACATGTGCTGGGTGATCTGGTCGGGAGACTTCGCGCGGTAGCGGTCGTCGGCCTCCATCGCCAGGGCGTTCTGCTCCCTGGCGCGGTCCCAGTCGCCGGTGCGGGTGTAGATGTGCGCGGGCATGTGGAGCAGATGCCCACTGAGCGGAACGTGGGTGCTGAGCCGGTTCGCCGCGGGCAGGCCGCGCTCGGGCGTTTCACTGAGCTCCACCGCGTGGATGTACAGGTGGCAGGCGCCCGGCAGGTCGGGGTCCAGCGCGAGCACGCGCTCGAGGAGCGCCTCGATCTCGAGCGTGCCCTCGGCGGGTTCCCGGTCCTCGTTGTAGAGCTGCCAGGGCCTCAGGACCATCCGGGCCTCGGCGTAGAGCATCCCGACGTCGGCGTCGTTCGGGTACTGCTCCCAGACCTCGCCCATCGCATCGGCATAGGCCTCGTCGAGCTCCGCGTGCTCCTCGGGGTAGGGATTCGCGAAGCGATGCTGCAGCGCCTCGATGAGGGCGCGCTCGAGCGGCGTCGTGTTGTCGATCAACGCGAGCGCGTTCTGGATCGCTTCCCAGGACGCCGCCTGGCGCTCCGGCGTCATCTCCGGGTGGTTGTAGCTCGGGCCTTCCGAGTAGGCGACGCCCCACCAGGCCATGGCGCAGTCCGGATCGAGTCGCGCCGCCTCGCGGTAGGAGCGCGTGGCCTCGTCGTAGTTGAAGGCCTGGGTCCAGATGCGGCCCTGGATCAGGTACTCGTCGGCTTCTTCCGAGGACGTGGTGAACGAGTGGTCGTAGTCACCCATGTCCTCGAAGATTTGAGGGTGCGCTTTGGTGCTCGAAGTCGAAGTCGTTCCGCAGCCGGACACGGCCAGGCAAAGCAAGGTGGCCGCGAGAGTGATGCCTCTGGTCATGCCTCGATTGTACGTACGGAGCCGCGACGACGGGTCGACGGTCTGGGGACGTGGCGCGCAATCCCAGGAACGACGAACCCGGCTCGTGGCACCACGTCATGAACCGGGGAATTGCGCGGCGCACTCTGTTCGAGACGGCGCGGGACATTCGCTTCTTCCTGTCACGGCTGGCCAAGGCCGTGCGGCGAGGAGATATCGAGATCCATGCCTACAGCATTCTGACGACGCACTTCCACTTGCTGGTCCGTAGCCCGCGAGGCAGGCTCTCCCTGGTGATGAAGGTGGTGCAAAACGAGTACGTGCGACGGTTCAACCGCGCGCACAAACGTGATGGACCCCTCGTACGAGGCCGCTTCACATCGCAGCCCGTTCGTACCGAGGCCTACCAGGCCGCCCTCGTACGCTACATCGACCAGAATCCCGTCGGCGCGCGGCTCGTCGACCATCCCTGTGCCTACCCGCACGGAAGTGCGCGACACTACGCGAAGAAGAAGGGGCCGCGTTGGCTCGAGCGCAGCTGGATCGAGGAGCACGTCCGCACGGCGCTGGCGGTGCCGCGATTCGAGCCAACGGTGTACATGCAGTACGCGGGAGCACTGCTTTCGGAGGAGAATGCGCGCTGGATCGAGGCCCGGATCGCCGCGAAGACGCCTTCCAACGGAACTCCCGATCCCCTGGATGATCTCTTGGCAGCGGCTCCGCCTGAAGTCCTGAGCTGGATGAGCCGCAAGGCGCGCCTTGCGGACGGGACCAGCGTCGGCCTACCTCTCGTCGCTCCTACGGCTTCTCTGGACACGATCTCCGAGTGGCGTGAGCGTCATGGCGACTGGAAGCTACCGTCCGGCCGTTCGAAAGTGGACGGCTACCGGATCGCGCTAGTTGCAATGCTGCGAGATCTCTCGGCCTGTTCTTTCGTGGAGATCGCCAGCCGCTTGGGAATCTCCGCGCCGCATGCATCACGGCTCTACGGTCGTCACCGTCGTTTCTTGGACGACCCGTCCTACGCGAAACGACTCGGCGAGCTCTCGGCTCGGGCGCTAGTACGTACGGAGCCGTAGCAATTCCGTACCTGTTCCGGCAGCCGCCGCGGCGGCTGCCGGAACAGGTACGGAATTGCTACGGCTCCGTACGTACTAGCGCCCGAGCCGAGAGCTCG
>SMVQ01000304.1 GCA_004357655.1 Planctomycetota bacterium
GACGGCGACGGCGACGACGGCGACGATGACGACGGCGACGGCGACGACGGCGACGATGACGACGGCGGCGATGACGACGGCGACGATGACGACGACGACGGCGGCGACGGCGATGATGACGACGGCGGCGACGGCGGCGACGGCGACGACGACGGCGACGATGGCGACGACGACGGGCAGAACGACGGCACGGACGGGTAGTCCAGCGCGCATGCGCGCACTCAGGCTCCCTGCGCTCGCCCTCGTCGGGACGGTTCTCCCGACCTGCCGGACTGCGGCGCCCACGTTCGCGCCCGATCCCGCATCCGTCGTCTACGTCACCACGGGCTCGACGGCGAGCCTGCGCGGACTCTCCGCCGTGGACGAGCGCGTCGTCTGGGTGAGAGGCTCGGACGCCACGTGCCTGCGTACGATCGACGGCGGGGTAACGTGGTCGCGCCTGACGGTGCCCGGGGCCGCGGGCCTCGACTTCCGAGACGTCGAAGCGCTCGACGCGGAGCGCGCCTGGCTGATGAGCGCGGGACCTGGGGACGCATCGCGGATCTACGCGACGACCGACGGCGGTCGGACCTTCGAGCTCCAGTTCACGAACCCGCACCCCGCGGGATTCCTCGACGGCATCGCCTTCTGGGACGAGCTCGCCGGCCTCGCGTACGGCGACCCGGTCGATGGGCGCTTCTACGTGATCCGCACGGAGAACGGTGGCCGCACCTGGGAGCGAGTCGCTGCCGAGGGCATGCCACCCGCGCTCCCCGGCGAGGCCGGCTTTGCCGCGAGCGGGACGGGCCTCCGCGTCCTGGGTGAGAACCACGCATGGTTCTGCACGGGCGGCGGCGGGACCGCGCGGGTGTTCCGCACGCGCGACCGCGGCGCGACCTGGTCGGTCGCCGCCACGCCGCTCGCCGCGCGCGAGTCCTCCGCGGGTGGCTTCTCGCTCGCGTTCCGCGACGAGACGAACGGGGTGCTCGTCGGCGGTGACTACACCCAACCCGAGCGCGCGTCGGACCACTACGCCGTGACCCGCGACGGCGGAGTGACCTGGACGGTGCCCGCCCGATCCGCCCCGAGCGGTTACCGCTCCTGTGTTGCCTTCGCGCCGGGCGGGCCGTCATCGCCTCTGTTGGCGCTCGGCCGCGCGGGCGGCGACGTCTCCGGGGACGGCGGTGCGAGCTGGCGCCGGTTCACCGACGAGGGCTTCTACGTGTTCGACTTCGCGGGTGGCATGGCGTGGGCGGCTGGAGCCGACGGTCGCGTCGCTCGCATCGCCGGGAACGACTGACGCGGTAGACTCGACTCGTGAAGCCGCGCAAGGTCATCGACCGCACGACGACACCGGACGGCGAGGTGCTCGAGCTCACGCTGGAAGCCGACGGCAATTACGTGATCCGACTCCGGCGCGTGCCGCTCATGTCGAGTGGCGCATCCGGGTCGGAGCGGGCGATGGCGAAGGTGGCGCGGCAGATCCTGGGAAGTCGCAAGCGCTGCCGGGTGCTCGTGGGTGGGCTCGGGATGGGCTTCACCTGCCGTTCCGCCCTCGACGCATTCGGTCCGGACGCCGCGATCACCGTCGCCGAGCTGCGACCGCGAATCGTCGAGTACAACCGTGGCCCACTCGGCCCCCTCGCCGATCACCCGCTGCGGGATCCGCGCCTGCGCCTCTTCGAGGGAGACGTCGAGCAGCTTCTGACCCAAGGCGCGTGGGACGCCATCTTGATGGACGTCGACAACGGGCCGGACGCCAAGTCGACCCGCAGCAACAAGACGCTCTATGGCCCGCGAGGCGTCGCGCTGATGGCGCGCGCGCTCACCCCTGGAGGCGTGCTGGTGGTGTGGTCCGTCGACGCCAGCCAGCCCTTCGAGGCCGCGCTGAGGCGCTGCGGGCTTGCCGTCGAGACGCAACGCGTTCACGCGCGCACCGAGGCGCGCAAGGGTCCCAAGCACACGCTCTTCATCGGACGCGCTGCACAGGGGAAGTAGGCAGCGATAGAGAATCGCCCTGCCTGCCGCCGTGGCGGAACGAGGCCTGGGGCAGCCGCCAGATTCCCGACTCCACGAGCCCAGCGCAAGAATCGGGCGCCCGCTATCAAGTCCCATCCACGCCCCGGACGAAAGGCAGGCACCGCGCTCGTCCAGGCACAAATGTCGGGGCGGCGCGGCCTCGGCCCGGAGCGGGAGCGCCTTCAAAACGGCGGCTCACGTCTCCGGGCTTCTCTCTTATCGGCGCGCGGTCTTTGGGGGAACGCGAAGGGCGTGGGAGAATGGTCGGTCGATTCTCGCATGACCACCGCCCCGTCGCCCCCCCCCGCCGTCACGTCCGCGCGCATCCTCCGTCTGTGGTGGCCGCTCGCGGCGAGCTGGCTCCTCATGGGGGCGGAGCTGCTGCTGTTCACGGTGTTCGTGGCCCGCATGCCCGATCCGGAGGTGAACCTCGCGGCGTACGGTTCGATCGTCTTCCCGATTTCGCTCGTGATCGAAGCGCCGATCATCATGTTCCTGGCGATGTCGACGGCGCTCGTCGCGGACGGCGATGCGTACGCCAAGCTGCATCGGATGATGCTGAAGGCTGGCGTCTTGTTGACGGTCGTCCACGTGCTCGTCGCCTTCACGCCCCTCTATGACCTCGTCGCCGGGCGCGTGCTGAAGGTCCCCGTGGAGGTGATGGAGCCAGCGCGCATCGGCCTGCGCATCATGACGCCATGGACGTTTGCGATCGCCTACCGGCGCTTCCACCAGGGCATCCTCATCCGGTTCGAGGAATCGCGCGCCGTCGTGGTCGGCACGGCGGTGCGGCTCGTCGCCAACGTCGCCGTGCTCTCCGTCGGATTCGCCGTGGGGGGTATCGCGGGCATCGTGGTCGGGACCTGCGCGGTGGCGACGGCCGTCGTCGTCGAGGCGGTCTACGTCGGATGGCGCGTCCAACCCGTCCTGCGCGAGCGCGTCCGGCCCGCGCCCGTGCACGGCGCGCCGCTCACGCGCTCGGCCTTCCTGAGCTTCTACGTCCCCCTGGCGATGACGCCGCTGATGATGCTCGTCATCCAACCCATCGGGGCAGGAGCGATGAGCCGCATGCCCAACGCCCTCGCCTCCCTCGCCGCCTGGCCCGCCGTGCACGGCTTCGTGTTCATCCTGCGCAGCGTCGGCATGGCGTTCAACGAGGTCGTCGTCACCTTGATCGGGGAGCCGGGCGCCGTTCGCGCCCTACGGCGCTTCTGCTTCGCGGCGACAGCGGTCGTGACCGGCCTCATCCTCCTCGTCGCCTTCACGCCGCTCTCCGCGTTCTGGTTCGGAACGGTCTCCGGCCTCGCGCCGGAGCTCGCATCGGTCGCGTGCACGGCACTGCTGTTCGCCGTCCTCATGCCGGGCTACACCTTCCTGCAGAGCTGGTACCAGGGCGCCCTCGTCCACAGTCGGCGGACGCGCGCCGTCACCGAGGCCGTGGCGATCTACGGCGTCGTCGCCGTCTCGCTCCTCACCCTCGGCGCGCGCTGGCAGGCCCACACGGGCATCTACTTCGCGATCACGACGTTCACGATCGGGGGCATCCTGCAGACGGCCTGGCTCTGGTGGCGCAGCCGCGGCCCGATGCGAGCGCTGGGGCCGGACTCCGACTCCGTCCCTGCCGCGGAAGTCGCATGGAATGGAACCAGCCCCGCGGAGTAGCGCCGAGCCCAGGCCGCTGCGATGACCGATGCCCCGCGCACTCGTGTCCATCGCCCGTACTGCCTCCCCCTCGAGCAGGTCCGAGCGGCACGGCGCGTGTGCCCACGCTGCGACTACGTCATGCAGGGAGCACCCCTGGCGCGTGCGCTGGTCCTGGGGGTCGGGCTCGGCCTGCTCGGGCTCGGCGTCGCCATGCCGCTCCTGGGTCAGGCCTAGGGCCGCTGGCAGGCACGGCACATCCTCGCGCGCGGCGCAGTCGAGTGAGGGCGCGGCCTACTCGGCGTCCTGTGCACCGCGCTTGATCCGCGCGACCACGTCGCGCGCCACCCCGTTGGGAATCGTGAAGGTCATGCTGTAGTGCACGAGCTTCCACTCACCCCCTTCCGCGCGCAGCACGCCGGTGCCCCGCAGTTCGCCGTAGCCGGCGTTCTGGAGCCGCTCGTCGAACCACGCCGTGCCGCCGTCGGCGGCGAAGAGCACGTGGCGGTCGCCGGGCACGTACGTCCAGCCCACGCCGTCCGCGAAGTGCGGTGCCGCGTAAGCCCGAAATTCATCGACCGTCCAACGCTCCGAGGCGTCCGTGCCCATGAAGACAGCATCCACCGTCATGTGACCGAAGTAGCGCTCACCGTCGCCCTTGGACGCCGCGTCGTGCCAATCGTCGAGGACAGCGGCGACGGCCGCGGACGTCGCCGGCGGACAGGCAGCGGCGTCGACGCGCCGGTCGGGGGCAGCGCAGGCAAGGGCGAGACCGAGCACGAGAAAGACAGTTCGCTTCATCGGCGCGGAGTATACGCTCGTCGCCGATGCTCGTCCGTCTCCTCGTGCGCGCCGTCGCCACCTTCGCGGGTGCCGCCCTGGCCGGGTGCGGCAGCGGCGAGGGTTCGTTCCCGATCGTGCCCCCGCGCGCCTTCCAGCGCGAGATCCTGGTCGTCGAGCGCGCGGTGCTCGCCGCGCAGCGCTCGATCACGGACACACTCGTGGCCGGGATCGCCTCGGGCGACCCCGTGCAAGCTCGCCGCGGGCTCACGGACGGCTTCCGCGCGCGCTTCCCCGCGAGCTACGCGCGCCGCGTTCCCGACGATGGGCTCGAGATCCGATTGCTCGAGCGCGATACCGGCCCAACCCTCGACGCGGCGGGCTTCGTCGATGTCCTGCGCGAGCACGTACGGGGCTGGCGCATCGAACGCGCCGCCTTCGAGACGGACCGCTTCTTCCTGGCCGAAGACGGGTCGCGCGCCGTGGCCCGCGCCGAGCTGCGGCTCGCGGGCGTGCGCAAGGACGGGCGCGGCGACCTGACCGCCCTGTGCGACGTCGAGCTCGCCAAGGGCGAAGAAGGCACCTGGCGGCTCGCGCGGCTCGAGCTCCGTGAGGGCACGGTGCTCTGGGGCCCCGGACCGCGCTTCGAGGACGTCACCGCGGAGGTGGGCCTCGACTACGCGGACTCGCCCGAGAACGCGCGCATGCTCCAACGCTTCGTCGACGAGCACCGCACCCTCGCGCTGGGCGGGCTGTCGGCGATCGATTGGAACCGGGACGGCTTCTGGGACCTGCTCGGCACGCGCAAGCATCAGACGACCGTGCTGTTCCTGAACGACGGCAACGGCGGCTTCGTGCGCGCGCCCCTGCCCGTGCGCTCGCCATCCGAGAGCGCGAGTTTCCTCTTGTACGTGGACCTCGATGGCGACGGGCTCGAGGAGCTCGTGGGGTCACACGTCATCGCCTACGACGGTGATCGCGCCACGCTCGAGTTGTGGACGAGGGCGGGAGCGAGCGGCGAGTGGATCCCAAAAAACGGCGCGCTCACCTTCCCGAACCCCCGCGGCCTGCGGCGGATCGCAGTTCAGACGATCGTGCCCTGTGACGTGAACGGCGACGACCGCCTCGACCTCTTCGTCGGGGTGTACGGCTCCGAGCTCTCGCGCGGCAAGGAGTACAACACGGTCCAGGCCTACGACGGCGCCGACAACCACCTCTTCATCAACCGCGGTGAGCTCGTCTTCACGGAGGAATCCGAGGCACGCGGTATCACGGGCACGCAGTACACCTACGTCGCCCAGGCGTTCGACTTCGACGGGGACGGGGACACGGATATCTGGGAGGGCAACGACTTCGGCCCGAACCTGCTCTGGGAGAACGACGGCACCGGCGCGTTCACCGCGAACGAGGCTCTGGGGTTCGGCGGCGTGCCCGGGTACACGATGGGCGCCACGCTCGCCGACTTCGACAACACGGGCCGGTGGAGCCTGTACGTC
>SMVQ01000305.1 GCA_004357655.1 Planctomycetota bacterium
ATGGCGAAGAGGGCAGAGAGCAGGGCGAGCGCGCCGGCGACTTGGCGCATCTTGCCGCGTGCCACGAGCACGCCGGCCAGGGCCAGGAGAGTGAGAGCGGCCGCGACCATGGTGGCCGCCGACTCCGGCGACAGGAAACCGGCCGAGCCGAGCAGACTCGCGAGCACGAGGCCCGTCGCGAACACGGTGCCGGGCAGGTCCGCCCCGCGTCGCGCCCAGCTACGCGAGAGCAGGCCGCCGACCATGGGAAAGAGCAGCGTGCACAGGATCGCGCTCGAGCGGAACGCGTGCAGCTTCAGAAAGAACCCGTTGGGCCGCAGCTCCATGATCACACCGCCGACGAGCCAGAAGCCGAACAGCCCTGTGCACATCCAGAGGGCGCGGGCGTAGGCGGACGGCTCGCGCCCGGCAGCATGGAGCGATCCGCGGGGCGGGAAGTGCCAGGCGGCCGCGAACAACGTCATCAGGAACCCGATCGCCACCCACTGGTTCGCCCCGAAGCTCGACGGGAAGAAGTGGTAGGGGAAGTAGGCGCGCACGAGTGCCACGAGGTCGGGCGGCGAGGGCAGGGCTCCCGCCGCCAGCATCCAAGTGAGGCCCGGTGCCGCACCCAGACCGAAGAGCAGCGCTCCCTGGGCGTGCTCGCGCCAGCGGTCGCGCAGCTCCGGCAGGGCCGCCACGCCGATCATCAGCAGCAGGTAGGCCGACTGCATGGCGTGCAGATTGAAGATCAGTCCCGCCAGGAGCATCGCGCGCCGCGTCTTGCCTCCGAGAGCCAGGGCGATGGTCCACACGCCGATCGCGGCGGCCACGGGCGTGTGCGCGAAGTAGATCCAGTTCAGGGCCTCGAATCCGACCCCGGTGCGCCCCCAGAAGACGAGCCATAGGCCGATGTACGCGGCGCGCCGGTCGCCCGGAAACAGCACGCGTCCCAGGTACCAGACGCCGGCGAAGCGCACCAAGGACGTCAGCAGGTGTCCGACCAGGAATACCGCCGCGAGCGGCAGGCGCGCGCTGATCCAGGCTGCCGCCGTCCAGAAGAAGCTGAAGTAGCTCCCCATGGCCTCGATCATCGGGTCGCAGGGGAACAGCGTCGGGTCCTGCAGCCAGAGCAGGTAGGGGAGCTGGATCTCGTGGTTCTGGTAGCCGAGTGCGTAGCCGTGCAGAAAGGGGCTCGCGGCCGTGGCGGCGAGCACGGCGAGGATCGGCGGCCAGAATCGGGAGCGTGACGTCACGGAGTCGCGGGGCATGTCCGGGCGGCGATGATCTTCGTGGTCTTCAGGGAGCGAGCAGCGGAGTTCGCTGCGCCTGGATTCGCAGCAGGCAGGCCAGCACCAGCAGGGCGCCGTAGAGCTCGAGGCCCGAGAAGACGCTGGGCCAGCCGTTGGCGAGACCGCCGGCGTCGAACAGGAACCCGGCCATCAGCGAGCCCGCGAGGAGTAGCATGGGCAGTGGGCCCGCCGCCAGTGTCCGGTCACGCAGCAGTGCGCGGGCCGCGATCGCGATCGGTATGGCCAGCAGGATCAGGTGGTGGATCCAGCACACCGGCGATGCCAGGACGGCCGCGGCGAGGACCGCTGCGTAGCGCAGCAGCCCACCCTCGGCGTCGTCCGGTGCTCGCTTCGCCCCGCGGCGACACGCGATGACCGTCGCGGCGAGCAGCACGAGACCCCACAGCATCGAGGCGGCGCGGATCCAGGGCACGGGTCGAGCGAGGTTGAACTCGGCCGGATCCTGGTCGGTGAAGACGCGCAGCAGCAGGCCGTTGAGCCCCTGGTTGCGGAAGTAGGAGTAGCCCGCCGAGAGCGAGGGCAGCGTGTCGAAGAGGTAGGCGCGGCAGTTGTCCCAGCCGGCGTAGGCCAGCGAGAGCGCCGCCGTCGCGGCGAGCCCGACGCCGGCTCCCGCCAGCAGGCGTCGCGGCATCCCCGGCACGAAGGCGATCAGGATCGGCACGACCACGAGGTGGGGCTTGATCGACGCGCCGAGCGCCAGGGCGATGCCCGCGATCAGGGGCCGCCCTGCGTCGAGCGCCCAGACCGAGACGGCGAGGGCGAAGAAGATCCACACGCCCGCCTGCGTCAGGTGCAGGGCGCTCGCCAGGGGATAGAAGAGCAGGGCGTGCAGGACGAAGATCGCCACGAGCCCCGGCCGCAGGGGCCGGCCGCGCGCCAGCACGAGCAGGATCAACCCGCAGCCGACGAGCGCTAGCAAGTGATTCGCAACGCTGACGCCGTCGGCGACCGCCGCGAGCGTCACGTCGGGACCCGCGAAGGGCGCGAGGAGCAGCGCCGTGAACGGCGTGTAGACGAAGGACGCGCGGTGCTCGCTCAGCTCGTGGGGCCGGTACAGCTCGTAGCCGGGGTCGCGCGCGAGCCCCTGCGCCGCGTGGAAGATAGGGCTGAAGTCGCCGATGCTCCGCCCGCTCCAGTCGACCCACGTGAGGAACGAATGGCGCCCGGGGTTGAAGGTCTGCGCCGCGGGCAGGGGCAACCCGCCGCGGCTCACGACCAGTGGAAACTGCTGCGCGTCGCCCGCGAACCGCAGGAGGCCGGTCGTCAAGAGACACAGGCTCCAGCCCACGGCGAACGCGATGAGATAGCGGCGCATCGTGATCGGAGGCCCGCCGTCTCCGGACTCGTACATGGGTTCCGTCGTCAGCCTGAAGTCTCCCAGCGATCCGCTACACAGCCTAGCAGCCCGTGGTGAGACTCACGACTCGCTCAGAATCGACCGGATCCGCGCTGGCTGCGTTGCACGGGCTCCGAGTATCCACGCGAATACGCGTCGCCAGTGCGCCTTGCCAGCACGAACCCAGCCACTCCCGAGCGCGCCGTGCGTTCCACCACGGTCTCTGCAACCGAGGGGCGACATCCCGGCCGCCCGCGCCGTACGGCCGGGCCCTTCAGTACATCATGCTACGCTCCACGCATGCAATCGGACGCCGCAACCGTCGAGGCGTTCCTCGTCTCGCTGACAGACGACCGACGGCGGGCGATCGCGGCTCTGCTCGACGTCATCCGGAAGAACATCGACGCGGATTTCGAGGAGGGGATGCAGTCCGGAGCGGTGGGCTGGTTCCTGCCTCACTCCAATGTATCCGAGCGGCTACCACTGCGACCCGCATCAGCCGGCTGAACGGAGCTCGCCCGCAGCTCATAGACGCCAGGGATTTTCTTGAGATTCCCACTGTCGGGGCAGCGCTCGATTTCGGTCGACTGTATCCTGCCACGTGATGAACCGCGGGGGACCGCACACATCGTCGGAGTGCCGGGCACTCGGGCGGCCGTGGCTTGCGAGGCTGGTCACCACCGCCGCGTTGGTCGGGACAGTGGCACTTGGCCAGGATCCCGAGCGGGCAGCCTATCGTGTCGTCGAGCTCGACCTGCCGGAGGACGTGCTGGCCTCTGCGTTGGCCGTGGACCGCGACGGGACGCTCTACGTCGGCAGTGCCGAGGGCGCCATCCTGCGCGTGCGGCGCCTGGAATCGGGAGGCCCCGCTGTCGAGTGGTCCGTCTTCTCGCGCACGTTCGATCACCCCTGTGGCCTCCTGGCCGAGGACGGTTGGGTGACCGTGACCGACAAGCTGGGCGTCACGCGCATGGCCGATCTGCGCGGCGAGGACGGCGTGGCCGACCATTTCGAGTCGTTGACGACGGCCTGGGGTCTGAGCGAGCTGCCGCACAACTGGGAGCTCGGTCTGGTGCGCGATTCGCACGGCAACCTCTACTGCGGCACGGACTATCCGGCCAACACGACCGGCCTCCTGCGGGGCAAGGCGATTCAGATCACACCCGACGGCCGCACGGAGCAGTTCGCGGCCGGGCTGCGCTCGCCCTTCGGTTGGGCGCTGGACGAGGACGACCGGCTCTTCTGCAGCGACAACCAGGGCGACCTGCGGCTCACCAACGAGATCTTCTGGGTACGCGAAGGTGGCTACTACGGGTACGCCGACTATCAGGATCCCACCGAGCAGGACCGCGTGGCTTCACCTTCGGCGGTGCAGGTGCCTTACTCGCTCGGCGGCTCGATCAACGGGCTGACCTTCGTCCCCCGGGGAACCGGCTTCGGACCCTTCGGCGGGCAGATGCTCGCGGCGAGTTGGCAGCCGGGCGAGGTGTTGCGGATCGAGATGGAGGAGGTGAGAGGGGACTTGCAGGGGACGGTCTACCGGTTCCTGGACGGCGTGCGAGCACCGCTCTCCCTGACCTTCACTCCTCTCGGTGAGCTGTACGTCGGGTCCATGGGCTTCGCCAGTTGGGAGGTGCCCGAGGAGCGCGGCGCGGTGTACGCCGTCACCTTCACGGGTGGCCCGGTCTTCGAGATCCTGCATACCCGCATTCGGGCAGGCGGCTTCGAGCTGCGCTTCACTGAATCCGTGGACCCCGCGAGCTTCGATCCAGGGAAGGCCGTGGAGGTCGAGTCCTTCCACTACATCTACGTGGGGGAGTATCACGCGGCGGTTCGGGACCGTACACGGCTGGCGGTTCATGCGACGCGGCTCTCCGAGGACGGACTCGCCCTGCGCTTCGACGCCACCCCCTTGCGCGAGGGCTTCATCCACGCCATCCACCTGAAGGGGCTGCGCTCGGAATCGGGGCAGGCGCTGGCCCACCCGGATGCCTGGTACACCCTGAACCAGTTGCCGTGAGCGAGGAGGCTGTGCACACCCGCGCGGGCATGCTCCGAACTGCTCCGCAAGGGGTGCGCCTGGTGGCGATGCTCCTCGCGCTCGCGCCCGGAGTGCGCGCTATCCAGGACCCGGCGGGTGACGTGATGCCGGGCTTGTCGCTGACGCTCTCGTCACTGGACGGAGCCACGCCCCTGCTCGAGACGGTGGATCGAACCATCTCCCACGACTACGGGCTGGGCAGCCCGCACGAGCTCGTGCCCGCTGACGGCATTCGGGCGCGCTGGGTGGGGGAGCTGTGGACGCCACGGTCCACGCTCTACCTGCTCGAGCTCAGAGCGGGAGACCAGGACGAGACGGAGATCTTCATCGATGGCGAGCCCGTTTCCGGAGCGCTCGAGCTGGAGCGCGGGAATCACTCCATCCATCTGCACTGGCGACATACCGAAGGGCCAGCGCACGTTCAGTTCCTCTGGACCTACGCCGGACGGCGCGTGGAAGTCGTCCCACACTGGGCGCTCGCTCACGTGCCATCGGCGGACGGCGAGACCATCGGCGAGACCACGGGCGAGCTCTTCGAACGCGGAAGGCGGCTGGCCGAGCGCCTCCATTGCCGTGCGTGTCACGGAGACCCGAACGCCGTGCGCGCGCCCGCCATCGCGCCCGCCCTCGATCGGCGCGCCGGCCCACTCGAGGAAGAGTGGCTGCGCGCCTATCTCCTGGACCCCGCTGGGACCCAGCCGCACTCGCGCAAGCGAGCGCTCGTCCCGGACTCGCCTCTCGGACGCGCCGAGGCGGAGGCGCTGGTCCGGTATCTCCTCCGCGGGGATCCTCCGAGCTCGGAGCGACGAGACGGGGCGCGCGTCCCGGCCGATCGCGGGCGGAGGCGCTTCCAGGGACTGGGCTGTTTCACCTGCCACCCGCCGTCGGATCCCGGGCCGCCCCATGAGCTCGCCACGCCCTACCCCGGCGCGCCCCTCGCGGGCCTGGCGGACAAGCTGGGACGCGCCCGCCTGGAGTCGATCCTGCTTCGGCCGCACGAGGTCCTGCCAGCGGGCCGGATGCCCGACTTTGGCCTGGGACCGGACGACGTGAGCGCCCTCACCGACTTCCTCCTTGGGGAGTCGGATGAGGCCGCCCCTCGGGCACCGTCCGTGGTCGGGGACGGCGAGCTGGCGACGCTGGCCGCGGCCTACCCTGACGTGGCCGGTGACGAGCTGCTCGGGGCAGCCGCGTGGGTTGCCTTTGGCGAGGCGGTCGCCGGCAGGCGAAACTGCGGCGCGTGCCACGCATTGCCGGCGGGCGTGGATCCAGTACGCGACGTGATCCCGCTGACCACGGCACGACCTGACCGCGGCTGTCTCGCGGTGGAACCGTCCGGGATTCCCGGTCAGCCGGACTACATCCTCGACGCCGCGGATCGAAGGGCACTGCGCGCGTACCTATCGGGGCTCGACGCCGCTTCCGCGGTGTCCACGGAGACACGGATCGAGCGTGAGATCGAACGCCTCGGATGCCTCGGTTGCCACGCACGCGATGGCAGCACTCCGCCCTGGATTCTCGCCAGCGAGGTTACGCAGTTGCCCAAGACGATCCACTTCCCGGATCTCAGCGCCGTGGGCGCCAAGCTGCGTCAGGACTGGCTCACCGAAGTCCTGGCCGCGCCCACCGATTCGAATCGCGTGTGGCGCGTCTCGCCGGCGCGCATGCCCGACTACCACCTGGGTCCGGCGCGGGCGGAGGAGCTGGCCGGGCATCTCGCACGGCGCGACCGCGTGCGCCGCGCGGATCGCGACGCACCGTTGCCCGCGGTCGCGGAGCTCTCGGGGGACGAGCTGGATCAAAGCCTGCAGGACGTCGGACGCCGCGGCTTCGCATGTTTCAGTTGCCACCTGCTGCCCCAGTCCTCGGTGCAGTTCGGCATGGCGTACGATGCCATCGGACCGGACCTCTCGGAGAGCCGGTCGCGCTTGCGCGCGGAGTGGGTGGACGACTGGCTGCGCGATCCCGCGCTCATGCACCCCGCGACGCGCATGCCGAGTATCGGCGAGCCCGAAGACGGCGCCCTCCGGGCGCGGCTGTGGACCTACCTCGTGGCGGGCCTGCCCAGCGCCGAAGACGCGCTGCGTTGGGAGGTGCCGCTCCCGGCGGCCACCGGCGCGCCCGTCTTCGTCCACGCGCTCGTCAAACGCGCCGAAGCCCAGGGGCTGCTCCAGCACCATCCGCGCGCCCTGCTCGTGGCGTTCGAGAACCGCGCCGCGGTGCTCTTCGACATCGACCGCCTGGCGACGGTCGCCTTCTGGAGCAGGGGCTCCTTCGTGTACCGAGTGCATGGTCGCTCGCGGTACTGGGCACCCCTGGATCCGGTCGATTGGGCGGGGGAGGACGTCGAGAGTGCCCTGGCGCTGGTCGACAGGGAGGGTGTGCACCACCCCGCGCGCCTCGCGCCGACCCTGGGCCGGATGCCGAGCGCATTGGAGGGCTTCGACGTGCTCGAGCACGGGTTCGCGGTCCACTATCGCATTACGGACGAGCGCGGCCAGACCCTGACCGTCACCGAGAGCTTCACACCCGTGACCGCGGGCAACGCCTCGGGGCTGGACCGGACGCTCATGATCGAGGGCATTCCAGCGGGCGAGCGCGTGGTCCTCACGACCTGCTTCGCGGGGGGGCCGCTCCCGGCTCTCGCCGTGGGTTCCCTGGCCCAGACTGTCGAGCTCCCCGCCGCGGGTGTCGCGGGTCATGGGATTCGCCTGATGAGCACCGGCCACTCCGGGCGGCGTCTCACGCGCGAACTGGTGGGCTCCCCGTCGTCGGCCGCCACCTGGCGCCGCGGTCATTGCGCCGGTGATGGCGGAGGGCCGGAAGCCACCCACCCTGCGCTGCTCCTCGAGCTCGATCCGGGCGCCACCTCGACGGTTCACGTGACGGAGAGGGTGTTGGCGCTGCCTCCCGAGTAGCTTTCACGCATCGATCCCAGGCCGCTCGTCACGCATAGAACCCCGCGTCGTACCGTCGTCGATGTCCTGGATTCTCCTCGCCACCGTATTTCTGGCCTTCGCGAACGGGGCCAACGACAACTTCAAAGGTGTCGCGACCCTCGTGGGGAGCGGCACGTGGGGCCGCCGCCGGGCGCTCGGCTGGGCGACGCTGATGACGTTCCTCGGCTCGATGGTCGCCATCGTGCTGGCGGGAGAGCTCCTCGCCCGGTTCGGCGGCAAGGGCCTCGTGGGCCCCGAGGTGACAGCTGATCCGGCCTTCGCCGTGGCCGTGGCCATGGGTGCTGCCGGCACTGTCCTGCTCGCGACCCGGCTGGGCATGCCGACCTCGACTACGCACAGCATCATCGGCGCGCTGGTCGGGGCCGGGCTCGTCGCCGGCGGTTCCATGCACTTCGGCGTCCTGGGCCGGAGCTTCGTCCTGCCGCTGCTCGCGAGCCCGTTCTTGGCGATGTTCGGGACCATGGCGCTCTACCCGGCTTTTCGCGCGGCGCGCCGCCGGATCGGCGTGGGGCGGGAGTCCTGCTTCTGCGTCGGTGGCGAGACGGTCGCGGTCGTGCCCGCGCTCGCCCCCGCCGAGGCGGTGGCCTACCGCGAGACGCTCTCGATCCGCACGGGCCAGACCGTCTCGTGCCGGGAGCATTACACCGGTCGACTCTTCGGCCTCAACGCGGGTGTGACGCTCGACACGCTTCACGTGCTCTCGGCCGGCGCGATGAGCTTCGCGCGCGGCCTCAACGACACGCCGAAGATCGCCGCGCTGATGCTCGTGATACCGGCCTTCGGCGGCCGGTCCGCGATCGTGCTCTGCGGTGTGGCCATCGCGCTCGGCGGACTCCTGGCATCGCGCGGCGTCGGGCACACGATGAGCCACAAGATCACGCCCATGAACGCCGGCCAGGGCTTCACGTCGAACATCGTGACGACCGTGCTCGTGCTCGCCGCTTCGCCCTTCGGCCTGCCGGTCTCGACGACGCACGTCTCGAACGGCGCCCTCTTCGGACTCGGCCTCGTGCGAGGCGGGGCGAACGGCCGGACGATCGCCCGGATCCTCCTGACGTGGGTCGTGACCCTGCCTCTGGCCGGGCTCCTCGCCGCCGGCGCGCTGCTCGTCGCGAGGAGCATGTGACCAGCGGCGAGGCCGGGCTCACGGCGTGAAGAGGATCCTGACGGCGCGCGAGAGGTTGAAGTTCGAGCCACCCGCCGCGGGGTCGCGGAACCAGCATTGGAAGTTCGCGGTCCCGGGCACGACGCCGAAGGCGGGGAGGTCGACGCCGCGCACGGCCAGGTTCGCCGAGGCCATGCCCGGAGGCTGGATCCGGGTGATCGGAGTGGTGACGCAGAGCAGGCCGTTGCCGAAGGGGATGGACGCCTGGTCGGGCCCGAAGAAGAAGACGAACGGTTGATCGGGAACGGGGAAGGACCACAGGACGAAGTTGTTGTCACTGATGCTACTGCTCCCCAGTGCGCGGATCCTCGCCGCCGATCCGGTCGAGTTCGGGGTCGCGAGGCAATAGACGTCTCCGATCTCGGGGGCACCGATGTAGATGTCGTCGTAGGCGATCACGACGGAGTCGCTGCTGGCGACGTTGATGCTCGCGAGGGCGCTGGTGACGTCGGTCAGCCCGGGATTCACGAATGGGATGCCCGAGTGGATCATCTCGTCCGCGAACCCGTCCAGCTCGTCGTCGATGGCGACGGCGTACGTGTACGAGGCGATATCGCTGTCGATGCGAACCCGGAA
>SMVQ01000306.1 GCA_004357655.1 Planctomycetota bacterium
AGGCGCCGCTGGTTCTGCTGGAGCTGCTCGAGCCCCAGGTCGAGCGCCGAGTCCGCCACACCCCGTTGCTCGCGGGCCGAGACGAGCCCCCAGTAGGCGTTGTACACGGAGAGGAGGAGATCCTGGCGCGCACTGCGGCGCGCCTCGAGCTGCTGCGCGAACTGGATCTCCCGCTCCCGCTGCGACGAGGTGGCGTACTTTCTCCAGGCGCCACGGCGCAGGGGCTGGACGTAGGAGAAACGCAGCGTGTCATCGAACGTGTCCGGGTCATCCGTCGACCCGATCGTCTGATTGATCTGTTCCGTCGAGTCGAAGTGGGCCACGAACGAGCCGCCGGTCCGCAGCGGCCGCGTGAAGTCCATGTTGAACGCCGCCGTCTCCCCCTCGAACGTCGTGCCGCCCGGGATCTGCGGCGACGGCCCGAAGATGCGCTCCGCGTCCGTGTAGCTGGCGCTGGCGTCGAACACCCACTCGAAAGCGCCCCAGGACCCGAGGTAGTCGAACTCCGCGATGCTCGTCTCCTCCTCGGCGATCTGGAGGTCGAGATTGTTGGCGAGCGCGAGCTCGATCGCATCCGCGAGCGTCAGCTCGAGCTCGACGCGGTCGAGCCCCGAGAGCTCCTCGAGCTCGCCTGGGAGCGTCTGCGCCGCTTCGAGCACCGCGGGTAACGTGATGGAGAGCGCGAGCGGAACGAGGCGGCGGCGGAGGTCGGCCATGAGGGCCGACAGGATAGAGGAGTCGACGGGAGCGGGCCACCGCGCGGCCGGAGCCTTACACGGGGTGAGCGCGGGCCGCGCACGTCCCGCGCGCGGAAGCGCACGCGCTACTCCCCCCAGGCGAGCCAGGCGCTCCCGATCGGATCGCGCGCAAGCTCGGCTTCAGCGGCGGCGGCGAGCGCCGCGATCCACGCGCGGTCGAGGGGCGCTCGCGGGCGCAGGGCGCCGGAGGTCAGCGTGCGCACCCGGGCCTGATGCGGCCCCTGCACGCGCTCGACGAGGCGCGCGAGGCCCGCCGGCTCGTCGCCCTCGAGGAGACCGTACGAGCGCGCCCGGGCGAGCGCCGCGGCCGCGAGCACGAGGTCTGCCTGTCGCTCGGGTCGCGCGAGAGCGATGCCCACGGCACCCGAGAAGCCCGGCGGAACGCCGCGCTCGAGGAGGAAGCGATCGAGGAGGACGTCGAGCCAGAGTACGTGCGCGACGGCGGACGCTCCGGCCTCCGGCGCCTCCGGTCCGTCGGACGCCGGGACGCCGCGCTCGCCGCCCGCGATCAACCGGCTCCGGGCCGCGAGCATCCGGGTCACCTCCGTCGCCGGCTCGCCCACCGCGACAGGTGCTCCCCTGGACAATTGGAACCGCGCCCATTGGATCGAGTTCAGCACCGTGAGCCCGGCGGTGTCGACTTCCAGAGTCTCGGGGATCTCGTCGGCGCTGAGCTCGTCGAGCTCGACGTCGCGCGGGGGCTCCTCCGCCACCACGGGCAGGGTGCGCGGCGGCTCGATCATCGTGAAGAACTCGCCGCGTCGCTCGGGCACGATCACGAGCCCGTAGTAGGCGAGCACGGGCAGGGCCGCGACGTGCAGGAGCAGGCTGGCCGCCGCGATCCGGACGAGGAACGAGGAGCGCCAGCGGGCGCGCGCGAACCGGCCGAAGAGTCGCAGGTCGCCGCGCCAGCCGGGGTCTTCGCGAGTGGTCGCCGCGAGCACGCTGCGCGCGAGGGTGTCGGCGCTCGCGGCGGTCACGATGCGCTCCGGCACGAACGTCGCGCGGCACGTGTCGAGGAAACCGGCGAGCTCGCGCGACCTGCGCGCGCAAGTCGGACAGGCGCGGACGGACTCCCGCTCGGCCTCGGGCTCACCGCACTCGAGCGCGAGCTCGAGCAGGCGCGCCTCCGTGAAGTGTTCGTGGGGCGCGCTCACGCCTCTCCTCCCGCGAGTCCCGCGCGCAGCTTGCGCACCGCGTGGAACATCCGCGACTTCACGGTCCCGATGGGGATGTCGAGCATCTCGGCGATCGTGCCGTACGGGAGCTCCTGCAGGACACCGAGCTCGAAGACGAGCCGGTGGTGCTGGCCGAGAGTGGCGAGGGCGGCGTGCAGCCGCTCGACCTCCTCCCGCTCGGCGAGGGCCGCACCCGGCTCCTCGGCCGGGGCCGCGATCCGCGCGTCGAGCAGGGCGTCCCCCTCGGGCCCCCCATCGCCCCGACCCTCCCCCGGCCGGTGAGCCCTGCGACGCGCCCCGTCGATCCACGCGTTCCGTGCCACACGGAAGGCGTAGGCGGCGAAGCGGCCCTTGGGCTGGTAGTTCTCGGCGTTTCGGAACAACTTGAGAAACAGGTCCTGGACGAGGTCCTCGGCCTCGGCCCGGCGCGCGCCGAGCCGCAGGAAGAAGGCGAGGAACGTGGGTGTCTCGGAGAGCACGAAGGCCTCGAACAAGCCCGGATCGCCGCGCTGGAGGGCGACGAGGGGGTCCTGCCCGAAGTCCCAGCTCTCCTTCAATGGTGTCCCAACGGATACGGGGCGGCAGGGTTCAGGGCCGGCCCGGATTTCCTGGGCTCGCTCCCTCGGAGACCCCCGGGGGGAGGGGCAGGCTCCCGATCAAGCCCGCCAGCACGGCCCCCGAAGCCCCGCCGACGGCCTGGACCGCCCCCCCCACGACGCTCAGGCGCACGGCTCGCGAGTCCGGTCCGAGGTGCTCGAGCACCACGGCGAGCCGGGGCTCCGGCAGCCACTCGGCCACGCGGTCCGCCCACTCGACGGCCGCGACGCCGCCGGCCCGCAGCCACTCGTCGCCACCGTCCGCGAAGAGGGCCTTTTCGCGCCCCTCCATCCAGGCGTCGAAGTGATAGAGGGGCAGTCGCCCGCCCGCGTAGGACTGCATGAGCGTGTACGTCGGGCTCGCGACGACCTCCGCGATGCCCAGGCCCCGCGCGAGGCCGCGGACGAAGCAGGTCTTGCCGGCGCCGAGCTCGCCGGTGAGCGCGACGACGGAGTCCGCGGGGAGGACCCGGCCCAGGGCCTCCGCGAGGGCGAGCGTCGCTTCGGGCGAGTCGGACGCGAGCACGCGTGCTCCGGTATCGTCAGCGGCCATGGCGCCAGCCTCCCTCCCAGGTCCAGCGCGCGAACGCCCCGTCCGCCCGCACGTGGAGGCCCGATCCGCGCCGCACGCGTCCGATCCGGACGAGGCCGGGACAGACGCGGCGCGCGGCGGCGAGCGCGCGCTCCGCCCGGCCGGGCGCGAGCGTCGCGATCAACTCGTAGTCTTCGCCGTCGTGGAGCGCGTGCCAGCCCGCTCCCTGCCCGCTCGCGCGCGCCGCCCGCTCCGCGTCCGGATGCACGGGCACGGACTCGAGATCGATGCGCACGCCCGAGGCGCGAGCCAGTCGGTGGAGGTCCCACGCGAGCCCGTCGGACACGTCCATCAACGCCGTCGCGCCCTGCTCCCAGAGCCAGCGACCCTCGGCGACGCGCGGCTCGATCGCGAGGTGGCGCCGCGCGCGGCTGCCCCCCACCGGGCCGGTCAGGAGCACGTCCTGGCCGGGCATCGCCCGGTCGCGCCCCGGCGGACGGCGCCGCCCCTCGAGCACGCCGAGCGCGGTGACCGACAGGTGGATCGGGCCGGGCGCCGCAGCGAGGTCGCCGCCGACGAGCTCCGCGCCGAACCGCGCGCCGCGCTCGCCCACGGCGGCGAGGGCGCGCTTCAACCAGGCCTCCTCCGCATCGGGCGGCGCCGCGAGCGCGAGCACGAGCGCCGTGGGTCGCGCCGCCGTCGCCGCGAGGTCGGAGAGCGCCCGGCCCGCCGCCTTCGCTCCGACCTTCGCGGCCGGGGTGCCGGGGGCGAAATGGACCCCCTCGATCGTCTGGTCGACACACACGACCGGCCGCCCCGCGCGGGCGACGAGCACGGCCGCATCGTGCCCGGCCGAGCCGGCGAGGCCCTCGGGAACCGACCGGCGGAGGAGCCAGCGGTGCATCCGGTCTTCGTCCCAGGCCATGGGGACATGCTAGCCAACTTTCTCCCACGCCGACTCCAGCCACCGATGGGCCGGGGGTCGATAGCCATCTCGGTCGAGTGCCGCCCCGCCAGGCAGCCGGGGCGCGCGACCACTCGAGGAAGAGCACTCCGCGTGGAGCGGAGAACGGAAGGTCGGGGGTGAGGCATGGCAGGCTTGAAGCGCGCATTCGCGCGCGTACCTGTAATCGTGGGGCGCGCATTCGCGCGCGTACCCGTAATCGTGGGGCGCGCTTTCGCGCGCCTGGGCTGGACCGTCGTGGCGTGCGCGCTCGCAGCCTGCTCGACCGGAGGCGGCGGCGGCGGCGAGTCCGACGGGGACGGCAGCTCGAACGGTCCCGGACCCGATCCGCCGACCGGGCTCACGCTCGCGACGGCCAACGGCCAGGTGCTCGTCGCATTCCTGCGCGAGGTCGAAGCGGAGTCCTACAACCTGTACTGGAGCCTGGCGCCCGGCGTCACGCCCGAGAGCGGGACAGAGGTCGCGGTCGAAGCCCCGCCGCACGTCGTGTCCGGGCTCCCCGGGGGCGAGTCGTTCTACGCCGTCGTGACGTCCGTCGGATACGACGGCGAGGAGGGCTCACCCACTGCGCAAGAGAGCGTCGACATCGCGCAGGGCGGCGAAGAGAAGTACTTCCCGCCGTGGCACGACGTCCAGCCGACGAGCGTCATCTCGTTCGACTACGACCCGGGCCAATCGTCCACGGAGAACGGCGCGGACCTCCGGTCGATGATCGGCACGCTGCAGCCCGGGGACCGGCTCGAGGTCGGAGCGGGGACGTGGACGATCGACTCGCTCTTCAACATCCAGCTCACGGGCACGGCGCAAGCCCCCATCTGGATCGTGGCCCGGGACGGGGCGACGCCCGTGATCACGCGCTCGAACGCGAGCCAGAACACGATCAACATCGGGCAGGGCAACCCATGCCGGTACGTGTGCCTGCGCGGCTTCGAGATCACGAGCGGGAGCATCGCGATCCGCATGTACGACTGCAGGAACGTGTGGATCGATCAGTGCCACGTCCACGACTGCGCGGCGAACGCGATCGTGGCGAACTCCCAGAACACCGACCACCTGTACTTCACCCGGAACGAGGTCCACTCGACCGGGGACACGGGCGAGGGCTTCTACATCGGCGGCAACAACGGCAGCCCGATCGCGCACGACTGCGTGATCGCCCTGAACCACGTCTACGACACGGCCGGAACCCAGGGCGACGGCATCGAGATCAAACAGGGCTCCTGGGGCAACTGGATCGCCGAGAACATCATCCACGACACGCAGTACCCCTGCATCTTGACGGGCGGGACGAACGGTCAGCCCGTCAACCTGATCGAGAAGAACCTGTGCTGGGGCTCCGAAAACCAGGTGATGCAGATCCAGGGCGAAGCGATCGTCCGCAACAACGTGATGATCGGCGGCTCGTACGCCTTCTACAGCTCCGACCACCAGGGCGCGACCCGCGACCTCGTCGTCGTGCACAACACGATCATCAACACGGGCCACGCCGCGCGGATGAACGACTGGAGCGGTCGCCCGGGCATGGTGTTCTCGAACAACGTCGTCTACAGCCAGACCTTGAACTCGATCTGGTTCCCCCAGGGATCCTCCGGAGTCGAGGCCGAAGGCAACGTCGTCAAGGGCCCCGTCGCCGGCCTCGCCTCGGGCTACTCGATCGGCAATGGCCTCTCGGACTTCGCCGACGTCACGTGGGACGGGTCCCACCACGACGCAACGCCCGCCCCGCTCGGCGCGCTCATCGGAATGGGCGCCGAGGAGTTCGCGGAGGTCGAGGACGTGTCCGGGGCCATGCGGCTCCCCCCGCTCGACACGGGCGCGGCGGACGGCTAGGGGCCTGCGCGACGGGTAGCGATCCATCGCTCGGCTCCCCCGAACCGGCTGGCTGCGTTGCCGGCCCCCCCCCCGCAGCGCTGCGGCTACGCGGGGACCCCGGCGCCTTGCCAGCCGGCCCGGGGAAACCAATCGCTGAACCGCTACCCTTCGCGCAGGCTCCTAGCGCTCAATCTCCGCCAACAGGCCGTCGATCGCCTCGTCGAGCTCCTTCTCGCCGCGCACGTTCTTGAACCGGATGCGACCCTCGTGGTCGATGAGGTAGACCGTCGGCCAGCCGCGGACGTTCCACGCCGTGGAGATCGGACCGCCCGTGCCCTCGAGCCCGTTCCAGAAGCTCCGCCAGGTGATGTTCTCCTCTTCTAGCCGCGGCCTCAGCTCATCGAGATCCCCGTCGCTGTTCACTCCGATGAGTGCGAAGGGTTCGTTCTGGAGGCGCTTCACGAGCGACCGCTCGTGCGGGTACATGGCCCGGCAGGGAGGTCACCAATCGCCCCAGAAGTCGAGCATGACGACCTTGCCCCGGTAGTCCGACAGCTTGAACTCCACGCCGTCCAGGTCGCTGCCCTCGATCTCGGGCGCGACCATGCCCGTCTGGAGGCGCTTCAGCTCGAAGAGATCGCCCGCGGCACGCTCGGTCCACGTCGAGTCGCCGAACTCACGTTCCAGCCGCTCGAAATATGCGATCCCGCGCTCGCGCTCCGCCTGCTCCTTGGCACGAGCCAGGAGTTGGCCGAGCCCGAAGAGGATCCGCGCGCGCACGTCAGCGCTCGCGTTCGCCTCGAAGCCGCGTAGTGCGATCCGCTCGATACTCGGGACGCCGAGCGCCTTCCGCTCGCCGACGAGCTCGTCGAAGAAGGTCAAGAAGATCGCCTCACTCGCGTGACGCTCGACAGCCTGCCCGTAGAGCTCGAGCTTGAGCTCAGGGAGCGCGCTCTTCTCGCGTCCCGACGCCTTGGCGTTCTGGATCGCCCACAACAGAGCATGCGGGTTGCCGGCTTCGGCCAGCGCGAAGAACCGCGCGTAGTACTCCCCGGCCAAAGCCTTGCGCTCGCGCCGGAGCCGCCCACGTTCCCTGACGGAATCGGAGGTCTTGATCGCCGCCGCGAGCTCATCCGAACGCGCTTGCAGCTCCCCTTCGATCGCCGCAAACTCCGCGCGCCGCGCGTCTTCCTCCTGTGGCGTCGCGAGTGCGAGCGCCGCCGCCAGCGCGGGGGCAGTCAGAAAGAGCGGCAAGATGATCCAGGACAGCGCACGCATGGTGCCTCCCGTTCAGAGGTTTCTGGGCCCGCTCATGCTAATCCAGAGGCCTCGAGGACTGAGCATAGTCGCTCGATTCCGCAACGGAGCAGGCGTAACCCCGTTGGTAGAGTGTCAGCTTCCCAAGCTGAATGTCGTGGGTTCGAGTCCCATCGCCCGCTCCACGTAAGTGTTTGATGGGGCGGGGGTTGCGCGCAGGAAAGTCAATGCGTCTTCGTAGACGGCCAGTTCTTGTGCCACTTTAGTGCCATGTTCGTGCGGGTGGCGGTTTGGGCAAAGGGGCGGGGCTGCCCGCCGACTATGCGAGCGCGGCCGGAAGCCTACCGTTTCTCGTCCAGGAAGAATTCCTCGCGCTGACTGGGCGTCAGCTGGCGGGGGGCGATCTCTCGGGCGTGGTCGATTAGAGCCTGGGTCGTCGCGAATACTGGGAAGAGGCGCGCGGTATTGAAGTACGAGGCTGTGACGATGCGGCTGCCGTCGGGGCTGAACGCCGCGTGCGTGACCCTCAAAAAGGCGCCCGCGAGCACGGCGACCTCCTTCCCTTCGCTGTCCCACAGGCGTGCGGTCGCGTCACCCGAGGCGGTGACGATGCGGCTGCCGTCGGGGCTGAACGCCGCGTGCAGCACCCACTCCGTGTGGCCCGCGAGCACGGCGACCTCCTTCCCCTCGCTGTCCCACAGGCGCGCGGTTCTGTCTGATGAGGCGGTGACGATGCGGCTGCCGTCGGGGC
>SMVQ01000307.1 GCA_004357655.1 Planctomycetota bacterium
GTCTGCGTCTCCTGCTTCGGATCGAGCCCTTCCTTGACCTCGATGGCCTGGTGCAGACCGTCGGACCAGCGCCGTCCCACCATCTTCCGACCCGTGAACTCGTCGACGATGATGACCTCGGGGGCGTCCCCGCGCGAACGCGGGTCGTCGACCACCTCGACGACGTACTCCTTGTCGAGATGGTAGATCTCGTGGGCCCGGAGCGCGTTCTCGATGTAGTGCGGCCAGTCCTCGTGGCCGGGCGTGTAGAACGACTCGACACCGGCGAGCTCCTGCGCGAGCACGATGCCCTCCTCGAGCAGCGAGGCTTGCTTCTCCTTCTCCTTGACCTCGTAGTGCACATCGATCTCCAGCTTGCGCGCGATCTCGTCGGCCTTCTGGTACTTGCCGATGTGCTCCTCGGCGGGACCGGAGATGATGAGCGGCGTGCGCGCCTCGTCGATGAGGATCGAGTCGACCTCGTCGACGATGGCGAAGTAGAGATCCTTCTGGACCTGCTGCTCCAGGCCCGTCTTCATGTTGTCGCGCAGGTAGTCGAAGCCGCACTCGTTGTTCGTGCTGTAGATGATGTCGGAGGCGTAGACCGGCTGGCGTTCGGCCGGGCCCATCTCCGCCTGGATCGAGCCGACGCTGAGCCCGAGGTACTCGTAGATCGGGCGCATCCAGTCCGCGTCACGCCGCGCGAGGTAGTCGTTGACCGTGACGAGGTAGCACGGGCGGCCGGTGAGCGCGTTCAGGGAGAGGGCGAGGGTCGCGACGAGCGTCTTGCCCTCGCCCGTCGTCATCTCGGCGATCGAGCCCTCGTGCAGCACGTACCCACCGACGAGCTGGACGTCGAAGTGGCGCATGCCGAGCGTGCGCTGCGAGGCCTCGCGGACCAGGGCGAAGACCTCGGGCATGAGGTCCTCGAGCGTCTTCTCACCCGCCTGGACCTGCTCCTTGTAACGGACGATCTCCGCCCGGATCCCGTCCTGGTCGAGGCCCTGGGCCCACGGCTCGAGGGCGTTGATCTTCTGGATGATCGGGTCCAGCCGGCGCACGACCCGCTCGTTCTTGGAGCCGAGAACGCGCTTGAATCCCAGGCCGACGGATTCGCCGAGGGTCGACAGCTTGTCGGTGATTGTGTCCCAGTCCATATTCCGTTCGGTCCTTCCGGTCCCCGGCGGCGTGCCCGGGGGAGGCAGCTACGAGCCGTCGAAGCGAGCCATTAAAGGCTGTACCCCACTGCATGCCAAGGTGCTTCGGCGGCTTCTCGTCACCTTGGCCGTCGATCGAGTTCCGGCGGCCCGCCTGCCCGACGGGCCCGGGCTCGGGCTCGGGCTCGTCGGGCAGACCGCCGCCGGACACGAGTGCACGGCAGAGGGGTGAGACCGAGCGGATCACCCAGGTGGCCGAGAGCCGTGGATAAATGCGCTCGCGGGGTGGACGATCCTCAACCCTGCCCCGTGCCCCCGTCCGGGGCGCCGCCCAGGTCGGAGCCCGCGCCGACCTTCGCGGCCAGCATCTGCTGGATCATCGCGAGGAGCACCTCGCGGGGGTACGGCTTCCGCAGCAGGCCGGTCGCGCGCTGCATCACCGTGAGGTCGATCGAGCTCGCCGTCGCGAGCAGGATGGGCAGGTGCTCGAAGCGTGGGTCGGCGCGGACCCGGCGCATCACCTCTTCGCCGTCGCACTCGGGCATGGAATAGTCGAGCATGACGAGATCGACCCGCGGCTCGCGCTCGAGCCGGGCGAGCACCTCGAGGCCGTCGAAGGCCACCTCGACGTCGTAGCCCCGGGCACCGAGGATCGCGGCCAGCCCGTGGGCCACCTCCCGCTCGTCGTCCACGACGAGGATGCGCGCTCGCTTCTCCTCCTCCCGTTCCAGGCGGGCGAGCCCTTCCATCAGGCCGCGCAGGTCCTCGTTCGTGGGGAGCTCCGCCGCGTTCCAATCCCGCTCGATCGCGAGCTTCAGCTGCCGGTTGAAACGCCGGAGCTCGAGCCAGCCCTCGTAGTCGGGCATGTCGGGCGTGATCTTCAGCTCGTCATGGGTATCGACGCTGAAGAAGTACTCCTCGTGGATGAGGTACTCCTGGACGACGAACTTCATGAACGGGTAGCGGTAGTTTCCGAGCCGCAGCGTGTACCGGGCGCAGGCAGGACCCTGTCCGGCCTTGGGCTGGTCGAAGAACGTCAGAATCTCCGTGAGTGTCTCGCTCTCGTCGAGCTGCGCGACGTCGAAGCGCGGCCTGCTGGGCTCTCCAGGGGGCCAGGCGCACTCCATGTACGTCCGGACCGCCCGGCGGACGTGGGAGGCAGTCAGGCGGTCGAGGCGCATCTCACTACCTATCTACGGCCCACCTCGCGCCGGACCGAACCCCTAAATCCTACGAGTTTCAGGGGCGGGATCACGTCGAGCCCCCAGGCACCTCACGGGTCCGGGCGGCCACCTCCAGCGAACCGATCACGTCCCGCGCCGCGGCGATCCCCGCGGCGTCGAGGCGCTCGGAGAGCTCGGCGGGCAACCGCCCGAGGAGCCCGGGGTCGCCGAAGCTCGCCGTCCCGATCTGGACGGCGGCACACCCGACGACCAGGAATTCCAGCACGTCGTCCGCGGTCCCGATCCCCCCGCAGCCGATCACGGGGATTTGCACCGCGCGGACACACTCCCACGCGCAGCGCAAGGCGATAGGCTTCAACGATACGCCCGAGAAGCCCCCCATGACCGTGTTCAGCCCCGGGCGCCCCGTGCGCCAGTCGACGCTCATCCCCAGAATCGTGTTGACGGCCGTGATGCCGTCGGCGCCCCCACACTCGACCGCGACGGCGATGTCCGCGATGCGCGTGACGTTCGGCGAGAGCTTGGCGAAGATCGGCTTCGTCGTCGCCGAGCGGACGCGCCGCACGACGTCCTCCGCCACCGCGGGGTCCGTGCTGTAGGGCAGTCGCCCGCCCTGCACGTTGGGACACGAGAGATTGATCTCGAGCCCGTCGACCTCGTCGCGCTCGTCGAGCATGGCGGCAAGCTCGCCGAAGTCTTCGGCCGACCGGCCGCCGATGTTCGTGAGGATCACCGTGTCGGCCCCCGCGACCTCCGGGAGAGTGTCCGTGAGATAGGCCTCGATGCCCCGGTTCTCGAGCCCGATCGAGTTCAGGAAGCCGGCCTCCGTCTCGCAGATGCGCGGCATCGGGTTGCCGGCGCGCGGCTCGCGGGTCACCGTCTTCGACACCAGTCCGCCGACGGCCGAGGGCGCGACGATGTGCTGCATCTCGAGCCCGTGTCCAAACGTGCCCGACGCCGACAGGATCGGGTTGCGCAGCTCGAGGCCGGCGAGCGAAATGGCGAGGTCGGCCATTGGGAAGAATCTAGTCGAGGGTGCGTGTGGGGGCAACGCGGCCGGGCTCCTCCCCTGCTGGAGGCGGCACGCGACCCTCGCCGTCGACCCTAGCGCCGGACTCACGGGCGGAATCCTCGTCCCCCTCCGCTTCCGGCCGGCCGCCGAAGCCCGACAGCAGGAGCAGCACCGCCCCGACGGTGATGCACGAGTCCCCGACGTTGAAGGTCGGGAAGTGCCAGCGGCGGAACTCGAAGTACACGTCGATGAAGTCCCGCACCGGCCCGAAGGGCGCCCCGGGTCTGGCCTGGATGGGTTGGAACAGGTTGTCGTACAGGTTGCCGAGCGCCCCTCCCAGGATGAGGACGAGCGACGTCAGGTACAGCCGGTGGCCGAACGGCGCGCGGAACACCAACCACGTGAGCAGGATCACCGCCAGCACGCGCCCGCAGACCAGGACGTAGGGGATGCCGTCGAGCTGCCCGAATGCCGCTCCGTAGTTCACGTTGAGCATCAACGCGAACCAGTTCCCGACGAGGAGGTAGCGATGATGGCCGCCGTGGCACCCGCTGGGCAGGGTGTTCTCGATGGGACCGAGCCATTCGAAGATGGCGGCCTTCGAGTAGAGGTCGACGCTGACGATGAGCGCGACGAACGCGAGGCAGAGCCCGAGGCGCCGCCAGTGCGATCCGGAACCGGTCTCCGCTCTGGACCCGGTGTTCATGGACGCCTCACCGGGCCCACTGGCTCACGGGCTGTCTTCCTCGGTCCGCTGGCAGTCGATGCAGTTGCGCGCGTGGGGCATCGCCAGGAGGCGCGTCCTGCGGATCCACTTCTGGCACGCTTCGCATTTCCCGAACGACCCCGCCTGGGTCCGATCGAGCGCATCGATGACCTCGCTGACCGTGTGCTCGTCCCGCTGCAGGAGGTTCAGGCTCAGCTCCTGCATGTACGCGTCGCCGCCGTCGTCGCTGCGGGACTTGACGTCGACCGTGCTCTCGCCGAGCGCCTCGTGCTCGAGGTTTTCGATGTCGCCCGTCAGCATGCTGACCAGCTTGCGCAGCATGCCCTCGTACTGCTCGAGCTCGTCTGAAGTGGGCTTCCTGGCCATGGTTCGGGGGTTCGGACGGAGCGCTCTCCGTTGCCTCAGCAGCCCCGACGCCACTGGCGGGACGCTTGCGATGGGCTCGAGCAGGGCTCGATCCCCCCGCAAGCTCCGGGCGGAGGGGCGGGGAGTATAGGAGGCGCCCCGTGCCGCCACAACCACCGGAGTGCCGACCCGCGGCCTTGAAAGCGAGCCCCACGCACGAAAGGCTTACGCGATGCCACCGGCCGAGCCGCCTTCAGCCCTCCCCCCCGCCTTCGCGAGCGGGCTCTCGGACTTCCTGGACACCATGCGCGTCGAGGCCGGCCTCGCGCGCCGGACGACTCGCGCCTACGCCGGAGACCTCGGCCGCTTCCTCCGGTGGTCCGCGCGGAGCGGGAGCGCGACCTGGAGCGACGTCGACCCGCGAGCGATCGTCGAATACCTCGCGTGGCGTCGCGCGGAGGGCGTGGCGGAGACCACGGTCGCGCGCAACCTCGTATCGGTCCGGATGCTCATGCGCTTCCTCGTGCTCGAAGGTGTGCTCGACAAGGATCCGACCGCGCTCATCCCGGCTCCAGTGCTGCGCCGCCTCCTGCCGCGGATGCTCACGCCCGACGACGTCGAACGCCTGCTCGAGGCGTCCGGGGGCGACGACTGGATCGCGCTGCGAGACCGCGCCCTGCTCGAGGTCCTCTACGCCTGCGGGGCGCGCATCAGCGAAGCCGTCAGCCTGCGGACGGGCGACCTCGAGCCGGAGCTGCGCGTGCTCCGCCTGCACGGCAAGGGTGACAAGATGCGCATCGTGCCCATGGGCGGACGCGCGCGCGAAGCGGTCGAGCGCTGGCTCGCGATCGGCCGTCCGGAAGTCGCGCGCGCCCGTCCGGTCCCCGAGTTGTTCCTCACGGCGCGCGGCCGCCCGCTCGACCGGACGAACGCCTGGCGGAGGGTCAAGCGGGCGGCGCTCAGGGCCGGGCTCCGCGCGGAGATCTCGCCGCACACCTTGCGGCACTCGTTCGCGACGCACCTGATCGAGGGCGGAGCGGACCTGCGCGCGGTCCAGGAGATGCTCGGCCACGTCTCGATCCGGACGACGGAGGTCTACACGCACCTCGACACGGAGCATATTCGGAGCATCCATCGCCTGTATCACCCGCGGGGGTGAGGGGGGAGCGGCGGAACTTCGGGGCTGCTCGACGATCCAGTCACGGGCGGGCTCGACGGCTGGCCGACCCTGGCGCGAAGACGAGGTGACGGGCCGCGGACCCGCCGGCCTCGGTGCCGCATCTCCGCGGGGAACGGGCACGGCACGGTGGCCCGCGCGCCAAGGCCCGACGCGCACCGCATCGCGTGCCACGGACGGGAAAGCACCGTACCGGTGGATCGGGAATGCCACATCCGGGATCCGAGGCCCGCGGCCGGAGCCTCCGCGCTCAAGGAGTTCCGCAGGGTGATCGAACGAAGAACCGCGGGTCGGTCGCCACCGCGACGCCGCCCCCCATGCACGAACACGCCACTCTGGAGGAGAGCCGGACCACGCTCCTCGTTCCCCACCCCGGTCCCGCCGGCGACGACGACGCGGAGTCGCTCCGGGCGCGCTGGCTGGAGCCGGAGGGCGACGGGACGCGCCGGGACGCGATGCTGCGCCGGCTCGCGGAGCGCCGCGGCGCCGGGCACGGCGAGCCGCTCGACCTGCGCGGCCTGCCGGCCATCGATGCGGACTTCGAAGGCCTGGACCTCACGGGGTGCGACCTCTCGGGCGCGGACCTCTCGCGCGCCAACCTCGTCGGAGCGGTGCTGTTCCGGGCCCGGCTGCGCGGAACGACGCTGTTCGAAGCCGACCTCACGGACGCAGAGCTCTCCGGCGCCGACCTCACCGGCGCGAACCTGCGGGGCGCCGAGGCCGCCGGCGCGGGGCTCGGGCGATGTTGCCTCGACGACGCAGTCCTGCTCGAGGCCAACCTGGCGGGAGCGACGCTCACCGACGCGACGCTCGTGCGCGCCGACCTGCGCCTGGCGACGCTGGCGCGCATCCGCGGACGGTCGATGGACCTCTCCCAGGCCGACCTCACGAGAGCGAACCTCACGGACGCGGAGCTGGACGGCTCCCGGGTCCGGGGCGCGGTCTTCGACGGCGCGGACCTCCGCCGCGCCAGCCTGAAGCTCCTCGATGGCTACGAACAGGCCCATTGGATCGGCGTGGACGTGCGGGAGATCGACTTCACCGGGGCGCACTTGTGCCGCCGGTTCATCCTCGACCAGAACTATCTGGCCGAGTTCCGGAGCAAGAGCCGCGCGAACCTCTGGCTCTACCGGGCCTGGTGGATCACGAGCGATTGCGGGCGGAGCTTCTTGCGTTGGGCGCTGTGGACCGGGGTGCTCGTGGTCATCTTCGCCGGGCTGTACACGATGGCCGACGTCGACTACGGGGCGCACGAAACGGTCCTCTCCCCCTTCTACTTCAGCGTCGTCACGCTCACGACGCTCGGGTTCGGCGACATCCTGCCCACCTCGGTCGGCGCCCAACTGATCGCCATGGCCGAGGTGACCGTCGGCTACATGGCGCTCGGGGGCCTGTTGAGCATTTTCAGCAACAAGATGGCGCGACGCGCGGAGTGATCCCTGATCATGAAATTCCTCCGAAGAAAGAAGTCCGCGATGTCGCTCGAGCGGCTGCTCGACCGATGCGAGGTGCCCGCCTTCCCCGCCGTTACGATGCGCATCCTGGGCAAGATCCGCGACCCCGCATTGTCGAGCCGGGAGCTCGCCGAGGCGCTGCAGTGGGATCCCGCGCTCGTGGTTCAGCTCCTGCAGATGGTGAATTCGGCGGCCTTCGGTGTCGCGCAACCCATCCACGACGTGGCGCACGCCTCCACGTACCTGGGACGCTCGCAGGTGGAGCAGGTCGTGCTCGCGCTCGCCATCAAGGACACGCTGCCGCGCACACCGGCGCAGGGCTTCGAGCCGAACAGGTTCTGGTACGCCGCCGCGTTCCGCGCGACGCTGGCCAGCACGATCGCGGACCAGATCCATCCCGCGCGACGGGCGGAGTCGTTCACCATGGGGCTCTTGCAGGACCTGGCGCTCCCCGTCCTCGCGACCGCGATGCCGGACGAGTACGGACCCGTGCTCGTCCGCTGGCACAGCGATCCGCACGTCCACCTGGTCGACCTCGAGCGCGATGCATTCGGGTGGTGCCACGGTGAGGTCGGCGGGGCGCTGGGGCGGCGCTGGGACCTGCCGTCGACCCTCGTCCGCGGGATCGAGCAACACCACGGACGCGACGCCGCCGACCCCGACCTGCCACCGGCCAACCGCCTCGTGTCCGTCCTGCGCGAGGCCCGGGCCGAGCACGGGATCGAGCGCCTGATCGAGGACGCCCGCGACGCCCACGGGCTCGAGGCCGACTGGATGCGCGCCGCGGTCGCTGAGGCCCAGCAGCGCGCGAGCGAGCTGGCGATGTCGCTCGCGTAGCGGCCCCGAGGGTCCTCCCTCCAGGGCTCCGCCCGAGTGCCGACCGGGTCGGGGGCGAGGCCGCGAGGGAGAGACTTGACTCGACCTGCCGGGGCGCGGACGCTCGAGTTCCCAGGAGCCCCCACATGCGCCACCCGATCCGACCCGCCAGCCTCGCGCTCGCCGCCCTCCTCCTCAGCGCCTGCGCGTCGTTCCGATTCGAATCGCAAGCGATCACCCTGCGCCCGGATCCGGAGTCGGACGCCCTGATCGTCGAGGTCCTCTACCGCGGAGTCCACGCCAGCTCCGACCGGGAGGACGCGGCCGCCAAGGGCGCCGAGACGATTGCGCGCCTGGCGGCGGGGCGGCGGCACTTCATCGTGTTCGACTGGTTCTTCGAGCTCGATCTCGACGCGCTCGAGCCCCCCGCGGACGTCACCGAGCTCGAGCGCCGAGCGCTCGCGTTCATCACCGGAATCACGGTCGAGCGCTCGGGTCTGTTCGTGGACGAGCACGATCGCCTGGGCGCGTACCAGCGCTTCCGGATCGCGAACTTCAGCGCGGGGCTCGAGCTCGCCAACGACGCCCACACACGCCTCGTGCTGGACCTCGCGGCGCAGGGCGAGCAGCACCCCGACGTCGACGACCGCACGTGGGAGCTCTGGCAGCAGCGCGCGAACGCCGGTGGCCGCTGGTTCGTGCTCGACGGCGACACGATCGAATACCGCGCGCCCCTGACGTCGCGCGCCCTCGCGCGCCTGCTGGAGGCGGCCGTTCGCGAGTGCCTCGAGGAGCCGGATGGCGCATCGCTGTTCGTGGGGCTGCTCGATGCGTTGACGGAGATCGCGGTGGACGGCGAGCTCGCGGTCTTCCGATTCGAGCCGGGACCGGACGGGCGCATCCACCTGGACCTGGAGCGCCCGAAGTGGATCTACTCCCCCGAGCTGCGCGTCGCGCTCGAACAGGGCCGCGAAGCCATCGATCGGCTCGAGAGCGCCGATGTGCGCGCACGTCTGCGTCGGGACTGAGGGTCGGGCCGCACCCCCGGGCGCCCGCTCACGGCAGACGGTGAATCTCGATCGCTGGACCGATGCGCTCGCTCCTCAACGCGACGAGCAACGCCTCGAAGGAGAGCATCCAGACGTCATCGTCGAAGCCCCACTCGAAGTGGGAGGCCCTGTACGGGACGGTGCTGAACACGAGCTCGCCACCGAGGTCCGCGAGCGCCTCACGGATGAAGTACGGGTCGGCCTCGGGGTCCCCGGCCGGTAACCAGACCACGGCGAAGCGCGCGCTCCGCTCGCGGATCATGCGGGCCATGAGGGCGCGCTCGTACCTCTGAGGTTCGCCGAGCTTGCGCTGGATGATCAGCGAGCGGAGCCGGAAGACGTCGTCGCCGAAGTCCATGCCCCTCACTTGGCTCTGGTAGCGCTGCAGCGGGGCATGAGCGTACCGTGGGATCTCGCGCAGCCCTCTCGGGTCGGAGAGCAGCGGCAGGTAGAGCAGCGGACTCAGCGCGACGACGTCGCGGCGCGGTCGCGCGTTCTCGCGGACCCAGTCCGCTGCCAGCTCCGCGCTGTTCGGCAGGGTGTGCAGCCAGGCCCAGCGCGTCGCGGCGTACGCTGGCAAGGCCACGGCGGCGAGCGCGACGACGACCGGCGCGGCACGCCGTAGCACGCCGGCGGGGAGGAGGTTCCCGAGCACCTCGCCCGAGCGCTTCGTCCCGAATGCCGCGAGCACGGCGAAGCAGGGCAGCAGTGGCAAGACAAAGCGCGGCCACGACCAGTAGTAGGCGCTGATCGCGAGCGTGTACGGGACCACGAACGCCAGCACGACGCAGAGGTCGGCGGCCCGGTCGCTCGCGAGGCTCCCCCACTTCCGGAACACGCGCGGCGTGACGAACGCGAGTCCGAGGACCAGGAGGAGCGCGAGCATGGGGTCCGCGCCGAGCAGTCCCTTCACGAGCTTCGGGAGCCCCGACCAGTCGAAGGTATCCGCGCGAAACTTGCGGCCGGCCCACAGGTTGCCCTCCAACAGAAATGGATAGAAGGCCCAGATGCTCGCGAGCACCGCCACGGGAGCGAGCGCGAGTTTGGCGAGCTTCGCCCGCCCCGCTCGCCGCCAGGCGAACAGGCTCGCGACGAACACGGCGGGCAGGACCGCCGCGCCGCTGTGCAGGCAACCGACCGTCAGCGCCGCCCCGAGTGCCATCGCGACGAAGCTCCCCAGAGTGCCGCGGCGCGCCACCCACATCGCCGACACGACCGTGATGACGAGCAGCGACGTGAGCGGGCCGTGCGGCTTCGCGACGCGCGAATGCGTCAGGTGCAACAAGCTGAACGCGATGAGCCCGACCGCGTACAGCGACCACATCGGCGTGAGAAAGCGCCGTGCGAGCAGGTACGTCGCGGGGATCGCGAGCAACGAGATCAGCGCGATCAACCAGCGGGCGACCAGCTCGGGATTCGACGCCGCCGCGAGGTGCTCGTCGAGCGTCGCCCCTTCGGGCGCCTGCACCACGAGTCGGCCCGGCAGAGCGTCGAGCGCGCGCGCGAGCAGCAGCGGGTAGATCGAGGGCATGCGCCGCGCGCGAGGGTCGCCCGGATCGCGGTCCAACTCGATCGCCGCGTTCACGATCGCCGCGTCCGGATCACTGGCCTGGGGCAGACCGTTCGACAACTCGACGCATCGGAGGAGCGCAGCGGACGCCGTGAGAATGGCGAGGAGGAGGATCGCCAGGCGGCGGGAGCGTCTCGGGGTCTCTGTCAAGGTCCTCTGGGACTGCGGCTTGGGGCGCGGCGCGGTGCGGTGGATCCCGGTGGGCTGGCGTGCGCGGACGGACTCCCGCCCGCTCCCGGAGCCGGCGAAGTGGGCATGATATAGTCGGCAGGAATGGTCCGCCGCTCACTGTTTCCTGCCGTTCTGTCGCGCACGGGGGCCCCCTCGGCGCTCGGGCGGTCTCCAGAGCAGGAGGCCCGCCCGCACGCCCTGGACGAGCGGCCGATCCTGTGTGGTTCGCGGGCTGCGGCCCATCCGGTTCGGATCGAGGTGCAGCGAGCCCCCCAGGGTCCCGGGCGATCGCGAGCCCTGTTGCGACGCCGCGCCGGGCCGGAGGAGTCGTGCATCGTGGGCCTCGAATCGTTGGCCGCAGCTCCCGGCCACCTGGGGCACTGAGCCCACTCCGGACCGGCCCACCCGATGCTCTCACTCGTCCTCCCGACGTTCAACGAGGCGCAGAACCTCCCCGAGCTCATCCCGCGGATCGAGGCCGCGCTCGAGGGGCTCGAGTACGAGATCATCGTCGTCGACGACGACTCGCCGGACGGCACCTGGCGCATCGGACTGGAGCTCGCGAAGTCCCACCCGTCCCTGCGCGTCATCCGCCGCGTCGGGCGCCGCGGGCTCTCGTCGGCCGTGATCGAGGGCTTCCTGGCAGCGACCGGCGACGTCCTCGCGGTGATGGATGCGGACGGCCAGCACGACACAGGCCTCCTCGCGCAGCTGTACGAGTCGGTCACGCGCACGCAGGGCATCGCGCTCGGCTCCCGCTACGCGGAAGGCGGCAGCGTCGGCCAATGGGACGAGCGGCGCCACTTGATGAGCCGCGTCGCCACGCAGCTCTCGCTGCGCCTCTGCGCAGTGAAAGTCGCCGACCCGATGAGCGGCTTCTTCGCCATCGACCGCGAGCTGTTCGAGCGCACGCGGCCGCGCCTCAACTCCAAGGGCTTCAAGATCCTCCTCGACCTGCTCGTTCAGATCCCGAAGGACACCGCGGCCGAAGAGTTCGCGTTCACCTTCGGCAGCCGCATGCACGGCGAGAGCAAGCTCTCGGGCCGCGTCCAGCTCGAGTTCCTCGAGTATCTCTACGACGTCACGGTGGGACGGCTCATCCCGCTCACGTTCGTCAAGTTCTGCATCGTCGGCGCCTTCGGAGTGCTCGTCCACCTCGCCGTCTTCAAGCTGGCCCGCCACCTGCTGGAGGGTACCGGCGACGACTTCGGCTTCCGGCTGTCGAAGGCGGTCGCAATCGAGGTCGCGATCGTCTCGAACTTCCTCCTGAACAACGTCTGGACCTTCAGTCACGTACGCCTGGTCGGCGTCGACGCGCTCACCGGCTTCTTCAAGTTCAACGCAGCCTGCGCCCTGGGCGCGCTCGCCGACCTGGCGGTCGCCGACTACCTCCACCGGTCGAGCACGCCCGAGACGGTCGCCGTGCTGGCCGGGGCCTTCGTCGGCGCGCTATGGAACTACGGCATGAACCGGCTGGTTACCTGGCGCGCGGCTTAGGGCCCGTCCGGGAATAAAGGTCACATTTCGCCCAGGCATCGGCGTTCGTGGCTGCGTTGCGCCTCCTCGGAAACCAGCTAGGTCGCCTGCGTCGGCGCGTCTTGCCACGAACGCCGATGCCTCGGCGAAATGTGACCTTTATTTCCGGACGGGCCCTTGCAGCGCATGTCGTCGCCCGAGAAGTCCTCCTCGAACACGATCTGTTGCGCCGGGGCGGTGCCGGCGAGGGCGCCGAACGCGATGAGGCCGATGAACGGTGCGAGCGAGCCTACATGCTTCACGGGAACTCTCCTTGGCGAGGATGCGGGACGGTGATTGCACGTCGGTTCGCTTCCGGTTTGCCGCGGGACGGGAAGCCGTTGGCGCGAGGGCGAGGGCTGCCCGCATGTTTCTGCACCTCGGGGGGCAACTTCGCTCGGAAGGCGGCCCAGCGTGCCACCGCGGATCCCGACCGATCGTTCCGCGTCACGGTGGTTCTGCGCCCCCACGACGCCGATGAAGGTCCTCGCCGCGACCCTCATCCTGGCCCTGGCGCTGCTCCTCACCTGAACTCTACGTCCCGGCGCGCGGCCGCCCAGCCGCGCGCTGGAGCAAGCGGCGGCCCCCGTCGTCGCGCGGCGCGCCATGCACTTCGAGGGCGGGCGCACGCGGCTGAAAGGCTTCCCGGCCGGAGCTCATCGCTTCAAGGCGTTCCCGCCGGGCATCCGCATCGAGCCCGAGCGCATCGAGGTGACCGGCGAGGAGACGCAGCCCTTCGTCGTGCGGTGGACGATGGGGTGACGTCCGGCCCGGTCACATCGTCCCCGCGACGCCGGCGAGGAGACGCAGCCCTTCATCGTGCGGTGGACGATGGGGTGACGTCCGGCCCGGTCACATCGTCCCCGCGACGCACGAGCGTTCGCGGCCCGGCTGGAACGCCGGGGCGAGAGGCCCCGGCGCTCCTACCCGCACGGGATCAGTGGAGGTCCAGGACTCCAGTGCCTCCGGGGTTGGTGAGACTCGCCGGTGCACCGTGGTAGTTGGTGCCCGTCGCCAGGAGCGAACGCCATGTGAGCGGCGTGGCGTCGGCCAGGCGACCGAGCGCCACGGCGGCACTCGCGCGCGCACCGTCATCCAGCTCCACGTCCTGGAACATCGTGGTCAGGGCCTCGATCGACCGGCGGTCGCCCAGGCTGCCCAGGGCGACGGCCAGCGCCCCGCAGCTCCCCGAATCGCGCCGCTCCTCCAGCTCAGCCAGCAGGAGCGGAGCCAGCCCGTCGTCGGAGAGCAACCCGAGCGCCAGACCGCACTGCTCGCGCAACTCGGGCTGGGTGCGCTCGGCGGTGACGATCTCGCGCAGCGGTTCGATGGCTGAACGGTCCCCGATCAAACCCAGTGCGAGCGCCACGTAGGCGCGCGCCGCTGAGTCACGTGTCCTGCCGAGCTTGTCGAGCAGGAGTGCCTGCATCGCGCCGTCCCGCCGGAGGCCCAGGGCCAGACCGTAGGCCCCCAGGTCTGCGACTTTCCTGCAGTTCCTGACCGCCGTCTTCAGCGCGACACCCGCGCTGGGAGAGAGCTCCTCACGGTTGAACAGGAGCCAGTGCCCCATCACACCCAGGGCCAGGCCCGCCCAGGGCCGGGTGGCTCGACGCCCGTTGGTCATGTGGTGCAGGAGGCGCGCGCGCGCCTCCTCGGTACCCGCGAAGGGCTCCTCACCCTGACCCGGACGCGACGCCACGAGGCCCAGACCGATCAGAGCGAAGCGCCGCTCGAGGGGCTTACCCGTGCGCGCCGAGCGGTCGAGCGCCCATCGGATCCAGCTGTCGACGGGATCCAGGTCGGCGTCGCCGATCATCCCCAGCGCCAGAGCGGCGCTCTCCTTGACCACCTCCGGCTGACGCTGGTCCCGATTCAGGGCGCGGACCAGGATCTCGGTCACGCCCTCCTTCAGGAACGGGTCGACCTCGGAGGGCCGGTTGGAGATGAGCCGCGCCAGACTGGTCGCCGTCTGCGCGCGCACCATGTCCGAGAGGCCGCGTCGCTCCATGAAGGCGCGCATCAACCAGGTGACCTGGGCCTCGAGCGAGCTCGCCGGCCCACCCACTTCGCACTCACCACACAGACACAGGAAGGCCGCTTCGGGCGCCGGATCGAGGGGCACGAGGCTGAGGGCGAGCACGACCGCCGAACGCAGCTCGGGGGTGACCTCGGGGTCCTCGAAGATCTCCACGAGGGCGCGCACGATCGTGTGCCGCACTCCATCGTTCTCGGCCGCCTGGCCCACCAGTCCGAGTCCGTAGGCAGCGAAGGCGCGCAGAACGGGGTCGACGAACTCATCGCCCACCAACTCGCGGCCCGCCGCCGTGTCGGCCAGCAGCTCGCACAGCTCGCCCACGCCGTCCTCCTCCGCCATGATCCCGAAGGCCACGGCCGCGGTCTGGTTGATCAGGGGGTGATCGTTCTCGGAGATGAACCAGCGCAGGGAGGTCTGCAGGCCGGAGAACGGTTCCCGCCGGCTGGCCTTGGCGCGCGCGACGATCGTCTCGCGCAGGAGGTTGTACTCGGCCCCTGAACGGATGACGGTCGTCAGCGCCGGAACGATCCGGGCCTTCACATCGGCCCGCGAGGCGCGACCAAGATCGTGATCGATCAGGCGTTGACCCGTGCCCAGGAAGAAATCACCACCGTCCGTGGCGGGCCGCGCGCCGCGCTCACCGAGGCGCAGGTAGACGTCGCGGTTCAACTCCCACCACATCCGCCAGTCGGTCAGGTCCTCGATCTCCTGGCCGCCGAGCGTAAAGGGGTTGCGCAGAGGGCCCGGCGGGAGCACCTGGGGTCTGCCCGTGGCCGGACCGGGCAGGCTCGGAGCACCGCCCATGGGTACAGCGCGGCCGGAGCCCGCAGGCGTGGTCGCGCCGGCGCCGGGCTGTGCAAAACTGCCGCGGCCGTATTGCAAGCCCCCAATGAATCGGCTGCCCCCACCCGATGGACAGCCGCCGTAGCCGCCGCTGCCACCGGCACCGCCAGCACGAACTCGCCCTCCTCCGGCTCCACCGGAAATCTGAGCACCAGCCAGGTCCATTACCAGCGACACGGCCACGAGCGTGGCCATCATGTGGAGCAATCTCATCGTCACCTCCGAGTGCTGCCAGGTCCAGTAAGGGAAGGTGACCGTAGCACAATCGTGGGAGGTGTGCGGCCCCGCCCGTGGGGACCCGTCTCGGGTGCCCCACGGCGGTCGTTGGGCAGTTCGAGGGCCGTCGACGTCACTCCCCGTCACGCAGGTGCGCGACGATCGTCCGTGCGAGCTCCGCGCCGGCGTTCTCGATCACAGCGAGCTCCTCGACGCTCGCCTGCTTGACGCCCGCGACGCTGCCGAAGCGGCGCAGGAGTGCCTTGCGTCGCACGGGGCCGACGCCGGGGATGGTGTCGCGGCAGCTTTCAACGCCGCCGCGTTCCTTGCGGTGGTACGCGTGAGAGGTCGCCGAAAACGATCTCCGCTGCGTAGGTCTGTCAGCCAGCCTGCTTGGACCGGTCCGATGCCGACGAACCGCGCAGGAGCCCCTCGACGCTCAGGTCTTCGTCGATCTCAGGCCAATGGACTCCCTGACCATCGCCGAGAAACTCCCAATTGTCGCGTTCGGCGGGGGTCGCCCTCAGCAGCCTCGGAAACCAGGCCAGCGGAACGCTCAGTCGTCGCCCATCTGCGAGGTCGACCCAGAGATCGTCATCGTTGAAGCCGAGGTCGGTCGCGCGGGCGTCCGTTTCAGGTAGTGAAGTACTCATTCCAAGCCTCGAGCAGCCCATCCACGTGTTCTTCGACCAACCTCGCAAGCCTACGAATCTCGTGCGACCGCAATCGCGTGGAGGAGGCTAGAGCGACCGGTGCGAGCCGGGACTTCGCGAGCGCACGTCCTCCTGGATGTGGACGTGAGGTGGCTCGCGCCCTTCGTTGCTGTAGAAGAAGAGACGAACCGCACCGACACGAAGAACGGTGGGCATGTTCGGAATTCTTGCACCTCCCTGTTCATGGGTTCAACGTGCAAGGGCAGCACCGGACGCTCGAGTGCCTCGTAGACAAGACTCGGATCCTGTCACTCCCCGTCACGCAGGTGCGCGACGATCGTCCGCGCCAGCTCCGCGCCGATGTTCTCGATCACGGCGAGCTCCTCGACGCTCGCCTGCTTGACGCCCGCGACGCTGCCGAAGCGGCGCAATAGCGCCTTGCGCCGCACGGGACCGATGCCGGGGATGGAGTCGAGGCGGCTCTGGATGCGGCCGCGTTCCTTGCGGTGGTAGGTGATCGCGAAGCGGTGCGCCTCGTCGCGCACGCGCTCGAGCAGGTGGCGGGCGGAGCTGTGGCGCGGCAGCTCGAGCGGCGCCTTCGCGCCCGGCAGGTACACGCGCTCCTCGCTCGCGGGTATTCGCCGGCCGCCGACCGTGCGTTCGGCGCGCGCCTTGGCGAGGCCGATCATCCCGACCTCCCAGGCGCCTGCCTCCGCGCGCGCCTCGAGCGCCTTCGCGAGCTGCGCCGCGCCCCCGTCGACGACGACCAGGTCCGGCAGGTCGCCCTCGCGCACCCCGCGCCGCAGGCTGCGCAGGACGACCTCGCGCATGGCGGCGAAGTCGTCCTGGCCCTCGACGTCGCGCACCTTGAAGCGCCGGTACCCCGCCCGGTCGGGGTGGCCGCGCCGGAAGCGCACGCGGCTGGCGACGACGTGCGCGCCCTGCATGTTGGACACGTCGAAGCAGTCGATCACCTCGAGCGCCGGGTCGAGGTCGAGCAGTTCCACGAGCGACGCGAGGGCCTCCTCCTCGCGCGTCTCCTCTTTGTCGCGGCGCACGAGCTCGGTGCGTGCATTCTCGCCGGCGAGGTCGAGCATGCGCTGCTTCTCGCCGCCGCCGGGCACGACGAGCTTGACACCATTGCCGAGGACGTGCTCCAGGAGCGCCCCCTCCGCCGGAGCGCAGGGCAGCACGAGCTCCGTCGGCACAGCCCGGCGCCCGCCGCCGTAGAGCGCGGTCAGGACGTCGTGCATGAGCTCCTCGTCGGGCAGCCGCGACCGGAAATGATGCGAGCGGCTCTCCGTGAAGCGGCCCTCACGGAACGCCAGCCGATGGACCACCGCCTCGTCGCCGCGTCGCGCGAGCCCGAGGACGTCGCGGTCGACCTTGTCCTTCGGCCGCACGCCCTGCCCCTCGACGGTCCTGCGCAGCGCCTGGAGACGGTCGCGCCAGAGGGCGGCGCGCTCGTACTCCAGCTTCCCCGAGGCGTCGAGCATCCGGCGCTCGAGGTCGTCCTCCAGCTCGGTGATGTCGCCCGCGAGCACGCGCGCCGCGCGCTCGACGAGCTTCGCGTACGCCGGCTCGTCGATCAGGTTCACGCACGGCGCGCTGCACAGCCCGAGCTGGTGCTTGAGGCACGGCCGCGAGCGGTGGTTCATCACCGAGTCGGGGCAGTCGCGCAGGGGCACGACGCGGTGCAGGTCGGAGAGCGTGCGGCGGACGGCGCTGGCCGTGGCGAACGGCCCGAAGAACCGCGACCGACCGCCCGCCTTGCCCTCCTGCGGGTTGTGGGCGCGCACGAACTTGAGGCGCGGGAAGCGCTCCCCGTAGTCGATGCGCAGCATGAGGAAGGACTTGTCGTCCTTCAGCCGCACGTTGTGCGGCGGCTTGTGCTGCTTGATCAGCGTGTCCTCGAGCAGCAGCGCCTCCTGCTCGGTGCGCGTCACGATCGTCTCGACCGACTTCGCGTCCTTGTCGAGGAACGCGATCATCAAGCGTCCATCCCCGCCCGGCCGGCGGTAGCTGGCGATCCGCGCGCGGAGGTTGCGCGCCTTCCCGACGTACAGGACCGTTCCATCCGCGCCCTTGAAGAGGTAGACGCCGGGCCGGGTGGAGACGCCCTCGATCGACCACGCGGGACCGGCCATGGCGTCAGCGCGAGAGCTCCAGCACCTCGAGCTCGCGCACCCGGTCGCGCATCTGCGCCGCCTCCTCGAAGCGCAGCTCGCTCGCGGCGAGCTGCATGTCGGCCCGCAGCCGCGCGAGCTCGCCCCGCAGGCGCTCGATGGGCCACCTGCGCGCCTCGTCCTCGGCCACGCGGCTCGCGCCGTCGTCCGGCATGTCCGCGAGCTCGACGTAGTCCATCTCGTAGAGCTTCTCGATGCCGTCGCGCACCGGCTTGATGATCGTGCGCGGGACGATGCCCTGCTCCGCGTTGTACACCGCTTGGATCTTCCGCCGGCGGGCGACCTCGTCGAGGCACGTCCGCATCGAGTCGGTCACCTTCTCGGCGTAGAAGATCACGCGCCCTTCGACATTCCGCGCCGCGCGCCCGCAGGTCTGGATCAGGGACGTGTTCGAGCGCAGGAAACCCTCCTTGTCCGCGTCGAGCACCGCGACGAGCGCGACCTCGGGCAGGTCGAGCCCCTCCCGCAGGAGATTGATCCCGACGAGCACGTCGAACTCGCCGAGCCGCAGGTCGCGCAGGATGGACGAGCGCTCGATCGCGTCGATCTCCGAGTGCAGGTAGCGCACCCGCACGCCCAACTCCGCGTAGTACGTCGTCAGGTCCTCCGCGGAGCGCTTGGTCAGCGTCGTCACCAAAACGCGCAGCTGCGCGGCGACGACCTTGCGGATCTCCGCGAGGAGGTCGTCGACCTGCGTGCGCGCCGGCCGCACCTCGATCTCCGGGTCGAGCAGCCCCGTGGGACGCACGATCTGCTCGACGACGTGCGACTTGGAGGCCGCGAGCTCGTACTTGGACGGCGTCGCCGACACGTAGACCGTCTGGGGGACGAGGCTCTCGAACTCATCGAACCGGAGCGGGCGATTGTCGAGCGCGCTCGGCAGCCGGAAGCCGTGCTCGACGAGCGTCTCCTTGCGCGAGCGGTCGCCCTTGTACATCGCGCCGACCTGCGGCACCGA
>SMVQ01000308.1 GCA_004357655.1 Planctomycetota bacterium
GAAGACCTGCGCGCCCGAATTGAGGGCGTTGATGATCATCTTGCGGTCCACGGGACCGGTGATCTCGACGCGCCGGTCCTCGAGGTCGGCGCGCACGGGAGCGATCGACCAGTCGCTCTGTCGGACGTAGCTCGTCGACCCTAGGAAGTCGGGCATTTCCCCCTGATCGATCCGCTCCTGACGCAGGACCCGCGCCACGAGCAGGTCGCCACGCTCGCGCCAGAAACGGCGCTGAAGGGCGGCGACGAATTCGAGGGCGTCCCGCGTCAGAATGCGCGAGTGATCCTTCGAAACCTCGCCCAGGATGCGAACACCGTCGGGCAGATCGAGCTGGTGCGTGGCGATAGTACGGAGGGGAATGTAGCGTGCTTGGGACATGGGTCGATGATGCTGCAGCGATTGCGGTGGAGTCCGTCGAACACCGAAGCGTAAGACCCAGATTCACCTCCGGCTGTGGAATTGATTTCCTGCGAGACCCGGCAACTCGCGCGCACTCGGAACATTTTTCCCGAGTGTGTTTGCCCTTCGTCCTGATGCGTCCTGCGCGCGCCCAGAAGACGTCCAGAACTCGCCGAAACCTGCTGCTATTCGAGTGCGCCGGGCAGGCGACTCAGAGTTCCTTCACCGCCATCAGGAGCTCCGTCAGCATCTTCTTCCCGTCCCCGAACAGCATCATCGTGCTCGGGCGGTAGAAGAGGTCGTTGTCCACGCCGGCGTAGCCCGGTGACAGCGATCGCTTCACGATGAGCACGGTGCGCGCCTTCTCGACGTCCAGGATGGGCATGCCGCCCAGCGGGCCGCCGGGGTCGGTCTTCGCGGCGGGGTTCACGGTGTCGTTCGCGCCGACGACGAGGGCGACGTCGCAGTCGCTGAACTCGGAGTTGATCTCGTCGAGGTCGAACAGCTTGTCGTAGGGCACGCTGGCCTCGGCGAGCAAGACGTTCATGTGGCCCGGCATGCGCCCGGCCACGGGATGGATCGCGAACTTCACATCGACGCCCCGCTCTTCGAGCACCGTCGCGAACTCCTGGACGACGTGTTGCGCCTGGGAGACCGCCATCCCGTAGCCGGGCACGATGATGACGCTGCGGGCGCCGTCGAAGACGAGCGCCGCCTCCTCGGCCTCGTAGCCCTGCACGGTGCGCTTCTCGCCCGACGCCTCCGCGGCGCCGCCCCCGTAGGCCTTGAACACGACGTCGAGGAAGCGGCGGTTCATCGCCTTGCACATGATCCCGGTGAGGATCAGGCCGGCCGCTCCGACGAGCGAGCCGCCGATGATGAGGGCGTTGTTCGAGACCACGAAGCCCGTGGCGGCCGCCGCGAGGCCCGAGAGCGAGTTGAGGAACGAGACGACGACGGGCATGTCCGCGCCGCCGATGGGGATGACGAACAGGACGCCGAGGACGCACGCCGCCACGGCGAGGCCCACCATCAAGGCCACGCTGCCGGGCGTGGACACGAGCCCCCCGATCATCGCGAGACACCCGAGGAACAGCAGGGCCTTGATGCCGTTCTGGCCGGGCAGGAAGACGTTCTTGCGGAACACGCCGTTCAGCTTGAAGACGGCGATCAGGCTGCCCGTGAGGGTCACCCAGCCGATGAGGCTGCTGGTGCCGACCGCGATCGGGAACACGATGTCACCGATGTTCGCCGGGTCCGGGTCGACGAATGCGCCGCGGGCGCGCAGGCCCTCCGAGAGGGCGACGAGCGCGGACGCGCCCCCGCCGAACCCGTTGAAGAGACCGACCAGCTCCGGCATGCCCGTCATCTCGACGCGCTTCGCCATCACGCCGCCGATGAGCCCGCCCAGGGCGACGCCGGCGAGGATGACCGGCCAGCCGATGATGCCGGTCTCGGCGTTCATCTTGAGCAACGTCACGATGACCGCCAGGAACATGCCGAAGGCGCCCAGCGAGTTGCCGAGCGGCGCGGTGCGCGGCGACGAGAGGAACTTCAGCCCGAAGATGAAGAGGACAGCGGCGACCAGGTAGGCCAGGTCGTAGAGGAGCGGGGCGAGTTCCACGGGCTACTTCCCCTTGCGCTTGAACATGCGCAGCATCCGGCCGGTCACCATGAAACCGCCGACGCAGTTGATCGTGGCCAGGACGAGCGCACAGAACCCCAGGATCGTCGCCATGACGTGATCTCCGGCGCTGAGCCGCGCGTTGGCCGCGAAGAGCGCGCCCACGATCGTGATCCCGGAGATCGCGTTCGCCCCCGACATCAGCGGTGTGTGGAGCGTCGGCGGGACCTTCGAGATCAGCTCGAAGCCGAGGAAGATGGAGAGCACCAGGACCGTGATGGACGCCATGAGCTCGCCGGACGTGAGATGGATCATTTCAGGGCCTCTTTCACCCGCTCGTTCGTGACCTCGCCCCCGCGGCAGACCATGGGCTCGCGTACGACTTCGTCCTCGAGGTCGATCGCGATCTCACCCTCCTTGACGAGGGCGCCGAGGTACGCCACGAGGTTGTTCGCGTACAGTTGGCTCGTCGTGTTCGCCACGCTCGCCGGCAGGTTCGCGGGCCCGATCACGATCACACCGTGCTCGATGACTTCACGGCCCGGCTCGGAGAGCGCGCAGTTCCCGCCGCTATCCGCCGCCATGTCGACGATGACGGACCCCGGCTTCATGCCCGCCACGACGTCCGCAGGAATGAGCATCGGCGCCCGACGCCCGGGCACCTGCGCCGTCGTGATCACGATGTCCGCGGCCTGGATGACCTTGGCCATGAGGCTCGCCTGAAGCTGCTTCTGGTCCTCCGTGAGCTCCTTGGCGTACACCGCGCCGGCCTCCTGCTCCACGCCGAGGTCGAACTCGATGAAGCGCGCGCCGAGGCTCTCCACCTGCTCCTTCGTCTCCGGCCGGAGGTCGTAGGCCTCGACCATGGCGCCGAGCCGCTTGGCCGTGGCGATCGCCTGCAGGCCCGCGACGCCGACCCCGAGCACGAACACCTTCGCGGGCCGCACGGTCCCCGCCGCCGTCATCATGAGGGGGAAGAGCTTCGGCGCGCGCGCCGCGGCGAGCAGCACCGCCTTGTACCCCGCCACGTTGGCCATCGACGAGAGCACGTCCATCGACTGCGCGCGGCTGATGCGCGGCAGGAGCTCGAGCGAGAAGCAGGTGAGCCGGCGCTCCGCCAGGGCCTGGATCCGCGCGGGCTCGCGGAGCGGGTCGGCCATGCAGACGAGCGTCGTGCCCTCCGCGAGCTCGGCCGGATCCGGCGGGTTGACCGCCAGGACGAGCGGGGCCGCGAGCGCTTCGGAACGGTCGACGAGCATCGCGCCCTTGGCCTCGTACTGCTCGTCGAGAAAGCCGCTCGCCGCGCCCGCACCGCGCTCGATCACGACCTCGAGCCCGGTGCGCCAGATGCGCCCGAGCTTCGTGATGGAATCAGGGACGGCGGCGACGCGGGTCTCGCCGGTCGCGGTCTCCTTGGGGATACCGACTCGCATGCGTTGAGTGCTGGGGAGGAGGGACGGTCGAAACGGCGCAGATTGTGGGGGATCCGCGCCGCGACACAACCTCGAAATGCCACGGGTCTCGCTCGCGGCCCCGCTCGGCGGCCCGACCCGGCCTCAGCGGCCGAACAGAAAGTCGCTCTCCTCGGACCAGGCCACGTACCGGTAGAGCTCCAGCAGCCGGGCGCCCTCGGCGACCAGCGTCGCCGGCACGTCGTCCGCGAGCGCCGCTCCCCGCGCTCCGGGCTGGTCCGCGACGGGCCAGCGGCGCTCGACGTAGAGCCCGTGCTCGCCGGGCGTGTAGAAGCGGAGAAACTCATCGAGCCGATCGGAAGTGAGCCCGCCGCAGAGCCACTCCCCCTTCCAGTCGTGGAGCTGGAGCCGGAAGCCCTCGAGGGCGTTCAGCCGCGCGAGCAGGCCGCTCGGGCCCTCGGCCTTCACACGATTCACGAGGTTCTGCCCGTCGAACCAGGCATCCGGGTGGATGCGCAGCGACACCTCGAGCGCCCGGTGCTCGATGGCGATGCAGAGGTAGGCGTTGCGGTAGGCCGAGTCGAGATCCTTGGCGAGGTCGCGCCCCAGAACCTTCCGCAGGCGGGACTTTTCCTTCTTCCCGCGACAGACGTACGTCCAGAGGCGCTCCACCCGACCGCCGTTGAAGGCGTGGGGATTGTGCAGGCTCGTGCGCGTCTCCAGTTTCAGGCCGGCATGCCCGCTGCCGGGCGACGCCACCGCCCGGACGAGCGCCTTCCCGAGGGCCCCGAGCTTGCGCCGGGCCGCGAGGCGCCGGTCGTTCGACTCCGGGCTCCGCGCGTGCCGTGGGGACAGGGCCACAAAATCCCATTCTTCGAACGGGGCACTCGCCCCCAGCGGCGCCGGCTCAGTATCCTGGGTCTTCATCGTGGTTCTGGCCTTGATCAGGGTCGTGATGGGGCCGTGGCCGACTCGTGGCCGGGTCACCCGCAAGGGCACGCTTACCGCGCAATTACAGAATAGCGCGAAAGACCGTAGAATCATGTCAACGTCCACCTATAGCCGAGAGTAGTCGAGGGTAGGAACATCCCCGTCCTCCCATGGAGTTTGCTCACTTTCGCTTCGATCCCGAGACGGACCGTCTCGGCGAGGGTCCGCTCAGCGAGGTCTACCGCGCGGTGGACTCGAAGCTGGGACGGACGGTGGCCCTCAAGATCCTCCGGGCGCACGCGGAGATCGATCCGCAGGCCGACAAGCGGTTCGAGCGCGAAGCCAAGCACACGAGCAACATCAAGCACCCGAACATCGCGACGATCTACGAGTACGACCAGTTCGAGGGGACGTCGTACATCGCCATGGAGTTCCTCCAGGGGCGCACCCTGGACAAGATCATCAAGGACAAGACGCTCGGCTTCGGGGAGTGCGTCCGCATCGCGATCCAGCTCACGGACGCGCTGATGCACGTCCACAAGCAACACCTCATCCACCGCGACCTGAAGCCGGGCAACATCATCCTGCAGGACGACGGCAGCGTGAAGCTGCTCGATTTCGGGATCGCCCGGGCGCGCGACGAAGCGGGCATCACCCAGCACGGGATGCTGGTCGGAACGGTACTGTACATGTCCCCCGAGCAGGTGCGCGGCGAGCACCTCGACTACCGCTCGGACGTCTTCTCGCTCGGCGCCGTGCTCTACGAGGTGACGACGGGCGTGCGCCCGTTCCCCGGCGACAGCTTCCCCGAGGTCTGCATGGCGATCCTCGAGGGTTGCCCGCGCGCGCCGTCCCTCGTCCGCTCGGGTTTCCCCAAGCCATACGAGGACTTCCTGGTCCGGTGCATGCGACCCGACCCGATGGAGCGCTTTCAGGACGCGGAGGAAGCCCACAGCGCGTTGCTGGCGATGCAGGAGAAGATCTCCGGCACGGACATGCACGCCACCACGAAGCTGCGCGGGCACTTGCTCCTCTCCCCGCTCCTCTGTCAGGGCTCCGCCATCGAAGCCTGCAGCGTGATGGCCGGCGGCCTGCTCAAGGACCTCGCCGGGGAGCTGTCGCGCAACAAGGACCTCAAGGTCACGTTCCTCGAGAACGGCAACCTGCCGCCGGACGGGAACTTCGACTACGTGCTGCGCGGGAGCCTCGAGGTCACCGGCCACCGCGGCACGCTCGAGCTCGACCTCGAGACGTACGACGGGAGCTCGGGGATCCTCGGCAAAGTGTACAAGGACGCGTTCGAGGAAGAGGACGAGGACGAGTGGTCGCTCCAGGCGGATCTCGTTCGGAACGCCCTCCGCACGGTGCGAAAACGCTTGACGCAGGCTTCCGTCCAACCCGTCGCGCAGCGGTCGCCCCGCATGATCGAGGAGGCCGAGGCCCTGGCCGTGGGTGCGCGCGAGATGCTGCTCAGGGGCACGACGAAGCACCTCCTCGCGGCCATGAGCAGCTTCCGGCGCGCCCTCGACCTGGACCGTTTCTGCGCCCTGGCCTACGCCGGCCTGGCCGAGGCGATGGTGCGCAAGTTCCTGTACTGGGACGGCGACCCGACCTTCATCGAGGAAGCGCGTGACGACGCCCGGCGAGCACTGGCCCTCGACTCGAGCTGCGCTCTAGCGCACACCGCGATCGGCTTCGCGAACCACTTGACGGGCCACCACGTGGACGCCGAGCGCGAGTACCGCCTCGCGATGCAGCTCGACAACGAGGAGTGGACGGCGCACCGTCTGCTCGGGGCGATCCTCGAGCGCGAGGGCAACTTCAAGCACGCCGCGCCACTCCTGCGGCGCGCTGTCGCGCTCAGACCCGAGCACATCGCGTCCTACGATCACTGGTTCACGGTCCTCCAGCGGTTGGACCGGTACGAGGAGGCGCTCGAGGTCGCCGACAGGGGCATCACGGCGGCGAACAAGCACCTGGCCGCGCATCCCGACGACCAGGACGCACGCCTCCACATGGCGATGCTCCAGGCGCGGATCGGCCAGCACGATACCGCGCGCGAGCAGGCCGACGAAGCGTGCAGGCGCTCCCCCAAGGACGCCTTCACGGCCTTCCATGCCTGCTGTGTGTACTCACTGGTGGGCGAGCCGACCGAGGCCCTGGAGCTCCTGAAGCACGCCCAGTCACGCGGCTACTACATCAAGAGCGAACTGGCGCGCAACACGGACCTCGACCTCCTGCGCGGCCTACCCGAGTTCGAAGAGCTCCTGCAGAGGTAGCAGGGAAGGAAGTCGCGCCTCCCCTCCCTTTCCGTTCCGGTTCCGTTCCGTTCCCTTCCTGCTCTTCCTGTCTTCCTGCTATGTCTGCTTCTGGTCAGGCATGGGCGGCCGCCCATGCCTGACCAGAAGCAGACATA
>SMVQ01000309.1 GCA_004357655.1 Planctomycetota bacterium
CCGGGGGTCGCGGCAGCTCGTAGCCCGCGAGCTGCTCGGCGTACACCGTGCGCGGGTCATGCTCATCGGCCGCGCCGTCCAGCAACGGCAGGAGGCTCTCGCCCGCGAGCGGGCGCGGGGCCGGGGTCTCGAGCAACTCGAGCAGGGTCGGCAGCAGATCCACCGTCCGCACCAGCGATGTCACGCGCCGACCGGCGGGCAAGCCCGGGCCGCGCATGACGAGCGGCACGTGGAGCTGCTCGTCGTAGAGGATCGAGTGCTTCGACCAACCGTGCCGCGCGACCCCGTCGGACAGGCCCTCGCCGTGATCCGCGACCACCGCGATGAGGGCGTTCTCGTAGCGGCCGTGACGCCGCAGGCCGGCGAAGAGCCGTCCGAGCTGCGCGTCTTGATAGCGCACTTCCTCGGAGTAGAGCGCGTCGCGTCGCCCGGGAGCGTTCTCAGGGAGGTCCGCCACCTCGGCGCGCGAGAACTCAGGCGGCGGCTGCACCCTGAGGTCGTGCGGGTCGAACAGGTGCACCCACAGGAACAGCGGACCCTCCGCGGCGTCGAGCACGTCGAGGGCGAGGTCGATGGTCGCGTCGGAGCGTCGTTGGAAGTCCTCGTTCGACCACTTGCCGAGACCCTCGTCCGCGGCGGCCATGGCGCTGATGAACCCTGCGCCGAAGCTCTCGAAGACCTCGAACCCGCGCTCGAAGCCGAAGGCGGCCGACACGGGGAAGGCGCTGTGGACCGCCGCGGTCGTGTAGCCCCGGTCGCGCAGCACGGTCGCCAGCGTCGGCACGTCCGCCGGGAGTCGATAGCCGCCGTGACCACTGAAGACCCGCAGTCCGTGTTGATAGGGTTGCAAGCCCGTGAGGATCGACGCGTGCGCCGGCGGGGTGATCGCCGAGCTGGTCGCGCAGCGCTCGAACAAGACGCCTTCACGCGCGAGCGCGTCGAGGTGCGGCGACCGGTCGTCCGGCGCGCCGTAGCAGCCGAGTGCATCGGCGCGAGTCGTGTCGAGCGTGATGAGGATGACGTCGGGCAGCGCGGTGTCCGACCTGACCCCGCGCAGCGACCACGCCGCCATCGCACCGACAGCCGCGAGCGAGACGGCTACGGGCCACGAGCGCATGGCCGCAGTGTAACATGGCGTGATCCATGGCCGGCCCTCGCCAGTGCGCCGCCGTGACCGCGGCCCCCGTCTCCTCGTTCACCCCGCCGGCATGCTGGCGCGCGGGACGGCGGTCCCGTCGATGAGCACCCCGAACCACGAGCTGACGCAGGGGCTTGGAGCCTCCTCGAGGCGTGACTTCCTGAAGAGCACGACGGCGGCGGTCTTCGGCGGATCGCTGGGTGCAAAGCTGTCGACCGCCCGCGGGCGCGCGCGCCGGGGCGATCCCATCCACATCGGTCTGGTCGGTTGTGGTGGCCGCGGGACCGGCGCCGTAGCGGATGCGCTCCGCGCGGACGAGAACGTGCGGCTCGTCGCCGTCGCCGACGCGTTTGGGGACCGCCTCGAGTCGGCGCTCGAGGCTCTACGCGAACCTTTCGGCGAGCGCGCCGCGGTGGCGCCAGAGCGTCGCTTCATCGGCTTCGGTGGCTACGAACAGCTGCTCGCGTCCGACGTGGACGTCGTGCTGCTCGCGACGCCGCCGCACTTCCGTCCGATGCACCTGCGCGCTGCGATCGAAGCCGGGAAGCACGTCTTCGCCGAGAAGCCGGCGGCCGTGGACGCGCCCGGCGTACGCTCCGTGCTGGAGACGACCGAGCTCGCTCGCGCGAAGGGCCTGTGCATCGTCTCCGGGCTTCACATGCGGTACTCGCCCAACGTCCGGGAGTTGATGGCCCGCGTTCACGATGGAGCGATCGGCCGCGTCGTCGCGATGGACGCCGTGATGTACGGCGACGGAGTGTGGATGCGGCCACGCGAGAGCGGGATGACGGAGATGCAGTACCAGATGAGGAACTGGTACTACTTCACGTGGTTGTCGGGCGACTTCAACGTGGAGCAGTTCATCCACCAGTACGACCAGTTCGCCTGGGCGTTGCAGGGCAGATACCCGGTGCGGTGTTACGGGACCGGTGGTCGACAGTCGCGCACCGGCCGGAATCACGGGCACATCTACGATCACTTCAGCAGCGTCTTCGAGTTCGAGGGCGGAGCGCGGGCGTTCGCGACGGCCCGTCACCAGGTCGGTTGCAGCAGCGAGGTCCGCGTCGTGATCAGCGGGACGCACGGGACCGCCACGCTCACGTCCCCGCGGCGCATGCGCATCACCGGCCGGAAGGCCTGGCAGCCGCCACGCAGTGTCGAGACGGACGGCCATCAGCTCGAGCACGACGCGTTCTTCGCTTCCTTGCGCGCGGGGCGCGTCATCAACGACGGCGAGCGCATGGCCAAGACCACGCTGATGGCCATCATGGCCCGCATGTGCGCCTACACCGGGAAGAGCCTGACGTGGGACGAGGCGCTCGAGTCACGCGAGCGCCTCGCCCCGGCAGAGTACGGATGGGACGCGGAGCCTCCGGCGGCCGTCGTCGCGATACCGGGTGTCACGAAGTTCATCTGAAGGTGGCGCGCGGTGGCGCGCGGGGCGGGACGCGGCGGGGCCGTTCAGCGGCGCGGCACTTCGAGGGTCGTCATGACGACTGTCGCGCGGGGCGTGCGGCGGCCGGCCCTGGCCGGGCGCCACCACGACTCCACGAGGAGCGAGGCACCGACGGCCGGCGGCCCGTGGGATCCGTCGAGGGACTGGACGGAGATCGAGTGGATCCACGCGGACGCGCCCGCGGGGGACACCGGCGAACGGCGCAGCCGAGTGCGTGCATTGGCGATGCTCCGGAGCGGGTCGAAGGGCGTGTGCGGTGCGACGGATCGCAGGGCGAAGAAACCGATGCCGGCCGTGGGTCGCCCGGAAATCCACACACCGTCCCATCCGCGGGCGTTCGTCCCCGTCGCGAGTGGATCGCCCCAGGCGAGCGGTCGCAGCTCCGACTGGCGGGGGAGCGGGAGAGTGAAGGCAGCCCCGGGTTCATCCCCCGCCTGCATCGCCGCACCGACGAACGCCCGGCCGGCGCCCTGGCCGACGGCGAAGCCGAAGCCGCGCTCCTCCGCCCCTTCCGGTGCGCGGAACAGCGCCCGCGCCGTCCAGCCGGAGTCGGCGTCCCGAAGGAAACACGCCACGGCCCCTTCGCGGGCATCGGAGCGGTCGCCGACCAGGATCGAGTCACCGTCGACGTCCACCGCCCAGCCGAACTCACTCGCGTGCGCCGACGGCGAGCGCAGAATCGCCTCGTGCGCCCAGGCACCGTTCTCGCGCACGTAGATGTGGACCGCGCCCCCCGGCACACCGAAACGGTCGCCGATAGCGGCGATTCCGCCGCCGAGGTCGAGCGCGTGCCCGAAGCGACTGCGCCGCGACGCGACGGGCGGCACGAGCTTCGCGACCTGGCGCCAGTCTGAGGACCCCGTTCGCAGCTCGAAGACGTAGGCCGCGCCCCCCGCCCGGTTTGCGGCCTTCCCGTCGCGGTTCGCGCCGACCAGAGCGACGTCACCCTCGAGCGCGACGGCGTGGCCGAAGAGCGCGCCGCGCCCGGCGTCGCCCGCGGCGAGCCGCGCGACCTGGCTCCAACCCGTACCGGATCGCTCGAACACGTACGCCGCTCCGGCGCCGCGAGCGACAACGTCGTATCCGATCGCCCCGAGCAGGGCGCGGTCGCCGTCGATCGCGACCGAGTATCCGAGCTGTTGGCCGCGGCGACCGGGGACGGCGAGCAGCTTCGCGCTCTGGCGCCAGCCGCCGTCCGTCCGCTCGAAGACGAACACGGCGCCCGCATTGCGTCCCGCCTCGCGATCGCCCGGTGCCCCGACGAGCAGGGTGTCCGCGTGGACCGCGAGGGACGCGCCGAAGTGCTGGTCGGGGGCGGGTGATCGCGGTGCGAGCACGCTGGTCTCGCTCCAGCCGCCGTGTCCGTGCTCGAAGACGTGTACGATCCCGGAACGGCCCGCTCGAGCGCGGCCCCTCCAGGCGCCGACGAATACGGCGTGCCGTCCGACGGCAACGGCGTTTCCATAGCCATCGGAGGCCGGCGCCGGATGGGGCACGAGTTCGGAGCCTTGCGGGAGGGCGAGCAGCGCGGCCGCCAACGACGCCTTCGCCGCCGCTGGAACACTTCTCATCACCGACGAACCTACCCCCAATCGCTGTGCCGGCGGCTCGCACTCCACGCTTTCTTCGCTCTCATTCTGACGGGCGGTCGCGTCGTGGGTCGGAGACGTGCCGCGCGCCGGCTCGTGGACGCCGTGCTCGTCACGCTGGACACGACCGGGCGGATCGGCGCGAGGACGTGCCGTTGGCACGGACGCCCCACCAGGGGTCCGAGACCGTATACTGGAACTCGCTTCCGTTCGTTCTTCCGGCCACCGGCCGCGCCATGAGCTGCATCGGGCTCTTCGTCGTCGTGAGAGGAATCGGCGCGCTCATCCTGCTCGCCGGAGCTTCGGTGTGCCCCCCGATCGGAGCGGCGCAGGGGGCACAGAAGGCGGCGAAGTCCGGGCTTGGGATCGAGGTACTGCGTGACCGCGAGGCGTACTCGAAGTTGGGGCCGAAGCAGGTCGAGAGGCTCGCCCAGGCGGCGATGTCCCGCTGGCCGGGTGAGTTCGCGGACATGTCGTTCCTGGAAGCCCAGCGCTTCAACGGGGGCGGCAAGTCGCACTGCCTGTCCACCTGGCGCCATGAACCGACGGGCCTCGAATTCGTCCTCGTGCCGGGTGGTTCGTTCATGATGGGCAGCGCCGAGGCCGAGCTGGGCGACGCGGACGAGGCACATCACGCGCTCACCCTCGACCCGTTTCTCGTCGCTCGCACCGAGTGCACCCAGCGGGCGTGGACCCGCGTGGCCGAAGCGATCGAGCTGGACGCGAGCCCCTCGTGCCAGCGCGGCGACGACCTGCCGGTCGAGCAGGTGAGCTCGAAGGACGTCGACGCGTGGTGCGAGGCCGCGGGCCTGGCGCTGCCCACGGAGGCGCAGTGGGAGTACGCTTGCCGCGCCGGGACGACCACGCGGTTTGCCATCGGCGACAATCCGCGCCAACTTCGCCGCTTCGCGAACGTCGCCGACAAGTCGACGGACTTCGAGTGGCGTAAGAACTGGGACGACGGGTTCCCGAACACCGCGCCGGTCGCGTCCTTCCTGTCGACCGCGTTCGGACTGCACGACGTGCACGGAAATGTCTGGGAGTGGTGCCGCGATCCCTACCTCAGCTACGACCTGCCCGTGAGCAGCGGAACGGGCGAGCGCGTGGGGTCCTCGCCGCAACGCGTCGCGCGCGGCGGGTGCTACCGCAGCGGTGACACCGACGTCCGTTGCGCCTTCCGGTACGGGCTGGCGCCGGACTACGCGTTCTGCTACCTCGGCTTCCGTCCGGTCCGCGACCTACCCTGGGACGGGCGATGACGGTGATCGCGCTCTTCGCCCTCCTCGGCCTCACGGGCACGCCGTCCGCTGCCGACGACTGGCCGCAGTGGCGGGGTCCGGATCGCGACGGCAAGTGGCACGAGACTGGGATCGTGCGCGAGCTCCCGGATGAGATCCCGCTCAAGTGGAGCGCTCCGATCTCGGGTGGCTACTCGGCGCCGGCCGTCGCCGGAGGCAGGGTCTTCGTCTCCGATCGGGTCGCGGAAGAGGGCCTCGAGCGCGTCCTCGCGTTCGACCAGGAGACCGGCCGCGCTCTCTGGACGCACTCCTGGTCCGCGGACTATGCGGGCATCGCGTACCCCGGGGGACCGCGTGCTGCGGTTCAGGTCAAGGGCGGCCGCACTGTCGTGCTCGGCGCCGTCGGCCAGCTCGTCGTCCTGGATGCCGGCACCGGCGAGCCGATCTGGGAGAGGGATCTTTGCAAGGCCTACGGGGTCGAGCTCCCCGAGTGGGGTTTTGGCGCGGCACCCGTGTTCGAGGGCGACCTTCTGATCGTGCCGACGGGCGGCGGCGAGGGGGGGACGCTCATCGCGTTCGAGCTCGATTCCGGCAAAGTGGTCTGGCGCGCGCTCTCCGACGAAGGCAACTACGCATCACCCGTCATCGTCGATCAGGCGGGGACGAGAGTGGTCGTGCTCTGGACCGCTACGCGCGTCGTCGGAGTCGACGCAAAGGACGGCGGCGTTCTCTGGGAGTATCCATTCGTTCCGAAGAACAGGGCGTTCGGGATCGCGACGCCGGTCGTCGCGGGTGATCGCTTGTTCGTGTCCGGCTTCTACGATGGCTGCAGGTTGCTTCAGCTCGCTGGTGACGAGCCGGCCGTCGAGGAGCTGTGGCGCCGTCGCGGCCCGAACGAGCGCACGACCGACGGACTGCACTGTCTGATCAGCACGCCCCTGGTCCGCGGCGACCACCTGTACGGTGTCGACAGCTACGGGGAGCTGCGCTGCCTGGCGCTCGCCGACGGCAGCCGGCTGTGGGAGGACCGGAGCGCGGTGCCGCGCAGCCGGTGGGCGACGATTCACATGGTCGAGAACGGCGACGACGTCTGGATGCTCAATGACCGGGGCGACCTGATCCCAGGACGCCTGTCGCGCCCGGGATTCGAGGAGCTCGCCCGAGGCCACCTGATCGATCCTACCCGGGGGCAGTTGGAGCGTCGCGACGGCACCGTATGGTCGCACCCGGCCTTCGCGGGTCGCTGCGTCTTCGCTCGCAACGACGAAGTGCTCGTGTGCGCGAGTCTCGCGGCCCCTTAGGGGCTCCTCTAGGGACTCCTCAGGGGCTCCTCAGGGGCTCCCCTAACTTCTCGGACCCTCCCTCAGGAGACGGTCTCTTTCGGGCGCCGTCCGCGTGGGAGTCGGGCCTTGGGCAGGCGGACGCCGGTCTTCGTCAGGTGGGCCGCGAGCGGCTTGCGGGCGTCCGCGAGGGCGTGGCGCAGGAGCGCATCCCCTTCTTGAGCCGCGGCGTCGGATGCTTTGTCCAGCCACTTCACGGCTGCGAGCGCTGACTTGATCGAAGGCGACTCCTTGAGCTTCCTGGACTCCTGCCGGACGCGGAGGTCCTTGATCTTCTTCTTGAGATCCAGGATGAGTTCTTCGTCCGTGCGACGATGTCGCTTCCTCCCCGCGGATGTTGCGACCGCGGACCGCTTGGCTTGCTTCTTGGCCATGTCGGAATCCGTACTGAACTATAGGGTGGAAAGGGGGGGATGAGGTCAGGATAACGGGGTGAGGAATGAAGATGGTAGGCATCCCTTTCGCGATTACAAGCTCCCCATCTTCGGGTTAGGGTTCGGCGACTCCTAATGGTTACCGCAGTTCCGCGGAGTGCGCATCGGGCGCGGGGTTCTCGACGTGTCCCGGTCCGCCGGGGGCGCCGGTGGCACAGGCCGTCGCCGGGCCCGCGCTCCCCCTCACGACGGACTCGAGCGCCTCGATCCAGAGCGGGTGGTCGTTGAGCGCCGAGGCGCGGAGCAGCACCCGGCCCCCGGCGGCCATGAAGTCCGCGCGGAGGCGGATGTCCACTTCTTCGAGGGTCTCCAGGCAGTCCGTCGCAAAGCCGGGCACGCTGACGAGGATTCGCGTCGCCCGTGGCGGCAGCGCGGGGACGGTCTCGTCGAGGTAGGGCTGCAACCAGGGCTCGTCGCCGAAGCGCGACTGGAACACCAGCTCCCACTCCGCACGGTCGAGCCCCAGCTCTTCCGCGAGCGCGAACGCGGTGCGGGTGCAGTGGTCGACGTAGGGATCCCCGCGCCGGACGTACGCCTCGGGCAGGCCGTGGAAGCTGAACACGTGGAGCTCGACCGCGGCCCCGCTCCGGACCTCGCGGACGCGGGCGGCGAGCGCGGAGATATAGAGCGGGTGGTCGAAGTACGGCGGCGTGAAACGGAGCGTGGGCTGAGCCCGCTGCTGCGCGACGAGCCGCCCGACTTCGGCCTGCACGGTGCCGGTCGTGCTGTTGCTGTACTGGGGGAACAGGGGCAGCACGACGATGGCATCGCAACCCTCCCGCGCGAGCTGGTCGAGGGCGGCCGCGAGGCTCGGATTCCCGTAGCGCATCCCGAGGACCACGACGAAACGCTCCCCGAGTCGCTCGCCGAGTCGCCCGGCGATCCGCCGCGAGTGAGTGAGGAGCGGCGAGCCGTCCTTGGTCCAGACCTTCGCGTAGGCTGCGGCGGACGCGCGGCTCCGGAACGGCAGGATGATCACGTTCAGCACGAAGGCCCAGACGGCGCGGTTCACCTCGACCACGCGCGGGTCCGAGAGGAACTCGCGCAGATAGCGCCGGACCGCCCGCGGCGTCGGCTCGTCCGGCGTTCCGAGGTTCACGACGAGCACTCCGGTGCGTGGCTCGCGGGCAGGGGGAGGGTGGTCCGAGCGCGTCGGGAGCGGCGGGGGCGGAGCGAGGAAGTAGACGAACGCGCTGACGAACAGGCCGGAACCGATCCCGACGTAGATCCCGCCGACCACCGTGAAGCCACCGAGCCAGCCGTGCCCGGCGCCCATCCGCAAGAGGACGCCGAGGGCGATCATCAGCGGGACGAGGACGGCGAAGCGCGGCGTGAAGGCCTGCTGAATCCGGGGCCGCGCCAGGCGCTCGATCCGGCGCCGGTTGCGGCGCGCGGTGCGGGCGAGCACGTAGTGACCCTTGAGGGCACCGATGAGGAGACCCGCGGCGAGGCTCACCCAGACGGCGAGCGTCGTGGCTTCCTCGGGTGCGGCGCGCGCCCGGACGAAGAGCATCGCGAGCCCGCGCCACACGAGCATGGTTCCCACGCCGATCCACACGGCCCCGGCCAGCCGGCGGAGCATTGCGTGGGTGGTGTGCATCCCTCTTCCGGGCTACCCGCGCGGGGGTGCTCCAAGCCCTTCAACTCGGTTTCCGCCGGTGCCGCGTGCTTGCCGGCCCCGTCGGCGACCGCGACAGTCCGGCGCGGGCGCCGGCGCGTGAAGAGTGCCGGCCGGGGCCGGGTTGGCGCGTTCGAGGTGCTTCTTCATGAAGAGTCCGGGCGGGTCGCTCGCCGCCGGATTGCCCGCCGGCAGGGTATCGGCGGGCACGCTACTCGACCCTCTGCCCGGCCCGATACTCGCCCGTGACGCGCACATCCACTGAACCGTCGGCGTTCCAGCCGTCCCAGTGTCCATCGCGCTCGCCGAGGTCGTAGAGGCCCTCCGTCCGCTTCTGTCCGTTCTCGTGCCAGGTCGTCCACATCCCGTGTCGTTCCGAGGCGTGATGCTCCGGCACCCAGACCCGCTCGCCCCGTGAAGCGCGCTGTCCGGGCGGGTACCACTGGCTCCAGATGCCGACCCGATGCCCGTTCGCGTACGTCCCGCGCTCGCGGAGCTGCCCGTCCGGATACCAGTAGGTCCACAGGCCCGACCCGTGGCGCACGCCGCCCGCGCCCTCGAAGCGGCGGATGCCCCCGGGCCAGAGCCCTCGCGGGCTCCCGCCGCACCCGGCGAGGGCGGCGGCGAGGAGGAGCGCGAGGGTGTTCCGGAACCGTGCCACGCTGCGGCGCCCGTCAGAGGACGAAGAGCATCTCGCGGTACTTGGGGAGCGGCCAGAGGTCGTCGTCCACGAGTTGCTCGAGGAAGTCGGCCTCCTTGCGCACGGCCTCCATGGCCGGGATGGCGCGCTCGCGGTAGGCCGTGGCGCGGTCCTGGATCGGCTCGTCCGAGGCCTCGAGCTCGAGCTGGATCTCGCTCAGCGCGTCGATGGAGCGCTTGAGGCGTCCGATCGCCCCGGTGATGTCCTCGAGCTGTTCGAGCTGCGCGCCGGCCGCCTGGTCGCCGAGCAGGCCGCCCACCGCCGCGAGCGTCTCGGCGAGCCGGCGTTGGTGGGTCGTGCTGGCCGGGAGGATCATCGTCCGGGCGATGTCGCACATCGCGATCGCCTCGACATTGACGGTCGCGGCGTACTTCTCGTACTGGACGATGAAGCGCGACTCGGCTTCGGAGCGCGACAGGACGCCGTAGCGCTCGTACAGCGCGACGTTTTCCTCCGAGGCGAAGTCCGCCAGCGCTTCGGGCGTCGAGGTGCGGTTGAGCAGGCCGCGGCGCGCGGCCTCGTCACGCCACTCCTGCGTGTAGTTGTCGCCGTCGAACAGGATGCGCCGGTGCTTCTTCAAGATCTCGCGCACGACCGACTGGACGTTCTCGGTGCTCGGACCGCCGCGCTTCTCGATCTCGTCGGAGATGTGGTCGAGCGACTCGGCCACGATCAGGTTGAGGAAGGCCGCCGGGTAGGCGACCGACTGGTTGGAAGAGACCGCCCGGAACTCGAACTTGTTGCCCGTGAACGCGAACGGCGAGGTGCGGTTCCGGTCGGAGATGTCGCGCGGCAGATCCGGCAGGGCCGTCACGCCGAGCCGCAGGGGTTTTTGGCTGCCGTCGCCGATAATCTTCGGGGGGCGGCCCTCGATGAGGGCGGCGATGATCTCCTCGAGCTGACCGCCGACGAAGATCGAGATGATCGCGGGCGGCGCTTCGTTCGCGCCCAGGCGGTGGTCGTTCCCCGCGTTGGCGACGGCGGCGCGCAGGATGTCCTGGTGCAGGTCGACGCCGCGGATGATCGCCGTGAGGAACAGGATGAACTTGAGGTTCTCGTGCGGCGTCTTCCCCGGGTCGATGAGGTTGTTGCCGAGGTTGTCGGAGAGCGACCAGTTGAAGTGCTTGCCGCTGCCGTTCAGGTTCGCGAACGGCTTCTCGTGCAGGATCGCGGCGAGCCCGTGCCGCTCCGCGACGGACTTCAGCATGTCCATCGTCACCATGTTCTGGTCGATGGAGACCGACACGCCCAGATAGACCGGCGCGAGCTCGAACTGGGAGGGCGCGACCTCGTTGTGGCGGGTCTTGATCGGGATGCCGAGCAGCCAGAGCTCGTGCTCGAGGTCCATCATGAACTTCAGCACGCGCCCGCTGATGGCGCCGAAGTAGTGGTCGTCGAACTCCTGGCCCTTGTGCGGCCGGGACCCGAACAGCGTGCGCCCGCAGGACACGAGGTCGGGGCGCAGGAAGTAGAACTGGCGGTCGATGAGGAAGTACTCCTGCTCGACCCCGGCGCTCGGGCTGACGCGCGTGACGCCCGACTCGCCGATCAGGTTCAAGAGCCGCACCGCGGACTTCGAGACCGCCTGGCAGGAACGCAGGAGGGGCGTCTTCTTGTCGAGCGCCTCGCCCGTCCACGAGCAGAAGGCGGTCGGGATCGTCAGCGTCGACCCGCCCGCGGTCTTCCGCAGGAACGCCGGCGAGGTGGGATCCCAGGCCGTGTAGCCGCGGGCCTCGAAGGTCGCGCGCAGGCCGCCCGAGGGGAACGAGGACGCGTCCGGCTCGCCCTGGACCAGCTGCTTGCCCGAGAACTCGAGGATCGCCCGGCCGTCGGCGGTCGGCGAAAGGAATGAGTCGTGCTTCTCCGCCGTCGAGCCGGTCATCGGCTGGAACCAGTGCGTGTAGTGCGTCGCGCCGTGCTCGAGGGCCCAGTCCTTCATGGCGGTCGCCACCGAGTCGGCCACTTCGGCCTCGAGCGCGACCCCGGTCTCGATCGTGCGCCTCAGCGCCTTGTACACGGGCCCGGGCAGCCGTTGGCGTTGGACCGTGTCGTTGAACACGAGCTGTCCGAAGATCTCGGGCAGGCGGCCCTCGTCCTTGGGCTCCGTCCCCTCCCGGAGCTCCATCGCCCCTTCACTGGAGATCGTCCGAATCGCTTCCTGGCGCGTGCTGGCCATCATGGGATTTCCGCTCCTGTCGGCGGATCATGCGGGGGGTGGAGAGCTGGATTCGGGAGCCCCGCTCGCCCCTTGATCCGATGGGCGCACAAGCTACCGCCGGACTTCGGGGAGATAAAGCGCAGCGCGGGGTTTCGCTCCGCGCGCGTGCGTGGCTCGCGCCCCCGACCGCGCTCCCGGCGCCATCCGCTACAGTCTCGGGTTCCGGGCCCCTGCCCCGTCGGTTCGACCACACCCGCCCGGCGCCGGTTCATGCCCGACCGCCGCTGATCCATGACCATCCTCCGCCGCTTGACGACCACCCTCCGCCGCTTGACACCCACCCTCCATCCCGGGCCGCCCACCGGCTGCGTGCCGGTCCGACTCGCCCTGCTGCTCGGCCTCGCGGCGGGGTGCGCGGCGACCCGCGCGGTGCCCCTCCGGCCGCTTCGACCGGACACGCTCGAGCACAACGGCTGGGAGCGCGATTGCGATCTCCTGCACCTCGGGCTGGACATCACGATCGACTTCGCGCGACGGAGCGTCGCGGGCATCGCGGAGAATCGGATCCGGTCGCTCGCGAATGGGACGACGGAAATACGGCTGCACGGCGTCGGGCTCTCGATCATGGGCATCGAGGACTCGCGGGGCCGGCCCCTGACCTATCACATCGAGCCGCCGTTCATCCGCATCGAGCTGGCCGAGGCGCTCCCGTTCGGCGCCGAGGAGACGCTCTGGATCGAGTACACGTGCATGCCGAAGACCGGGCTCTTCTTCATGGAGACCTCGAAGGACGCGGACGGTTTTGCGCCCCAGGTCTTCTCGCAGGGCCAGAACGAGGACAACCGCCACTGGATCCCCACCTGGGACTACCCGAACGATCGGGCGACGTACGAGGCCCGGATTCGCGTCGACGGGGACATGACCGTCGTCTCCAACGGTCGGCTCGTCGGCGTGGAGGAGCACGGCGGTGGCGCGCGCACGTTCCACTGGCGGATGGACGCGGGCATGCCGACGTACCTGGTCGCCGTGGCCGCCGGGCGCTGGGAGCGGTACGCCGACGAGTGGCGCGGCATCCCCGTCGAGTACTACGTCGCGCCCGGGACGGGCGAGGTGAAGGCGCGCCGGGCGTTCGGCGAGACGCCGGAGATGCTGGAGTTCTTCTCCGAGCTGCTCGACTATCCCTACCCGTACTCGAAGTACGCCCAGGTCGCCGTCGCGGGTTTTCCATGGAGCGGCATGGAGAACACGACGATCACGATCGTCAGCGAGACCCTGATCGGCGACGCGGGCGAGATCGGGGACCTCGACGGCGACCCGCGCCTGCTCGTCGCGCACGAGCTCGCGCACCAGTGGTTCGGCGGCCTCGTCACGTGCCTCGGCTGGAGCCACCTCTGGCTCAACGAGGCCTGGGCGTCGTACCTCGAGCTCCTCTTCGAGCGCCACAAGACGACCGATGTGAACTTTTGGTTGTGGCTCGAGCGGTACCGGGAGGTGTTCCTCGCGCGCGGCGAGCGGACGCGACTGCCGCTGGCCGCCGACTGGTTCAGCCAGGGTGCCCAGCGCACGAGCCACGAGTACGACAAGGGGCCGTGGGTGCTGCGCATGATCCACGATGAGCTCGGCGACGACGCGTTCTGGCGTGGGGCGCGCGCGTACCTGCGGCGGCACGCGAACTCGCTCGTCACGACCGCGGACTTCGTGCGCGCCTTCTTCGACGAGACTGGGCGCAACGTCGAGGCGCTCGTCGAGCAGTGGGTCGAGGCCGGTGGTTACCCCATTTACGAGGTGAGCTTCGAGCAGCGCCCGGACGCGGTGCTGGTGCTCACCGTCGAGCAGGCCCAGGAGCTCGACGAGCTCGTGCCGCTGTTCGACATGCCCGTCGACGTCGACCTCCACTACGCGGGTGGGACCGTGCGCCGCCACACGCTGCGCGTGCGACATGCGCGAGAGCGCTTCGAGCTGCCCCTCCAGGGCGCGCTCGTCGATGTCGTGTTCGACGCCGACTGCCGCATCCTCTGCGACATCTCGTTGGACAAGCCCATCGCGATGTGGGTGCACCAGGCACGGCTCGTGGAGAACGCCGTTGCGCAGTGGCGGGCGGTCGCACCCGTGCGCGCGTCCGCACGTCGTTGGAGCTCCGCGAGCGGCGCCCTGATCGCGATGCTGGGCGGCGCGGAGGAGCCGCTCCTGCGCGCCCACGCCGCGGAGCACTGCGACTTTCCCGAGGCGACACTCGCGCTCGTACGCGCGGCCACCTCGGACGTGGAGCCGCGCGTGCGCCGCGAGTCGGCGCAGACGCTCTTGCAGCTCGCGCTGCGCTCGGAGCTCGAGCTCATGGACTGGCAGCGCGAGCTCCTCCGCGAGCACCGCGACACGGAGAGCTCGCCGCTCGTGCGGGCGAGCCTGGGGCGCGTGCTGGAGCTCGCCGATTGAAGCCGGCACCGAAGGACCTGCGCGCGCTCGCCCGCCGCGACCCCGTGCTCGGCGCCGCCATGCGGCACGTCGCGAAGTTCCCAGGGTTCCCCGCGTCCGGGCACTATCGCTCGCACTACGACGCTCTGACGCACGCGATCGTGTTCCAGCAGCTCGCCGGCAAGGCCGCGGCCACGATCCACGGCCGCGTGTGCGCCCTGACTCCGGGCCGGCACTTCCCGGCCGCAGCGGAGCTCCTCGCGCTCCCGGACGCGAAGCTGCGCGGCGCGGGACTCTCGCGCAACAAGCTGCGTGCGGTGCGCGACCTGTCCGCGAGGATCGAGTCCGGGGCGCTGCTCCTCGCCCGAATCGCGCGCCTCTCCGACGAGCGCGTCATCGAGCAGCTCATCGCCGTGTACGGCATCGGCGTGTGGAGCGCGCAGATGTTCCTCATGTTCCGCCTCGGCCGCCTCGACGTGATGCCCATCGATGACCTGGGCGTACGCGAGGGCGCGAAGCGCCTGGACGGCCTCGCGGAGCGCCCGACGCCCAAGGCACTGCTGGCGCGCGCCGAGGCGTGGCGTCCCTTGCGCTCGGTCGCGACGTGGATTCTGTACCGCGTGGCGGACGCCGAGGACTGGACGGAGGGCTAGCCGCGGCCTTCGGGCTGTTTGGTGGAATTGCAACATCGATGTCTGGCTCACCCGCCAATGCCCAAGATGGCGACGTCACCACCCTGATCGGTCGCATGTCCGGCGGAGACGCTGCGGCGAGCGCGGAGCTGTACGCTCTGGTCCACGATGCCTGGCTGCCGAGCGAACTGGGCGCAGAGTAGTCCGGGCTCCATGACCAGCATCGACTGGGACCGAGCCGGAGCTCTGCTCGAACGACTCATCGATGTTCCGCACGAGGAGCACGAGGCCTTCGTCGCTCGACCCGGCTGCGCGCGTCCGGGCGATCAGATCGCGGAGCTCGGCCTTGGTGCTCACCGACTCGGGGAACGCCGCCATGAGGCGCGGTGCCTCGCTTGCGGTCGCTTCGAGCTGCACTCGCTGGTCTGCGCCGGGGCTCGGCGCGGGACGGAGGGTGTCGGCCTCCCTGCCCGTCCCGCCAACCAGGCGAGCGCCGCACCGGCGAGAACGAGGAAGACAAGTTGCGTCGTCAGATTGCGCATGAGTTCAGTTCCCGATGAGCTTCATGTCGTCCGAACCCTGCACGTCATCGCCCGCCTTCAGGGCGAGCACGACCCGGTTGCCCGTGATCGCTTCGCTCAGTCGCCCTGCACGGATCGAGGCGATGAGTTGCTGCCGGTCGAACTTGAGAAGCAGCTCGACGAAGCCGGCAGACTGGACGTCCTGCAGGTCGTCGTCGCCCGCGAAGTCCGCCTTTGACGCGACCGGGCTGCCGCCCGGCACACACAGCCGAAGGTTCGCAGCCTCGGTCGGCAGGAGCGCCTCGAGTCCGGAGCCGCAGACCCGGACCGTGATCGAACGGTCCTTGCCCTTCGACTTCAGGTTCAGGGTCTCGGGATGGATCTCGACGCAGGCACCGTTCGCGACAGTGACCGAGATCTCGCACGAACTCGTGTTGCCGAGTGTGTCGACGGCCAGGATCGCGATCGTCATCGGACCGTCGATCCACTTGTCTCCTCGCAGCCGCGGTCCTTCGGTCGGGTCCGTCAGCGCGACGCCGCTCGCGCACGGCGCGGAGCTGGTCGAGGCGCGGACGCGTCACAGAGACACCGATTCCAGGACGGCATCGAGCCGCGTGTCCGCGGCGTCCACTTCGGGTGTGATCCTGTCGGCCTCCGGGAGGTCGGGGCACTCGCCGGGATCGCGCGCCAGGTCGTGGAGCTCGTCCGACCCGACTCTGCGCCGGATCCACCCCCTGCGCGCGTGCTCGGGCAGCGCACATGCTCGGGCGGCGCACATGCTCGGGCGGTGCGCATGCTCGGGTGGTGCGCATGCTCGGGCGGTGCGCATGCTCGGGTGGTGCGCATGCTCGGACGGCGCGCATGCTCGGACGGCGCGCATGCTCGGACGGCGCACATGCTTCGGCGGTACGGCTGCTCGAGCGGTGCGCCGAGTGGCTCGAACCACTCCACGTACAGGAATTGGCGTGCGCCGAGCCGTGGCGCAGGTGGCGAGGTCGTCGTGGGGCGTTGCCTGACGGAGCGCCAGGTCCGCCGCGGCTACTCGACGCGGATGAAGGCGACGAGGGTCGGCGCGTCGTCGACCGGCCGGCCGACCGCGAGCCATTCTCCCGGGCGGACGGAGGCGGCGACCTCTGCCGCGGCGACTCGCCACTGGGGCAGCTCGACCGTCACGGGCTCGATGCTGCGGCCGGCGGTCGTCGTGAACTTCTCCATGGCGATGATCCGCGTACACGCGAGCTCGGCTTCCAAAGCCAGGGCGCCGTCGCGTTCGGGGCCGCGCGAGGCTCGGAGCGCGAGATCGAAACCTGCATCGAACGTGGCGCTCA
>SMVQ01000310.1 GCA_004357655.1 Planctomycetota bacterium
CGACATTGTCCGGCGCGCGATCGAGCTCGACGTCGATCTGGGCCTCACGCACACCTGCTACGACCCGATCACGACGAACGCGGGCGGAGCGCTCGCCTGTGGCCGGTGCGATGCGTGTGCGCTGCGTCTCAAGGGCTTCGCCGAGGCCGGGCTCGAGGACCCCATCGCGTATGTCGCGTGCGAGTGAGCGCTCCGCCCCGCGGGTAGACTCTCGCGCATGAGCGACACCTCCGCAGGCGAGCCCGTTTCCGCTCCGCGCCCTCCCGCCCCGATCCCCAGCGACGATCCGCGCGCCCTTGCATGGCGCCGACTCGTCGGCGTCATCGACCGCCTGCGCGAGCCCGACGGGTGCCCGTGGGACCGCGAGCAGACGGCGGAGAGCATGGCGCCGCACCTCATCGAGGAGGCGCACGAGCTGCTCGAGGCGATCGAGGCCGGCGAGCCGAGCGCGATCGCGGAGGAGGCCGGTGACGTGCTCATGAACGTCGCGCTCATCTGCCGGATCGGGATGGAGCACGGTGAGTACGACCTGACCCAGGCCGCGGATGCGATCACGGAGAAGCTGATCCGGCGCCATCCGCACGTCTTCGGTGACGTGGAGGCCGAGACCTCCGCGGCGGTGCTCGTGAACTGGGAGGCGATCAAGAAGGCCGAGCGCCGGGCCAAGGACCAGGACGACAGCGCGCTGGCGGGCGTGCCCAAGACCCTGCCCGCGCTGCAACGCGCGCGGCGCGTGTGCGACAAGGCCGTCACGGCCGGTTTTCGCTGGCAGAGCGTCGCGGGCGCGTACGCGAAGCTCACCGAGGAGCTCGGGGAGCTGGATGAGGTCCTGCCGCAGTCCGTGCTGGGGGCGGATTTTCGGCCGCAGCTGGAGCCGGACGTGCGCGCGCGCATCGAGCACGAGCTCGGCGACGTCCTGCTCGCCGGCGCTTTCCTCGGCGAGTACCTCGGGCTCGATCCCGAACGCCTCTGCCGCGAGGCGGTGCGCCGCTTCGAGCGCCGCTTCCGCTCCATGGAGCGCGAGCTCGGTGGGAGCGTCGCGGGCCCCGGGCTCGACGAGCTCATGGCGGCCTGGGAGCGGGCCAAGACCGGGGATCCGTGAACCCGGTGCCGGGGCGCTCAACCTAATAGAATGCGCGCGCAACCACGCGCGCCTCCCCGCGGTCCAGTCATCCGATGCAGAACCACCACGCCCCGCTCGCCCTCGCCGCCGTCCTGCTCGCCAACGTACCGGCGCTCGCCCAGGTCGCACCCGGCACTGCGCGGGCCTGGGAACACGAGCGCTCCGACCTCACGGTCGATCCGCGAATCCACTTCGGCCAGCTCGAGAATGGTTTCCGATACGCCTGGGCGAAGAACGCCGAGCCCAGGGATCGCTGCTACGTCCGCCTGCACGTCGACGTCGGGTCCCTGGCGGAGGAGGAGAGCGAGCGGGGGCTGGCGCACTTCCTCGAGCACATGGCCTTCAACGGTTCGCGGAACTTTCCCGCGGGCACGCTCATCGAGTGGTTCCAGGAGCACGGGATGGCGTTCGGCGCCGACCTCAACGCGCACACTTCGTACTCGGAGACGGTGTACAAGCTCGACCTGCCCAATTCGGACGAGGCGACCCTGCGGGAGGGTTTGCTCGTCATCCAGGATTGGGCCTCCGGTATGCTGCTCGAGGAGGCGGAGATCGACGCGGAGAAGGGCGTGATCGACGGCGAGGAGCGCGAGCGCGACTCGGCCGGGTTCCGGATCATGAAGCGCGTCCTCGAGGAGCAGTTCGACGGCACCCTCTACCCGGAGCGGATCACGATCGGCGCGAAGACGGCGCGCGACGCCTTCACGCCCGAGTCGGTCCGGGCCTTCTACGCGAAGTGGTACCGGCCCGAGAACATGACGCTCATCGTGGTCGGTGACCTCGGCGAGCTCGACCCCACGGCGCTGATCGCGGAGTACTTCGCGGGCCTCACGGTGCCCGAGGCGCCGGTTCCGAGCGAGCCGGACGTGGGCGAGCCGAGCTTCGGCGAGCGCTCGTTCCTCGTGCACGAGCCCGAGATCCCGCAGGTGTCGATCCACGTCGAACGGCTCGTGCCATGGGCCGACGATCCGGACACGGTTGCGACGCGCACGGAGGACGTCGACCTCGCGTGCGCTCGCCGCATGTTGAATCTGCGGTTCAGCGAGCTCCTGAAGCAGGAGGGCACGCCCTTCCTCGGCGCCGGGGTATCGAGCGCGGGCGGGCTGCGCGTCTACGACGGCGAGGCGCTGGGCGTCACGTGCGACCCGAAGCAGTGGGCGGCGGCGCTCGACTCGGCCGAGCTCGAGCTGCACCGGGCGATCGAGTTCGGGTTCCAGGAAGCCGAGCTGGACGAAGTGCGCGCGAACTGGCTGCGGGGCCTCGAAGAAGCCGTCGAGCGGGAATCGACGCGGAGCAGCCGCGGGCTGGTCTCCGAGCTCCTCGCTGCCGCGGAGGGTCGCTACGTTCCCACGGACGCCGCCGCGGACCGAGCGCTCCTCGCGCCCGTCATCGAGGCGCTGACCGTCGAGGAGTGCCACGCCGCGTTCGTCGAAGCTTGGGGCGCGGGCGCGCTGAACCTGTACGCGACCGGCGGCCTCGATCTCGGCGACGACGGCGGCGAGGAGCTCGCTGCGGCGTACGCGCGGGCTCGGGAGCGCGAGGTCGAGCAGGGGGCGGCGCTCGAGGCGCTGACGTTCGCCTACGCTTCCGAGCCCGAGGTGGTCGGCGAGATCGCGGAGCGGAGCCACATCGAGGACCTCGACGTCGAGCTCGTGCAATTCGCCAACGGCGTGCGGCTGAACGTCAAGCAGACCGACTTCAAGGAGCGCCAGGTGCTCGCGCAAGCGCGCGTGGCCGAGGGACTCCTGACGCTCGAGATCGGCGACTACGCCCTCGGTTGGCTCGGGTCGCGGGCGTTCAACCAGGGCGGCCTGGTCGAGCACACCGCGGACGATCTCCGGCGCCTCGTAGCCGGTCGAGTCATCGGAGTGGGGCTGGGGATGGTCGAGGACACCTTCCTGCTCGGCGGCTCCACGACGGCCGATGATCTCCTGTTCCAGTGCGAGCTCATGTGCGCCTTCCTCACGGAGCCGGGCTGGAGGGACGACGGCCTGCGTCTCATCGCCAAGCAGATTCCACTCATCTTCGAGCGCTTGCAGCACGTGACGGACGGCCCGCTCGTGCTCGAGTTCCTGCCCGAGCTCTTCTCGGGCGACACCCGCTTCGCTCAGATTCCCCCCCAGGCGGAGCTGGGGACCGTCGCGATGGACGCGATCCGCGCTTGGCTCGCGCCCCATCTGGCGGAAGGGCCGTTCGAGGTCACGATCGTGGGGGACATCGACATCGAGGAAGTCGTCGCCACGGCCGCCCGGACGTTCGGCGTGCTCCCGAAGCGCCGCGCGATCGAGCCTTGGAGCGAGCGCCGCAAGGCGGGCCCGGTACGGACCGGACTCCGGATGGAGCGCTCGATCGCGACCGAGATCCCGAAGTCGCTCGTCTACATGGGCTTTCCCACCACCGATGGGATGGAAGCCGAGCGCCGGCGCCACTTGACATTTCTCGGCGTGGTCCTCAACGACCGCCTCCGCCTCCACGTCCGCGAGCGGCTCGGCGCCGCATACTCGCCCGGGGCCCAGGCGGTCTCGAACCGCGTGTTCCCGGGCATCGGTGTGATCTCGATCACCGCGAACGCGGATCCGGACAAGGTTGAGACGCTCATCGATGCCTGTGACGAGGTCATTCTGGACCTCGCCCTGAACGGCGTGACCCAGTCGGAGGTCGACCGTCTGAAGGAGCCCATCATCGCTCAACTGCGCGATGCGCGCCGCACCAACGAATTCTGGCTGACCGTCCTCGCCGAGGCCCAGTCCCGTCCCGATTCGCTCGCGGACATCCGGACCGTCGACGCTTTCTACGCGGATCTGTCCGCGGAGAAGCTCACGGAGCTGGCGCAGCGCTATCTTGCCGAAGGCCGCGCGTCGGTGCTCGTGGTCAATCCCGCGGAGAAGTAACGGACCAGGAACCCGTCGCCGGCGGACAGCTTCTTCGCGCTCCCATGCCCGACTAATCTTGCCGACGGCGTCGCCCGCGACTTTGCCATCGCGGTCCTGGAGCCCCCGGTGCCCACCGGTACGAACCCAGAGCACGCTGGATGGCCGGCCGAGTCCCCGAGTTTCTTTGCGAGAATCCGGGGCAGTCGGCATCTCTCCCTCGACCATGCGCTCCTCGATGGACCTGAACGCGCTCTTCGCCCACACCCGCTGGGTGCGGGCCCTGTCGATGGACCTCCTCGGTGACGCTCAACGCGCCGAGGACGTCGTCCAGGAGACTTTCCTGTCCGCGCTCCAGCAGCCGGGGAGCGCGGACTGGAGCGCGGGGCGGATGCGGGCGTGGCTCGCGCAGGTGGCGCGCAACTCCGCGCGCATGTTCCAGCGCGGGGAGTCGCGGCGCCGGGCTCGGGAGGCCCTGCGGGCGTCGCCCGAAGCGCAGCCGTCGGCGTCGCAGTCGCTCGAGCTGCTCGAGCTGCAGCAGAAGATCGCGGCCGCGGTGATCGCGCTCGGGTCCCCCGACCGCGAGATCATCGTGCTGCGCTACTTCGACGACCTCCCGCCGCGCCAGATCGCGCACAACCTCGGGATGTCGCCGAGCGCCGTGTACTCGCGCCTCTCGCGCGCGCGGGCCGTGCTGCGCGAGCGGCTCGAGGGCGAGTACGGCGCGAGTGACAAACGCTGGAGCGTGGTCGCGCTGGCTTGGGTGTCGCGCCCGAGCGTGGACAAGTGGGCCCTCCCTGGGGCCGTTGCCGGAGGGCTCCTCGTGAAGACGATCGTGATCACTGCCGCCTCGACCATCTTGTTGCTGGCGCTCCTCGGATGGGGCTGGTTCCGGCCCATGACCGTCGCTGGCCAACTCGAGGAGGTGAGCGCCGACGCGCAGCTGGCGCCGCTCCAGCGCTCCGGCGACGAGCCCGTACCCCTCGCGGCCCCCGACGCAGGACGCCCCACCGAGCACCGCGTGGCGCTGGAGACTCAACCGAGCGAGCCCGTGACTGCGCCCGCGGTCCCCGTGCCGACGACTGGCACGGTGCGTGTGCTCGTCGTCGGCAGGGATGGGCTGGCCGCCGTCGGCGTCGGCTTGAACCTGCACTCGTGGGTGGCGCCCGAGGCCTGGTTTCACGAACAGCGCAAGACGACCGACGCGGAAGGCATCGCGGAGTTCACGACGGGGGCCGGCGAGGTGATCGTCTACCTCCGGCGGCTGAGCCACGACGACTCGTTCGCTGCGGAGCGGGTACAAGTGGTCGCCGGCGAGACGTGCGAGGTCACGTTCGAGGTGGCCGACGGCACGACGATTCGCGGCCGCGTGGTCGACTACTCGGGGCGCGCGATCGAGGGTGCCGACGTGTGGCTCGGCGACGGCAACGGCCCGCCGCACGACGGGCAGGTCGTCACCCGGTCCGGGCGCGACGGCTCGTTCGAGATCCGCCATGCGGGCGGCCTGCAAGCGGTCGCCGCACGGGCACCCGGGTATGCGCCGTCGCCGGCGTTCCTGCCGCTGATCTTCGGCGACGGCGAGGCCGCAGAGCCCTTCATCGAGCTCGTCCTGCCCGACCTGGGCGGTGCGATCGAGGGCGAGGTGCTCGACGCCGCCGGGAACCCCCGCGCGAACGCGCTCGTCCTGGTGGGCAACGCCGAGTTCGGCCGCGTGCTGAAGATCGGGGACAGGCCGGCCTACGATCCTCCGCTCGTGCGCGTCCGCACCGACGCGGCGGGCCGGTTCCGCGTCGACGGCGTCGCGGCGGGCCTCGTGCGCGTCCGCGCACGGGCGCAGGGGTCCGACCTCGCGGAGATCGAGGTCCAGGTGCCGCGCGGCGGCGTCGGCTTCGCGCGGATCGTCGTCGGCGCGGCGGCCAGGGTGGCGGGCGTCGTGCGCCGCGCGGACGGGCGCACCGTCACGGGAGCGCGGATCGCGCTCGAGCACGACGTCGACGGACTCACACGCACGCACACGACATCCGACGAGACGGGCTACTTCGAGCTGGAGGGCATTCCGGTCGGTCGGGTCGTGCTGATCGCCGAGCTCGATTCGGAGGGGCTAGCCGTGCGCACCGAGCTCGAGACGCGCGCGGAACGCGAGGAGTGGTGGGACGCGTACTTCCCGGCTGCCGCCACGCTCTCCGGTGTGCTCGTGGACGAGGACGGCGCCCCACTCGCGGGCTGGTATGTGCGCCGTGAAACCGTTGGCGTCGAACATGCCGAGGGCAACATGGCCAATGGCCTCGAGATCACGGACACCG
>SMVQ01000311.1 GCA_004357655.1 Planctomycetota bacterium
CCTCGGGGAGCTCGGGCATGGGGCGAAGATCCTACCCCGATCCCCGCATCACTCGTCCTTCGGCGTGACCCAGGGTTCGCGGTTCCCCACGTCGGTCATGAACTCGATCGCCACCCACAAGGCTATCGCCGTCGGCATGAACCAGTAGCTGAAGACGATCACGACCGGGACGCCCACGGCGATCGAGACGGCCGGACTCCAGTCCGTGCCGAAGAACACCAGCAGTACGAGGATCGCCGCGAACACCTCGGTCACTACGGCGGAGAGGTACATCGTCCCGGTCATCGAGCCGGCCTCGCGCCGGAAGACGAGGCCGCATGCGGCGCACGTCCCGTGCAGCCGAAAGCGCCGCCTGAAGAGGGGCCCCTCCCCGCACCTCGGACACCGCCTTGCGAGCGACCGGCGAACGTAGGTCTTCCACTCGCGGTTGGTCGGCGCGGACGCGGTGCTCACGGCCGACAATTAGACGCTATGACTGACCCCGAGCAACTCGTAGAGGCGGTTCTTGATCCGACCGTACTCGGGCGAGCCGAGGTCGCGCGGGTGGGAGAGGCCGACCTCGACCACTTCCCGGATGCGTCCAGGACGCGCGCTGAGCACGACGATGCGATCCGCGAGCTGAATGGACTCGTCCACGTCGTGGGTGACGAAGAGGATGGTCTGCTGCTTCTCCTGCCAGATCCGGATCAGCTCGCTGCGCATGGAGAGCCGCGTCAGGGAGTCGAGCGCGCCGAAGGGCTCGTCCATGTAGATGACGTCGGGCGAGACGGCGAGCGCACGCGCGACCTCCACGCGCTGCTTCATGCCGCCCGAGAGCTCCATCGGATAGGCCTTCTCGAAGCCCTCCAGCCCGACGAGCTCGATCGTCTCCGCGACGATCCGGTGCTGCTCCGCCTTCGAGAGGTGGCGGATGCCGAGCACGATGTTGTCCCACACGGACGCCCACGGAAAGATCCCGTACTCCTGGAACACGAACACCCGCTGCGAGCTCGGGCCGTCCACTTCCTCGCCGTCGATCGTGACGCGCCCGCGGGTCGGCCGTTCGAAGCCGCCGCAGATGTTGAGCAGGGTGGACTTGCCGCAGCCCGACGGGCCGAGCAGGCACACGAGCTCACCTTCGAAGATCGTGAGCTCGATGTGCTCGAGCACGGAGAGCGTTCCACCCCTCTGATCGAACGCCTTCGAGACGTCCTCGAAGTGCACTTTCGGGCGGGCGCCGGAGCCGCCGGTCATCGCTCGACGTACCCCCACTTCACTTCGTCGAACCGCTCGAGGCGGCGGATGAGGAGGTCGAGCACGATGCCGATGAGGCCGATCACGATCATGGTCGCGACCACGAGGTCGTACCGGCTGCCGGCATTGCGCGCGTCGTTGATCAGATAGCCGAGCCCCGAGTCCATCCCCACCATCTCCGCCGCCACGATCACGAGCCACGCGACACCGAGCGCGATCCGCAGGCTCGTGATGATCTGCGGCATCGCCGCGGGGAGCACGACCCACCGGAACAGCTCGAGGCCCCTGAGATCGAAGTTCCAGGCGGAGCGCTGGTGGACGAGCGAGATGTTGCGGACGGCGGCCATCGTCCCCACGGTGATGGGGAAGAAGGAAGCGAGGAAGATGAGGTAGATCCCCGCCCCGTCGCCGATCCCGAACCACAGGATCGCGATCGGGATCCAGGCGATCGGCGAGATCGGCCGGAGGCCCTGGATGATCGGATTCAGCGCACTGAACGCCAGGGTGTTCCAGCCCACGACGAGCCCGAGTGGGATGCCGACGGCGGCCGCGAGCAGGAAACCCCACGTGACCCGGAACAAGCTGGCGATGATGTCGCCCCAGATGCGCTGGCTGTCGACCAGCTCTCCGAAGGCGAGCCAGGTCGCGTACGGATCGGGGAAGACCTCCGCCTGCGCGACGACGCAGGCGAGATGCCATCCGAGGAGCCCGAGCACGGTGACCCCCACCGGCAACACGACGCTCCGGACGAAGTACCTGCCGCGGCCCACTACTGCCGGCCTCCGCGCCCATCCCCGGGGTCGCGCGCCAGCCGGTCCATGTCCCAATCGAGCTCATCGAGGGGTCGAACGAAGGAGTCGTCCGTGTACTCCTCGAACGCGATGGGCCGCGCCAGCACGCCGATCTCGACCGCGAGGTTCATGATCTCGTCGAAGTCCTCCCGGAGCGGGGCGAGGTTCGTGTACTTGACGCGGTCGACGGGCTTGGAGAGGACGTACTTCAATAGCTCGGCGGGTTGCTGGTAGTAGTGCACCGCCGCGATCTCCGCGGCGTCCATGCGGTGCTCGAGGTCCTCGTCGAGCCACTTCCCGGACTTGGCGATCCCGTCGACGAGCTCCTGCACGATCGCGCGCTCGTTCTCGATCAAGTCATCGCGCACGACGAGCACGCAGGAGATGAAGTCCTCCCAGATGTCCTTCGTGTGGTACAGGACCCGTCCGAAGCCGCCGACCTCGGCCATGGCCGCGAACGGCTCGCCGACGATGTACGCGTCGATGCTGCCCGACCGGAGGGCGGTCGGGTGCTCGGGCGGAGGGACCTCGCGCAGGTCGATGGAATCGAACGGCATGTTCCACTCCTTCATCATCCTGTGCATCAACAGGTTCTGATTCGCGTACCGGCTCGGGATCGCGACGATCTTGCCCCGCAGGTCGCCGAAGTCCCGGATGGAACTGTCCGTGCCCACGACGATGGCCGTCCCGTCGCGGTGGCCGAGGTAGACGACCTTGATCGGCACGCCGTCGGCCCGGAGCTGCATGGCCATGGGCGCGAGGATGAAGACGGCGCCGATGTCCTTGGCGATGAGCGCTTCCTTCACCGTCGCCCAGTCCCCGAACTTCAGCGCCTGGAACAGCGAGCCCCCCTCGGAGTGCTCCGTCACCCAACTGGTGACCGGGCAGGTGAGGTGTCACGTCACGGGCAGGAAGCCCACGATCAACCGCGCCCGCTCCACGCCGATCGCCACCTTCGCCTTCTGGACGAGCTCGCCCCAACCGACGTTGAGCGAGACGTGCAACACCGTGATCAGCAGCGTCCACAAGAGCGCACCGAGAATGACCCTCAGCTTCACGCCGCCTCCGATGCGGGGCTCACGCGGCGCGCGACCCTACGAGAGAAGGCCCGCCCTTGCGATCCACGGGATCTCGGGACTGGACCTTCGTTCACGGAGCGTGCGCGCCCCCGACGATGGAGTACGCCCCGTGGGGGGATCGTGTTCAAGGCGCGGCGGCAGTAGACCTTGAGCTTGAACATGCTGGTGTACGGGGGAGGGCGGCTCGGGGCCGTGGTGAGTGTAGCCCGGGTCGGGGCCCGTCGGGGCCCGTCGGGACCCATGGAACGCATCGGCCGCCGCACGGGGCGCGGTTGAACCCTATCACGGAACGCACGCCCGGGCCCGCGCGAGGCCGTCGGCCCAGGTCCCCGGCGACTCTTCATCGTGCCCGTGCCCGGGCACGGGCGCGATGAGGGGAACGGGCACGATGAGGGGTCACCGAGGCCCCGGGCCGACGGCCTCCGAATCGCGCAGCGGCTCGGGCACGCCCGGGCCGACGGCCTCCGCCGCGGGCCTACTCGATGGTGATCGTGGCGCGGAGGATCTCGAGCGGCTCCTTGGTCCTACCGCTCGGACTCCCGAACTTCTCGAGCTCGCTGACGACGTCGAGACCTTCCACGACCTCGCCGTAGACCGTGTACCCGCCGTCGAGGTGCGGCGTCGCCCGGAACGTGAGGAAGAACTGGCTCCCGTCGGTGTCGTCGCCCCCACTGTTCGCGGCGGAGAGGATCCCCATCTTCGAGTGCTTCACGTTCGGATCGAGCTCACGATTCATCCTGAACCCGGGGTTGCCAGAGCCCGTGCCGAACGGACAACCGCCCTGGGCCATGAACCCCGGGATGACGCGGTGGAACTTCAAGCCGTCGTAGAAGCCCAGGAGCGATAGGTAGACCGTGGTCGTGACGTGCATCGGCGCGACCTCCGGCATGAGCCTCAGCTTGATCACGCCCTTGTTGGTGAGGAGGTTCCAGTAGTACGTCCTGCCCGGCGTGAAGGTCTGCACGGGCGGCTTGGGGAGCAAAGTCTTCCAGTCCGCCTGACTCTCATCGATCTTGCCGGCCTCCTCCTGGCCCTGGATGAAGTCCCGCAGCCCCTTGATCGCCGCGTCATCCGAATCGTGGGCGCTCGGCAGCGCGGTGAGCGGGTCGCCGGCGACCGTGATCGTCGTGTGCTCGATGGTCAGCGGTATTCTGGGCGTACCGCTCGCCGAACCCTGCGCCTCCAGCTTCTTCACCGTGTCCATCCCGTCGATGACCCGGCCGTACACGGTGTGGATCCCGTCGAGGTGCGGAGTCGGCACGAACGTGAGGAAGAACTGACTGCCCTCCGGGGTCCCCCGACCCGTGTTCGCCGCGGACAGCACCCCCGCCTGGTCGTGTGTCGCGGAGGCGTTCACCTCCCCGGCGATCTTGAATCCAGGCCCACCCGAACCGGTGCCGAGCGGGCATCCGCCCTGCGCCATGAAGCGACTGATCACGCGGTGGAACCCCAGTCCGTCGTAGAACCCCACCGCGCTGAGATAGAGCACCATCGAGACGTGCATCGGAGCCACATCCGTGAGGAGCTCGAGCGTGATGTCGCCCTGACTCGTGCGCAGGTGCCAGAAGTACTCCCGCCCCGGGTCGAACGTGAGCAGGGGCGGCTTCGGCAACCGCGTCTTCCAGCCCTCCGCCTCACGGTCGATGCCCGCGCTCGCGATGAACTCGGCCATCGCGGCGAGCGCCGGATCGTCGGCCTCGGGCGTGCTGGGCAGGGCCTCGGGCGCAACTGCGTCATCCTGCACGGGCGCGGTTGCGGACGACGCAGAGGCGCCCAGCGCGATGCCGATGAGCCCGAGGGGGAGGATGCGGCGAAAAATCGGTCGGAACATGGGTCGGATCTCCGTCTGGACGGCGCTCGGGAAGGGAGTGTGGCGGGAGGGTGGGAAGCCCGTGACCATACCGAACTGCGTGGGATCGGTGGGCTCCGGGAGCCTGGTCGCCACAGAAACACCTCCGAAGAATGGCTGCTGCGCCGACACCTCCGCCGGCGGAGCCTTCACGGGCCAATGCCGTCCGCTCCGGGTCCGGGCCACCCTGCGCCGCGCGCCCGTGCCCGATCCGGTTCCGGTTCCTCGGAACGGACATGGAAGCTGGACCACGGATTAGGAACGGTTCGGTCACGGGCACATCGGAGCGGGACGCCGAGCGCATGGACTCACGGCCTCGCCCGCCGCGCCTCGATCCGGAAACGGTGGGTTCCACCGCCGCCGCGTCGGGTCGGACCAGGCCTCAGCGCCCAGTCGTCAAGCGCCGCATCGGCCGTGCGAAACCGTCCATCACGGCGTCCGCGAAGCGCGACGAGTCGATGGCGAGCGCGAGCAACTCGCCCCGCATGGCGGTGCTCGCAGCGGATGAGACCGTCGCGGACGGACTGAAGATCGTCTCGAACATCGCCGCCTGCAGCGCGACCGCACTGATGCGCGGACCGGGCGCGGGCCGCGCTGACGCAGGCTGCGAGCCAGGCTCGCGCAAGGCCGCGAACGCGAGCAGGGCGGTGATCGAGGCGGCCGCGAGCCAGGGCCCGTAGCTTGCCGGGCGGCGCGGCCGAAGGGCGGCGGCGCTTCGCTCGCGCTCGAGCGCCGCGAGGATGCGACCCCTGAGCTGCGGCGAGGGTGCGCGGCGCGCGGCGGCGGCCTCCGCCCGGAGGCGCGCGCCGATCCAGTCGTCGGCGCCCTGGGTGGACTCGCGGGTGGATCGGTGGCGGGGGTCGAGGGGAGCGGGCATCAGCGGCCTCCAGCGAAGCTCCGGGCCTGCCAGGGAAGGAAGTCGAGGGTCCGGGCCGGCGCGGGGACGCGCGCCGCACCCGCGGAACTCGCGTCCGCGAGGCCCTTGGCCAAGCGCTCGCGGGCGCGGAAGAGGATCACCCGGACGGTCGTCTCGCGTCGCGCGAGCACGCGACCGATCTCGCACGCCGAGAGCCCCTCGGCGTAGCGGAGCCAGACGGCCGAGCGCTGTTCGACGCTGAGCACACGGGACGCGGTGTCCCAGAGGTTCGCGCGCTCCTCGCGTTCACACGCGAGTTGCGATGGATCGGGCGCGAAGTCGGCCCTCTCGGGCGGCTCGCCGCCGAAGGCGTCGCGGCGGAGCTTGCGGTAGCGGCTCACCGCGATCCGCTTGCCCAGGGTGAAGAGCCAGGTGGAGAAGCGCCAGCGCGAGCTGTAGCGGCCGAGCTGCTGCCATGCCCGCAGGAACGTCTCCTGCGTGAGCTCTTCGGCGTCCTCGGGCGAGTTGGCGCGGAGGCGCAGGAAGTTGAACAGCGGCGATTCGAACCGTTCGACGAGCGCGGTGAACGCCACGGCGCACCCACCTTGCGCGTCGAGCGCGAGGTCCTCGGCGGACATGCGGTCGGGCGCGGGGCGCTCGCGACCCGCGCCTTCGGAGCTGTGTCGTCGTAGGCTCAAGAAGGGTCCGGGCTAGTGGTCTTCGAGGGACTTCACGTCCTCGATCAAGCGCCGGATGTCGTACTCGAACTCGAGCAGGACCTCCGTGCCCCGGCTCTGGATCTCGAGTGCCTGAATCAGGTTCCGGACGGCGGGCGGCACGTCCGAGCCCGATACGCCCGCGGCGATCTGGAGCAGGGCGATCCCGCCCTTCACGACGTTCGTGATGTTGATCGCGTCGTCGACGTTCATCGTGTCGATCGAGACGCGCGCATACAGGCGGTCGTCGTGCTCGCCGATGTCGAGCGTGAGACGGTTCGCCATCCCGGCGACCGCGGACACGGGCTCGATCCCCGAGAGCCCGGAGAGGTCCGACGCCGCGACGAAGAGGTAGGAACCGGCGCGCGGCGTGGCGGTGATCTTGGGATCGGAGGCGCGGGCCAGGTTCGGCAGCTCTCCGCGCAGGACGCGCGCCGCGTGCATCAGGTTCACGCGATCGTCGGAGAGCACCACGACGCGGTCGCCGCCGTTCGGCGTCTGATGGACGTACCAGAGCCCGTCGATGTCGCCGTGCTCCTCCCAACCGTGGAGGGCGAGATCGCCTTCCTGGATGGACCGGTAGCTCGCCTGGGTCATGAGCATCTGGAGGAGCGTGTCGATCGCGCTCGTCCCGACGATGATCGCCACGGCATCCTCCGGATCGGCGCCCATGCCGTAGAGCGTGGCGGACTTGATCGTCTCGAACGGATCGATGCCGAACTTCGCGCGAAGCTCCTCGAGGTCGAGGTCCTCGAGCACCTGGTCCTTCATCACTTCGCGAAAGAGCGTCGTCTTCTGGAAGGCTTCGAGGTCGAAGTGCGCGATCCAACGTGCCTCGGCCGAGACGCGACTCTTGTCCAGCTCGCCGCCGAGCGCGCTCCCCGCGAGCGCCGCCGCCGTGATCGGGAGGAGGAGAGGGAGAACCAGTGCCTTGTTCATGTTCGTTCCTGGTGGATGGAGCCCGCTGGAGCGGGAGCTGGGCCCGATACGCGCCCGCGGCGGAGGACGTTTCGATCGAGCTCCGATTTGGCGCTCAGGTCCGGCTACGGAGCACCCGGACGGGGATTTCCGGTTCGGCGGGGGGCGGCGGCGGGCCCCGGTCAGCCGGGCGGGCCCCGGTCAGCCCGCGCGCACGACGCGCGGGCGGCCCCTCACAGCCAGACCTCGCAGCCCTCCGCCCGCTCGCGGGCACGATAGGTCTTCGCCCGCTTGCACGAGCCGCGCACGACGCTCCCGTCCCGCGGGTCGAACGTGTAGTTGTGCAAGGGGCACGTCACGAACTTCCCGTCCACCAGCGGACCGGGCTGGATGCGGCCGCCCTCGTGGGGACAGAGCGTATCGACGGCGTAGACCTGCCCATCGAGGCGACACAGCACGATCTGCGTCCCGCCCGCGCCCACGTCACCGATATCGACCTTGCGCGCCTCGCCCTCGGCGAGCTCGTCGGTGCCCGGGATGAGGACGGGCCGCCCACGGAACATTCCGAGGAGTCGTTTCAGCATGGCGAGATGATAGTGCGCGGGCGCGCCGGTAGCATGCCGCCGCGCCATGAAGCCCGTCCTCCTCCTGAATATCGTCGGTCTCACCCCGCGCCAGATCGGCGCGGACACGCCGAACCTCCGGGCGCTCGCGGAGCGCGGCGCGTTCGCGCCGATGTCGACCGTGCTCCCCGCCGTCACGTGCAGCGCGCAGGCGACGATGCTCACGGGGCGACTACCCGGCGAGCACGGCGTCGTCGGCAACGGCTGGTTCGACCGGGACTACGCCGACCTGGCGTTCTGGCGCCAGTCCAACCGGCTCGTCCAGGGCGAGAAGGTCTACGAGGCGGCGCGGCGCCGCGACCCCGCCTTCACCTGCGCCAAGCTCTTCTGGTGGTGGAACATGGGCGCGGCCGTCGACTGGTCGATCACACCGCGGCCCTACTACCCCGCCGACGGGCGCAAGATCCCGGCGACCTACGCCTGGCCGGCGGACTTCGGCGCCGGCCTGGAGGCGGCGCTCGGCAGGTTCCCCTTCTTCGACTTCTGGGGCCCGAAGGCGGGGCTCCCGTCCAGCCGCTGGATCGCGGACGCGGCCATCCGAACGCTCGCGGAAGAGCGGCCGTCGCTCACGATGGCCTACCTCCCCCACCTCGACTACGACCACCAGCGCCACGGGCCGCGCGACCCGCGCTCCGTCCAGGCCCTGCGCGACGTCGACGCGATCTTCGGCGACTGCCTCGGCGCCGCGGACAGCTGCGGCGCCGCCGTCATCGTCGTCAGCGAGTACGGAATCATGCCCGTCGACCGGCCCGTGCACGTGAACCGCGCCCTGCGCGAGGCGGGGCTGCTCGTCGCGCGCGAGACACCGACGGGCGAGACGCTCGACGTATTCGGCAGCCGGGCGTTCGCTGTCGCCGACCACCAGGTCGCCCACGTCTACGCGCGTGACGACGGGGCCCGGGCCGCGGCGCGCGAGGTCCTCGAGGGTCTCGCGGGCATCGAACGCGTCCTCGCTCTGGACGGCAAGCGCGAGCACGGTCTCGACCACCCCCGCGCCGGCGACCTGGTGGCCGTCGCCGCGCCCGATTCGTGGTTCACCTATTACTACTGGTTGGACGAGAGCGCCGAGCCGGACTTCGCGCGCTCGGTCGACATCCATCGCAAACCCGGCTACGACCCGTGCGAGATGTTCCTGGACCCGGCGCTCGCGTTTCCGAAGCTGCGCATCGCACGTCGCCTGGCCCAGAAGTTCATGGGCCTGCGCTACCTCATGGACGTGATCCCCGTGGACGCAAGCCTCGTGCGCGGCAGCCACGGCCGACTCCCCGACGATCCCCAGGACGGACCGGTGTTCATCAGCAGCCTGCCGTTCGGCGGTGCCGGCGGCCCCGAGCCCGACGGCGGCGTGGTCCCCATGTGCTCCGTCCAGGAACGCGTGCTCGCGGCACTCTCGCGCTAGTCTCTGCGCGTCGTCGCCACGGCCGGCGGGCCCGGGAGCGGACGCGGGCCCGCGCCCAAGAAAGCGCCGAGGCAGGGAACCCCGGCGGCGGCACGAGCGTCCTAGGCACGAAGCTGGCTGCGATGCACGGGGAAGCACCCGCTCGAGTGCTTTGCGCGTCGCGCCGCGGCTTCGGAACAGAAGGCTCTCCTACGAGGCGCTGCTTCGCCGGCCGTCTCCCCCACCCGGGCGGGAAATCGGATGTGCGGCCGGCGGAACTCTCCCAGTGCTTCGGTTCCGAGCGGCGGCCGGCCGCTTCGACGGTCGAGGACTCTCCCCCCTCCCGGGTCCTCTGCTTGCTCGGGCCCGCATCGTCACGATGCGGGCCCCCTTCTCGCTCAGGCCCGACCGGTGCGCGCGATGCCTGCGCACACGATCATGGCGAGAAGACGACCTGGATCGCGTCCGAGAGGTTGTAGCCCATCCCGCCCGCGGCCGGGTCCATGTACCACGCCTGGAAGCACCAGGTCGAGCCCGCGGAGATCTGCGTCGCGGCCTGCACCGGGGCCGTCGTGTCCACGGCAAACTGCAGCAGACCGAGCGAGTCCGCCTGCTGCATCGGCAGGCGCGCCAGCAGCGACGTGCCCTGCCCCACGCACTGGAACCCGTTTCCGAAAGGGAGCCGGATCTGGAGCTGGCCGTAGTAGAAGAGGCCGAGGGTTCCCGCGGGCAGCGTATCCGCGGTGAGCACGAGGTTGTTCGCGGACACGCTGCTGCTGCCCGAACCGTGGATGATCGCCTGGATCCCCGTCGAGTTGGGGGTGGCTAGGCAATAGCTCGTCCCGACTCCTGAGCCCTGCGTGTCCAGCTCGAGATCGTCCAGGAGCACGCGTCCACCACCGTACGCGGAGTTCACGATCTGGATGAACCAAATGTCCTGGCTCAGGCTCTCCCAGCCGCTCCAACGCCACGTGCAATCGTTGATGACGTCGGCCGGCATCGTGCCGATCGAGGCGTGGGTCTGATCGAAGAAATGGACCAGAGTGACGCCCTGGTTCGGCGTGTTCGTGCCCATGAAGCCCCCGAACTTCCGCACGGGGACGTCGAACGCAAACTCGACGTAGCTGCCGCTCGTGCTGCCGAAGAGCCAGGTCCCGCCGTGCTCCTGCAAGCTGCAGGCGTACGACCACCCACCCGTGACGTGCACGCCCCCGCCCACGGGCGCGCAGACGTCGGCC
>SMVQ01000312.1 GCA_004357655.1 Planctomycetota bacterium
CCACCTCCGGCCCTCCGACCCATCGGCCGTCACCCCGGCCCCGTCGACCTACCAGCACTTGACGGTCCCGGAGGGGCTCGCCCCCTGGCAGCTCTCGACCGCGGACTACCAGATCCGGCCGGCAGGCGACGGAGAGTTCAGCCTGTTCGTCGGCAGCGGCGGGTTCCACCGGATCATCATCCCGGGTCCCTTCGATCCGGCGCGTTTCACCCAGATCGCCGTACGCGGCATCTTCAGGGCCAACTACCGGATCCGGGTCGCCCTGGACGCCGAGGGCTCGAAGCCCTTGTCGCCGCCCGGGATGGCGTCCCTGAATCGGCGCGACGAGCAGGTCGTCCACTTCGAGCTCCCGCAGCTTCGGCGACGCAGGAAGCCGATCGACCGGATCCGGGTCGAGATCGAGGGCCTCGCGCGCGGCTTCGAGATCCACTCCGTCGAGCTGCTCCACGTACCCCTCGAGCTCGAGCTGCCCGATCCCGTGGGCGAACCTGCCCTCATCGACGTCGGCGGCATCTCGCAACGCGGCGTAGGGATCGCTACGGAGAGGCCGCTCGTCACCGAGCTCGACGTGCAGCCCGGCGACCGGCTCCAGTTCGCGTACGGCATACCGATCCTACTGCGATTCCAGGGACTCGAGCCCGTCCTCGAGCTCGTGCTCGAGTCCGAGTCTGGCGCGCGCAAGCAGGGCACCTACGAATTCGACGAGGTGCGCAAGCGCTGGACGACCTGGCACGAGGTCAGCCTCTCGCTCGAGGCGTTCGAGGGCGAGCGCGTGCGCGCCGTATTCACACTGAGGCCGCACCGATCCGGCACGCCGGCCGTGTCCGCCATCGCCAACCTCAGGCTCACCCGCCCGTCGGCGAGCCCACGGACACTCCTGCTCGTCACGTCGGACACGCATCGTGCCGATCACATCGCCGCCTCGGGCCTCGGCGTCCACGTGCTGACTCCCATCCTCGATGCCCTCGCCGAGCGCGGCGTGTACTTCGAGGACTGCTACTCGTCGACGAACGTGACGACGCCCTCCCACGTATCGCTGATGACCGGTGTGCACCCGCGGGACACGCGCGTGCTCTCCAACACGACTCGGACATCCGAGGATGCACACACGCTGGCCGAGATCTTTCGGGAGCAGGGTTGGGCCACCTACGGTGTGGTCAGCGTGCGCCACCTCGGACCGAACGGATTCGGACTGGGTCAGGGCTTCGACCGCATGGCGGGTCCCACGCGAGGCACGTTCAAGGCAGACGAAGCGATCGACATCCTCCTCGATTGGACCGAGCGCGCCGATGGGCGCCCGTTGTTCGCGTGGCTGCACCTCTTCGACGCACACGCTCCGTACAGCCCTCCCGAGCGATTCGAGCGCCTGTACTACCCCGCGGACAAGGACCCGTACGACCCGGCTCTGCCGGCGCTCGACATCACGGAAGGCCGCATCCCGGTCGACCTCGCGAGCGTGCGCGACATCGAGTACCTCCTGGCTCAGTACCGCGCGGAAATCAGCTACATCGACGAGCAGCTCGGACGCGTCCTCGACCACCCACGGTTTCGCGAGTCCGTCGTGGCCGTCACGGCCGACCACGGCGAGGTCCTCCAGAAGGACGGCAGCTACTTCAACCACGCGGGGCTCTTCCCCGACACCCTGCACATTCCGCTCATACTCGCCTGGCCGGGGGCGCCGAGCGGGGCGCGCGTGTCCGCGCCCGTCGTGCAGACCGATCTCGGACGCACGTTGCTCGACCTCGCGGGCATGGCCGCGGTCGACTTTCCAGGGCGGAATCTGCTCGCCGACCTGGAGGGCGGGCCACCTCCCGAACCGCGCTACGCCCTCGCGGCCAACTCGAACTCGGCCTCGATCATGATCGGAGACTGGTTCCTCGTCCTCCACCTCCGAGACCACGGGCTCCCCCTCCGGGTCCCGCGACTCAGGCACAGCGTGGACCTCTACCGGCTCTCGACCGATCCGGAGTGTCTGCGCAATGTAGCGGAAGAAGCGCCGGAAACGGCGCGACAGCTCCGCGCACGCCTCGTCGAATGGCTGGGGCAGAGCTCACCGACCGGCCTCGCCACGGCCGCGAGCGTCTCGAGCCGCGCGATGAGCGAGCTCGCGGCCCTCGGGTACGCGACCGGCGAAGAAGAGGTGCGCGCGGAAGACGCGTGGATCGATCCTGCTTGCGGGTGCGTGTTTTGCTCCGTGTTCGAATGAAACGGGGTTCGAATGAATCGGGGTTCGGATGATGGAGCTCGAATGACTCGAACGGCGCGCCAGGTCGTACTCGCCGTGGCATGCGGGGCCGCGCTCCTCGTTCCGGGTTGTTCGTGCTCCGGACGGGATTCGTCCCCGCGCCCGCTCTCGGATGGCGAGCCGGTGCTCGAGCACATCACGCTGCGGGCAGCGGAACCCCGCGCCCAGCCCGCGCTCGAGCCCGTGATCGTCGGGGAATTCACGCCCCCCCTCGAGCTCGAGCCCTGGCAGGCGGAGGCGAACCACAAAGCCGTGCGCCTCGTGCAACTCCCCGGAGTGGCCGAGCCCGTCAAGCTGCTCATCCTGAAGGGCGAAGGTAGGAAGCGCGTCCTCGTCCCGGGCACCTACGACCCGCGGGCCTTCAACCGCATCGCCCTGAGGGTCGTGTGCGACAGGCGGGAGGACGTGCAGATCATCTGCCGCAACAAGGGACGCAACCTCGTCTTCTCCGACTCGCTCTCGGTCGAGGGATCTCGGGATCCGGTGATGCTCGTCTTCGACCTGCCGACGCTGCGGCGCTTGCGGCAGCCGTTCGACGAGATCCTGGTCACCTTCGCGGGCAAGGCCAGGTTGGCGGCGATCGAGAAGATCGCGCTCCTCCATCGGCCCCTGGAGAGCTTTCTGCCGGCCGCCGGCGGCGCACCGGAGCTCGTTCAGATACGCCCCGATCGGGTCGAGCTGCGTCGGGGCGTCGCCCTCTCCAGCGACCGGCCGCTGGTGGGCGAGGTGCGCGCGCAGACGGGCACGGAGCTCGCGTTCTCCTACGGAGCACCGGACAGGATGCGCGTCGGCGGTCAGCGCCCACGGATCGACGTCACGCTCACCGCCGCGAGCGGGCGATCCGTCTCGCGCGAGCTCGAGCTCGAGGACACGCTCGAGCAGCCGTCGACCTGGCACCGGGCGACGATGGACCTCGCGCCGTTCGCGGGGGAGGCGGTGACGGTGCGATTCGAGCTCTCGGTCCACGGGGACCAGCAGGGTTTCTGCGTCATCGCGGAGCTGCGCGTGCGGAGACCTGCGCGGGACGTGCCCACCGTGCTCCTCATCACCTCGGACACCCACCGCGCGGACCACATGGGCGCCGCCAGCGAGGACCCCCTGGTGACGACGCCGACCCTCGACGCGCTCGGCGCGCGCGGCGTGTACTTCGAGAACTGCTATTCGTCCACGAACGTGACGAATCCCTCGCACGTCGCCCTCATGACGGGCATCCATCCGCGGGACACGCGGATTCTCGAGAACGACGTGTTGCTCAAGGGCGATGCGAACACGCTCGCGGAGCGGTTCCACGCGGCCGGGTACAGGACGCTTGCGGTGGTCTCCGCGCGCCACCTCGTGCACGAGGAGAGCGGCCTCGGACAGGGTTTCGACCGGATGAGCGCCCCGCGGCACGCCGACCGCGACGCTGCGCTGACGCTCGACGTGCTCACGGGGTGGCTCGAGGATGCGCAGGGCGAGCCCCTATTCGTGTGGCTCCACATCTTCGACGCCCACTCACCGTACGCGCCACCGGCGCCCTTCGACGGACGGTACTACCCCGGCGGCAAGCAGCAGGCCTACGACCCTTCGCTGCCCCTGACGATCCCTGAAGGAGTCGTCATGCCTCCCTTCCTGAAGGATCTGCGCGACGTCGAATTCCCCTACGCGCAGTACCGCGCGGAAGTGGACTACCTCGACGAGCAGCTGGAGCGCATCCTCGAACGCGACCGCTTTCGCGCGGGCATCGTCGCCTTCACCGCCGATCACGGCGAGTCGTTCGGCCAGCACGGCGTCTACTGGGACCACGCCGAGCTCTACCCCGACACGGTCCACATCCCGCTCATCCTCGCCTGGCCCGGCGCGCCCGCGGGGCGGCGCGTGCCTCAGCCCGTGCGGCAGATCGACGTCGGCCGTACGCTCCTCGACCTCGCCGGCCTCCCGGACGCTGAGTTCCATGGCCGGAACCTGCGTTGGACCCTGGATGACGGGAGCCCCGAGCCGCGTTTCCTCATCTCCGCCCAGGGCTCCTCCGCCGCGATCAGCTCCGGCGCCTGGCACCTCATCCTGCACCTCCGCAAGCATCGGCAGCAGGCGACCATGCCGCAGCGCGCGGAGCACGAGGTCGAGCTGTACGACACGGACCGCGACCCAGGTTGCGAGATCGACCTCGTCGAGGAGGAGCACGAGCGTGCGCGAGCCATGCGCGCGAGCCTCGTCCGCTGGCTGTTGGACGCGAAGAGCGAGGGCCTCGGCGGCTCCGGCAGTCGGAAGACCGCCGCGCACCAGGCGCTGGTAGCGCTCGGGTACGCGAGCGACGAGCCGGGCGGCCCGGGCGCGGGAGAGCCGTGGATCGACGGGGAATGCACCTGCGAGTGGTGCTCGCGGTTCCAGGAGTAGCCGCCCGGCCGTTCGCCCCGTGCCATCGACGGTCATCTCAACGTGCCCCAGTTCTAGCCCTTGCCGCCTCCTCGGGCCTGCCATGGGGTTGGACTGCGGCAACGGAACGGGCTCGGGCTCGTCGGGCAGGCTGCTGCAGGGCTGCTGGGAACGGCATCAGGGCTGGCCCGTACGAGCGGCGTTGCCAAGAAAAAGGGCCCGCATGTACTAGGAGAGAGGGATACGTTTGGACGTGCGGATTCCTCGTTGCAGAACCGCCCACGCCCTCTTCCTCGCCTCGCTCCCACTCGCGAGCTGCCTCGTGGCGCCGCCCGCGGTATTGATCGAGACCGAGACCGAGGTCGTGCGCGCGGATTCCACGGAAGAGGCTCAACGGATCGTCGAGCTCTTGCAGACGTTGCGTCCCAAGATTCTCGTGACCGTTCCGGACAGTCACCTGGAATTCATGGAAGTGTGGGTCCAGGATCGCCCCACGCTCTACGGCTTTCCGCGCATGGCCTCGACGGATGCGGAAGGGCTCTGGGCGGAGAGCCACGATCGGATCCTCATCAGCCGGGACGCGGACAACCTCGAGCGCACGCTCGCTCACGAGCTCGTGCACGCAGCGCTCGGCGAGAGCTGGAAGACCCTGCCGGGCTCACTCGAGGAGGGACTCTGCGACCACGTCTCGGCGACCCTGACTCCGAACGGGGCGGCCCGCCTGCGCGCGGGTCGGCTGTCGAGCGCGGCGCTCGCCTGCGGCGGGCTCCGGATGCAACTGGACATCACGCCGCGATCGCAGGCGGACGGATTGCTGCACGTACCCTGGTCGGCCCGGATCGTCCTCTCCAGCGAAGGGCCGAAGGCATCGGAAGCCCACCTCGAGGTCTTCAGCGTCGAGGCCGGGCTCTCGTCCTCGACCCTGCCCTCCGGCGCGAAACGCGGCTATTACGGGCTGTCGTACCTCATCGTCGATCGGATCGTCGAGCGGTTCGGGCTCGAGGCGCTCCACGATCTGTGCGTCGCTGCGGCGGAGGACGGCTTCGACCACATCCCGAGCTCGTGGCTCCTACTCGCCGCGGAGCTCGATCGGGAGCAAGCGACGTGGCGCAAGGCGGCTGCGTGCGCTTTCGACGAAGTCGAGGTGGTGGAGCTCCTGCACATGTTCCCGGACTTCGTGGTCGACGCCCTCGTGGGATACCTGATGGACCTCGACACGGACGATCTCGAGGCCGCGTTCGAGCAACTGGATGCGGATCTGAGAGTGATCGAGGGCACGGCGTCCGTGCGCGTCACGGACTACGGCTTCATCCGCGAGGCAGTGCTCGCCCGGATCGGTCTGTGACGGCGACCGCCGGGTAGGCGGCCGGCCGCGTAGCCGCCGTGCCGACGCCGGCATCTCGCGCAAGGCGCGCATGCGGCGGCCCTGCGCGACCTTCCGGTCAGACTTCCGGATCGCGGTCGAAGTAGTAGATGCCCCGTTGACCCGCGGTCTCCTCGACCGCGAGACGCATGCGATTGATCTCGACGTCGGGGAAGCGATCCTCCAGGCGCCGTCGGAGCTCGCGACCGATCCATGTGGCGAGGTTTTCGCTGCTCGTGTTGTTGATCGGCAGTACGAGGATGCCATTGGACGGCGCCGTGTAGGTCCGGTCCTCGTACCGAACCTCCGTCGTGCCGTCCCCGCGCGGCTCGCAGACGAGCGCGGGGTGCTCGCCCGGGACGAGCCAGCGCTCGTCGAGCTCTTCGAGGAGCTCGCGGATGACCGGCTTCACCATGATGAAGTCGATCACGAGCCCGTGCTCGGAGAGCCCTGCCTCGAGCTCCACCGAGACCCGGTAGTTGTGCCCGTGCAGCCGCTCCGCCGAGCCGTCGGGAAAGATCAGAAAGTGTGCGGCGGAGAACTTGAAGTACTCCTTTTCGAGCTCGATGCCCCAGCGTTCCATGGCTTCCTCGGTCCCTCTCGATACCTGCCGCCCCGACGGGTCGCGGGCGCTGCACAGGTTAGCGCAGGGACCCGGGCGCGGGCCACGGCCGCGTGCATTCGTGGCGATGCAGTTCTATCGACTTCGCTCAAGGGGGCTGTCGCCTGTACCCGAAGCTCAGTTGGAGGTCGTCGCGCATCGGGGTCCGCGACTGCCGCGCCGCCCGCCGGTCGATCCGCAGGCCAGGCCTGTTCGCCCGGAGCGCAGGGCTCCTCCCCCTGACCATGAGAGCTTCCTTCCGCCCGACCGCGAGCATGCCGTGCAAGCTGCACAGGTCCGTCCTGGCCCTGTGCGTCACCGCCTGCCTCGCCTACGGCGCGTGGCCCGAGGAGGTCCTCCGAACCCGACGTCCCCAGGTCGCGACCGACGTGGAGGCCCCCGCACCCCCGATCCCGATGCGCCCGGACAACCGCCCGGGGGAGCCACCGAGGTACGTGGCGCGCACCGCCGATTGACCTGTTACCGAGGCGCCCGCGGCGCGGTCTTCCCCGGGTGGGTGGGAAGGCCGAGGCCCCCAGGCCGGCGTACCGGTGGGTGGGCCGGTGGTGGACGCGCTTCCGGCGCGCTAGAGTCCGGACATGCGCATCGTCGACTTCCACACGCACTTCTTCGCGCGCCCCTTCTTCGACGCCCTCGCCGGCCTGTCGCCCCTCCCCGGCGACGTGTCCGAGAAGCTCGATCTGATCCGGCAGCGAACCGGCATCGAGATCCCGCCCGCTGACCTGGGGGAGCATCTCTCCCGCTGGCTCGGGGAGCTCGACGACAAGGGCGTGGAGCACCTCGTGACGTTCGCGAGCATTCCAGAGGAGACCGACGCCGTAGCGGAGGCCGCGGCGCGCTCGGCGGGTCGGATCACGCCCATGGCGCTCGCGAACCCCCGCGCGGACGGTGCGGCCGACGCGGTCCGGAGCCTGCTCGGGGAGAAGGGCTTCAAGGGCGTGCTGCTCTTCCCCGCCATGCACCATTTTCACGTGGG
>SMVQ01000313.1 GCA_004357655.1 Planctomycetota bacterium
CCACAACTACATCGGGACCGAGCACCTCCTCCTGGGCCTCATCAAGGAGAACGAGGGCATCGCGGCCCAGGTGCTCATGAACCTCGGCGTCAAGCTCGAGGACGTGCGCGAGGAGGTCCTCGACTTCCTGGGCGCCGACTCGTCCGACGAGGATGACGACGACGCGACGCTCACGGAGGAGTCCTCCAGCTCCTCGACCTCGAAGAGCAAGACCCCGGCCCTCGACTCGTTCGGCCGCGACCTGACCGAGCTCGCCTCGGAGGGCAAGCTGGACGTGGTCATCGGCCGCGAGTCCGAGATCGAGCGCGTCATCCAGATCCTGTCGCGGCGCACGAAGAACAACCCCGTGCTCCTCGGCGAGCCCGGCGTGGGCAAGACGGCGATCGTCGAGGGCCTCGCGCAGCAGATCGTGGACAACACCGTGCCCGAGATCCTGCGCGGCAAACGCATCGTCGTGCTCGACCTCGCGCTCATGGTCGCCGGCACGAAGTACCGCGGCCAGTTCGAGGAACGCATCAAGGCCGTGATGACCGAGGTGCGCCGCGTGAAGGACGTCGTGCTGTTCATCGACGAGTTGCACACGCTGGTCGGCGCGGGCGGCGCCGAGGGCGCGATCGACGCCTCCAACGTCCTCAAGCCGGCCCTGTCACGGGGCGAGATCCAGTGCATCGGCGCGACGACGCTCGACGAGTACCGCAAGCACATCGAGAAGGACGGCGCGCTCGAGCGCCGGTTCCAGTCGGTCAACGTGGAGCCGCCGACGCCCGATCAGGCGCTCGACATCCTCAAGGGCCTCCGCGACCGCTACGAGGCCCACCACCGCATCGCCTACACGGACGAGGCGCTCGCCCAGTGCGTCGAGCTCTCCAACCGGTACATCAACAACCGCTTCCTGCCCGACAAGGCGATCGACGTGATGGACGAGGCGGGCGCGCGCGTCCGCATCAAGGCCATGGTGCCGCCGCCGGACCTGCGCGAGATCTCCGAGGAGATCGAGCAGCTCGAACGCTCGAAGGACGAGGCCGTCTCCGCCCAGGACTTCGAGCAGGCCGCCTCGGTGCGCGACCAGGCCTACCAGCTCAAGAAGAAGAAGGAGACGATCCAGAACACCTGGCGCAAGGAGCAGCAGGAGAAGGAGAAGGTCGGCGAGGTCGACGCCGACGTGATCCAGGAGACCGTGTCGAAGATGACCGGCATCCCGCTCACGCGCCTCGAGAAGGGCGAGCGCGAGCGCCTGCTCCAGATGGAGGACGAGCTCGGCCGGGTCGTCATCCACCAGGAAGAGGCGATCAAGGCGATCGCCCGCTCCGTCCGCAGGTCGCGCTCGGGCCTCAAGGACCCGCGCCGCCCGATGGGCTCGTTCCTGTTCCTCGGCCCATCGGGGGTCGGCAAGACGTTCCTCTGCAAGCAGCTCGCCAAGTTCATGTTCGGCGACGTGGACGCCGTCATCACGATGGACATGAGCGAGTACATGGAGAAGCACAACGCCTCCCGCCTGGTGGGCGCGCCCCCCGGCTACGTCGGCTACGAGGAAGGCGGCCAGCTCACCGAGAAGGTGCGCCGGCGCCCCTACTCGGTCGTGCTCCTCGACGAGATCGAGAAGGCCCACCCCGACGTCTTCAACATGCTCCTGCAGATCATGGAAGAGGGCCGGCTGACGGACTCGTTCGGACGTCACATCGACTTCCGCAACGTCATCCTCATCATGACGAGCAACCTCGGGTCGCAGCAGATGAAGGCCGGCTCGCAGCTCGGCTTCGGCCGGCTCGACAAGTCGGAGACGAGCGGCGATGAGCGCAAGAAGCGGATGACCGCCGACGTCATGATCGAGGTCGAGCGCCACTTCCGGCCCGAGTTCCTGAACCGCCTCGACGAGTCGATCGTCTTCAACTCCCTGACCCACGTGGACCTGCAGACGATCGTCCACCTGCAGCTCGACGAAGTGCGCGTGCGGCTTCGCGATCACGACATCGAGCTCGAGCTCGATCCCGCCGCGCTCGGCTTCCTGATCACGAAGGGCTTCCACGAGGATTACGGCGCGCGCCCGCTGCGCCGGGCGATCGAGCGCTTCATCGAAGACCCCCTGGCCGAGCACCTGCTCCGCGACGAATTCGGCGAGGGCGCCAAGGTGTACGCCACACCGGCGGAAGACGGCGAGAGCCTCAGTTTCAGCGAGAAGGCCCCCGACCCGCCGAAACCCGTCGAGACCGCCGCGGTCCAGAGCGACTGACTCCCCCCCCCGTCCCCCTACTTCCCGCCCCAGCCGTGGCGGGAAGGGAAGGGCGGGAAGTTACGGAGACGGGGGCTTCCGTGGAAGTTGCCACAGGGCGTATCCTGGGCGGTCGACCAGCCCCCCAGAGCCAAGGCACACGACATGCTCCAGCTCCTCATCGTGAGCGCGCTCCTCGCACCGATCCCCGTCCAGGACGAGGGGCGGCCGGCCCCTGACACGGCGCGGGTCGAGGCCGCGGTCATGGCGCTCCGAGTCGCCTCCAAGGCGAAGGACCCCGCCGAGCTCGTCATCGCCATCCAGGGGCAGTCCGACGTCCTGGACGCCGAGGTCGTCGGGTGGATCGCCAAGGGCCTGAACCACAAGGATGAGTCGGTCCAGAACGCGTCGCTCTACGCCCTGCGGTTCATGGATCACCCGGCGGCGGTGAAGGCGCTCCACAAGCTCGTGAAGCGTGACCGGAAGCTCCACAAGTCTCCCGAGCGCTACGAGAACGTCCTCCGCGCGATCGGTCAGCACGGCGACGTCGCCTCGATCCCGATCCTGCTCGACAAGTTCTTCAACGTGCAGGACCACAAGGTGATCAAGGCGCGGATCTATTCGCTCGGCAACATCCGCTCGAAGGAGTCGGTGAAGGCGCTCTTCCAGGTCATGAAGTCCGGGGACCGCAAACGCGTCCAGAACTACATGAAGGAGATCCGCATCTCACTCATGACGCTCACGGGGGTCGATCAGGGCACCTCGCAGGACCTGTGGATCAAGTGGTGGAACAACAACAAGCGGACGCTCGAGGTCGCGCCGCGAGCGCCGCTCCTGCCGGAGGCCGTCAAGCGGCGCTGGGACTCCTTCTGGGGCAACCGGCGCACCTACGATCGCAGCAAGAAGCGCCGCGAACGCGGCAGCGACCCTGAGACCGGCGGCGACGGGTCGTAGTGCCCCGGATCGAACCCGAGGAGCAGGACTTCGACCCTGAAGAGTTCTCCGAAGCGGACGCCGAGCGGGCCTTCGCCGAGGGCGTGCGGCTCTTCAACGCCGGGGATTACCACGCGGCCCACGAGGCGCTCGAGCAGTGCTGGTTGGCGACTGAGGGCGCGGACTCCGACCTCTTCAAGGGCCTGATCCAGGCCGCGATCTGCATGTACCACTTCCGGCGCGCGAACCTCGCCGGCGCGCGCAAGCTGTACAGCGGGCACCGGAAGCTCCTCGGTCCGTACCTGCCCGAGCGGCGCGGTCTCGACCTGGACGGATTCCTCGCGGCGATGCAGCGGACCATGCGGCCCGTCCTGCGAGCCAGGGCTGACGAGGATGTGAGCTTCGAGTTGGAAGAGCGCCCCATCCTGCGCCTGATTCCACGCCCGGGGAGCGGAGGAAGTCCGCAACCGCGAGCGTCAGGTAGCCTATGATCGATCGCTCCCTGTCCTCTCTTATCCCCTCCCGCGGAGCCCCTCCTCCGCTCCAGACATGGCACACCTCAAGTACGCTGCGCTCGCAGCCGGTTCGGGAATCTTCCTGCTCTGCGGCGCGCTCCAGGCCCAGCAGTTCGTGAACAACACGGCCCAGATCCCCCAGGGGAACCCGGGCAACAATTCGAGCTCGGAGAACGTGGACTTCGGCGACGTCGACCTCGACGGTGACTGGGACGCTGTCTTCGCCGATGGGGGCGACGGGGGGAACGACCAGAACCGCATCTGGATCAACCAGGGCGGGGACCAGAACGGCACGGTCGGGTTCTTCCTCGACGACACTGTGGCGCGCTTCCCCAGCGGTCAAGACCAGAGCCGCGACATCGAGTTCGCCGACATCGACGGCGATACCGACCTCGACATCTACGTCTCGAACACGTCAGCGATCATCAACCAATCCAACCGCTGGTGGGTGAACCTCGGCGGCGATCAGGGCGGGAGCCTCGGCTTCTACCAGGACGAGACCGCCGCGCGGTGGGTCGGGCTCGGGGGTCCCGGGTCCTCCATCCCGCAGTCCGCGGTCCTCGCCTCGGGTGGGTTCATCGACTGGTCCTGTGACTGCGACTTCGGGGACCTCGACAACGACGGGGACCTCGACCTGTTCCACTCGACCTACGGCGGAGCGTTCGGCGGGAACGTCCCCTCGCGCATCTTCCTGAACGACGGCCGCGGGTTCTTCACCGAGTTCAATCCGAGCGGCTTCCAACTCGCGGGGACGAACATTCTGAATGGCAACCCCGGACTCTGGTGCGATGGCACGCAACTGAACTTCACGACGAACAGCGACGGGACGAACTGCGACATCGCCATGACCGCGCTCGACATCGACATCGGGGACATCGACGGGGACTTCGACCTCGACATACTCCACGGCTCCAGGAGCGAGTTTCCCCGCATGTTCGCGAACCGCCTCGATGGTTCGAACCTCGCACCCGCGATGGGGGGTGGGCAGCTCGGGTTCCGCGACGTGACCGGCATGGTGTTCCCGCCGAACTACGCCTCGGGCGGGAACTACGAGCAGGAGATGGGCGACTTCGACGGTGACGGCGACCTCGACATCTACGGCATGAACTGGAATCCGGGCGTCGGCGACTCGACGTACGAGAACCTGGGCAACGGCATCTTCGCGCCCGGGGTCGTGGTCTCCGGCGCCGGCTCTGACGACAACGAGGCGGACTGCTTCGACTACGACAACGACGGCGACCTCGACATCTACGTCGCCAACTTCTCGGGTCAGGACCGGATCCACCGCAACAACAACAACGGCGGGTCGGGCTTCAGCTTCACGAACGTGACCGGTTCGGTGCTGCCCAGCCTCTCCCGGACCGGTCTCGACGCCGACTGCTGCGACATCGACAACGACGGCGACTACGACGTGATGGTCGGCAACGACAACGGCCAGGGAAACTATCTCGTGGAGAACGTCGGCAACACGCCCGACACCCACGCGCCCTACATCCCGAACGTGGAACAGGCCGTGGACCGCACCATCGGCTCCCTGCCCACGGTCGTCCGGGCCCAGGTCTACGACAACGCCCCCTACTACATCACCTGGTACAACCCCACGTGGGTCGAGGTGACGGTGGACGGCGGCGCGCCCGTCTCCTATCCCGCCGTGAGCTCGGCCGGCCAGATCTTCCGGGCCGAGATCCCCGGCGGGCTCGCGGGCACGATCTGCTACCGCTTCGTGTCGGAGGACCAGTACGGCAACCAGGGCCAGTCGGTCCAGCTCTGCTACGACTCGAGCGGCGCAGGCTGCCAGGAGAGCAACTTCTGCACGGCAGGTCCGAACTCGACGGGATCGCCCGCGGTCATCTCCTCGAACGGCGACTGCTTCGTGTCGAATGGCAACCTCGTCCTGTCGGCGGGTCCGGTCCCGGACCAATTCGGTTTGTTCTATTACGGTGCCTCACAGAACAACGGCGGCGCGGGCACACCTTTCGGCAACGGCCGGCAGTGCGTCGGCGCCGCCGGCGCGCAGATCTACCGCCTCCCGGTGGAGCTCGCGTCCGGCAACGTGCTCAGCCACGCGCTCGACTTCGGCAATCCCCCGGCGCCCTCCGGGCAGATCACGGCCGGATCCACCTGGCACTTCCAGGCCTGGTTCAGGGACCCCGCAGCCGGCGGCGCGTTCTTCGACCTCTCGGACGGGCTGACGATCACGTTCCAGTAGGGGTTCGCCCCGAAGCCGTTCACTCTGGCGGCGACGGTCTGCCCGAATGCGCCCGAGCCCGGGCCCGGGCCCGACCGTTTCCCAACTCCCGACAGGTCGGGCTCGGGCACGTTGGGAAGACCGGCATCGGGCCGAAGTGCACGGCGCTCGACCCGTCGTCCCGGATTCCGAGCGGGCGTGCGCAACCGGTCCGCGCGCCCGCAGTCCTAGTGGGCGTGTCAGATTCCGTTCGGATCGCGCCCGGCTCGGCCTCCTGGCCGCGGTGTCTCGACACGATCGAGGCCGCCCCCGAGGGCCTCTGGGTCCGCGGGCCGCTCGCCGTCCTGCGGCGCGAGCCGCGCATCGCCATCGTGGGCACCCGCTCGCCGACGCCCTACGGCGAGGGACAGGCCCTGCGGTTCGCGCGCGCGTTCGCGCGGGCGGGCATCGTCGTCGTGAGCGGCCTCGCGCGCGGAATAGATCAGGCCGCCCACAGGGGCGCGCTCGAGTCGGGCGGCGACTCGATCGCGGTGCTCGGGAGCGGCGTCGACCGGCCCTGGCCCGCGGGTCCCGTGACCGACGCGCTGCTTTCCTCGGGGCTCCTCGTCTCGGAGTTCCCGCCGGGCATGGGGCCGCGCCGGCACCACTTCCCGCTCCGCAACCGCATCATCTCGGGCCTGGCCGCGGGCGTCCTCGTCGTCGAGGCCGCCTGGGCCTCGGGCTCGCTCATCACCGCCCGCTGGGCGGTCGACCAGGGCCGCACGGTGTTCGCGATCCCCGGCCGGGTCGACCATCCGATGGCGCGCGGCACGCTGCGGCTCATCCGCGAGGGCGCCACGCCCGTCGAGTCACCCGAGCAGGTCCTCGAGGACCTCTTCGGCAGCGTCGCGGCGGCCCTCGCCGCGCGGACGGGACCCGCGCCGAAGGGTCCCACCCCGAAGGGCCTCGCCGCCGAGATCCTCGCGGCGCTCGAGGGGGAGACCGCGAGCGCGGACGACCTCGCGCGTCAGCTCGGGCGCCCGGTCGCGCGCGTCCTCGCGGAGCTCGTCGAGCTCGAGCTCGCCGGCGCGATCGCCCGCTGCCCGGGGGGACTCTACCGACGCGCTTGAGGCGGGCTCGAGGGAAGTGCGGAGCGAGCAGTACGGAGCCGTAACACCTCGTTGCCTCGCCCTCTCCGTTCCGTTCCCTTCCTGCTCTTCCTGCTATGCCTGCTTCTGCTCAGACATGTGCTGCCGCCAGTGCCTGACCAGAAGCAGACATAGACAGGAAGAGCAGGAAGGGAACGAAACGGAGACGATCAAGTAGCGGAGGCGAGCGTGTGCTCGAGGAGCAGCATGACCCCCGCGACGACGGCGCAGCCGAAGAAGAAGTACAGGATCCGCTTGGGTACGACGCGCAGCGCGGCGGCGTCGGTCGCCTCGCTGAACATCGCGCTCACGATGACGATCACGGCGCCCGTGACGGCGAAGATCAGGAGGTGGAAGGGCAGATCGTTCACGCCGTGACTCCCATCTCCCGTTCCTCCGGCTCATCCGGCGCGAGGAGGCGATCCTCGCTGTGGCTGTAGGCGTCCAGCATGCCCAGCACGTTGAGGAGGCCCGCGACGCTGGCGATCACGACCCCGGCGTCGGCGTACTGGATGTCGCCGGTGATCGGCGAGTGGCCGTGTACGTACTCCGCGACGATCGCCGGCAGCCCGATCATGAACTGACCGGACCAGTAGTAGAAGTGCCGCTCGCGATCCAGGTTGGAACCCTCCGCGAGCCAGGTCCCCAGCGCGAGCAGACTCACGAGCAGGACGAAGAACGCGACGCCACGGGACACGCGGCCCTGCAGGATCTGACCGCCGCCGGGCACGATCCAACTCGCGAACGCGGCGACGGTGGGACCCGGACCGCGCCCCGCGGGACGGACGGGCTGGCGCGCGTCCAGGTGAGCGCGCGACATGAGGAAGATGTTCAGGATGCCGGAGACGGCGGTCAGGGTCGTCCCGATATCCATCGTCGCCGGCCAGGCGCGCGGCAGGGGTTGGCCGCCCGCCGCGACGAGGCCGTAGCCGTACGTCTTCAACTGGTAGATCAGCGCTCCCAGGTTGCCGATCTCGGGCGTGAGCGCGCCCGCGAACCGGCTGCGCATCTCGAGCGGAAGGTACTCGAGGAACATCCCGTCCGAGAGCAGGACGCCCAGCCCGTAGAGGCCCTCGATCAGCACGAAGCCGATGACCGCGATGAGCGGCCGGCCGAGGTACATGTGCCCCGCGCCCGGGACGAGCCAGGTCAGGAGGAGCGCCAGGTTGGGCTCTCCCGCGCGGACGGGCTTGCCGCTCTTCGAAGGGTCTTGCGCCATGGGCGTGATCGAGGGGGAGAGTTTCTACCAGCCCGCCCGCGGAGCCGCACCCCTTCTACCTGATTCCGCCCCGAATCGGGTAGAAGGGGTGCGGCTCCGCATGAGCGAATCCTTCGAGCACAGGCTGCGCGTCCGGTACGGCGAGACCGACCAGATGGGGGTCGTCCACCACCCGAACTACCTCCTCTACTTCGAGGAAGCTCGGACCGCGTACATGGCCCACATGGGGCTGCCCTACGGCGAGCTCGAGCGCTCGGGCGTCGGCCTGGCGGTGCGCAAGCTCGACCTGCGGTACCGCGGCTCGGCCGTGTTCGAGGACGAGCTGTGCATCCGCGTCACGGTGGGAAGGATCGGCGCGGCCTCGGTCGAATTCCGCTACGAGGTCGTCCGCCTGGCGGACTCGGCCCTGCTCGCGACGGGCTCCACGGAGCTGGCGTGCATCGACCTCTCGCGCGAGGACCGCAAGCCGCGACTCCTACCGGAGGAGCTGCGTGCGCTCCTCGACCCAGCCGGCTGAGGGCCCCCGCGGGGGACGGCCCGGTGCGACGCCTCAGGCCCCCATGTCGGGGCTGCCGTCCTCTTTCGGGTCCCGGCCCGCCTGCTTCCACGCGTGCACGGCGGTGAGCTCTTCGTGAGTGACCGCGATGCGGCCGTAGGCCGGGATGATCGGCGCCTGCGCCGCGAGCACCCGGTCGGAGCAGGCCGTGCAGGTCTCGCCGCTGGAGGTCCGCGAGAGCACCGGCGGGTCCTGAACCCCCTGGCCGCACTGGAAGCAGATGACGTCCTGATTGTCCTTCATGGCAGAGGTTCCATCGGAAGATCGTGGAGCCGGTCTTGAGGCCCGGCCCCGGAGCGGCCGAAGAGGGCACTGGAAACCTACCGTGCACGGAAGATTTCTACCCCGGAATCGTAGCGGGAGGCCCAGGAGTGGCTTATGATTCACAAACCGCACCAAACTAGTGCGCTTTCCCAGACGGCATGCTGCAGCTCACGAAACGAACGGAATACGGCCTGATCGCCCTGATCCACCTCGCGGATCGCGACGGGGACGTCGTGAGCGTGCGCGAGATCGGCGAGCAGTATCCCGTGCCCCTGCGGCTCCTCGCCGAGGTCCTGAAGGACCTCCTGGGCGCCGGCATGCTCGAGTCCCAGCGCGGCGCGGCCGGCGGGTACCGGCTCGCGCGACCGGCCGAGCAGATCACGCTCGGCGAGGTCGTCGCCGCGCTCGAGGGCGAGCCCGCCCTGACGAGCTGCCAGGTCCCCGGCGCGGAGCTGAGCGGCGAGTGCGAGGTGAAGCCCGTCTGCCCCATCCGCTCTCCGCTGCAGCGCATCCGCCTGGGGATCTGGAACCTGTTCCAGAACACGACCGTGCGCTCCCTGGCCGATTCCTCGCTCGAATCCCTCTTCGCGCCGCTCCCGGTCGACTGAGTCCCAGACGAACACGATGAAGCTTCCGATCTACCTCGACTATCAGGCCACGACGCCGGTCGATCCGCGGGTCCTGGAGACGATGCTCCCCTACTTCACCGAGGTGTACGGCAACGCGGCGAGCCGCAGCCACTCCTTCGGCTGGAAGGCGGAGGAGGCCGTCGACACGGCCCGGAATCAGATCGCGTCGCTGATCGGGGCGTCCCGGAAGGAGATCGTCCTGACGTCCGGCTCGACCGAGGCGATCAACCTTGCGCTCAAGGGCGCCGCCGCGATGTAC
>SMVQ01000314.1 GCA_004357655.1 Planctomycetota bacterium
AGGAGGGCTTCGCGGTGCTGAACGAGTCGCACGAGGACGCGCGTCCGGAGGCCGGCCCGCTCGGCGCGGCGCGCGCGCGCGAGCACGAACGCAGGCTCGGCGAGCTCGACCTCGCGCGCACGAAGGCGTTCGCGACCGTGTCCGAGGGCAACTTCGGCAGCCTGCGGCTCAACCTCGCCGGACGCGAGCCCGCGGGAACCGTCGCGCCGACGGACAAGAACGCCGTGCTCGAGGAGATCACTCGCGCGCTGCGCCGCCTCGTCACCGCCGACGGGCGGACGCCGCTCGTCCGGCGGATTCTGCGCGGCTCCGAGCTGTACCCGGGACGCTTCGCGGATCGTCGCGTGCCCGACATCGTGTTCGAGACTCAGCCGGACTGGCAGGTCGTCTCGACCAGCTATCTGCCGACGCGAACGACCTACCCGACGCCGATGCCCGATCATGCGCTCGAGGGCATCCTCATCATGTCCGGGCCCGCGATCGCCCACTCCGAGGCACGCGGCGGCGCGTCCGTGCTCGACTTCGCTCCCACGGCGCTCCACCTGCTCAACCAGCCCGTGTACGCGGAGATGTCCGGAAGAGTGCTCACACACCTGCTCGCCCTCGACCGCGTACCGCATGAGATCCGCGAAGAGGACGATCCCCTGCGCCGGACGGCGGAACACGCCGCTGCTCCATTCACGGAAGCGGACCGGCGCGCCATTCGCGAGCGCCTCGAGGAGCTGGGGTACTCTTGAATCCGGGCACCGCTTCGCCGGATCGCCCTCGGCGGCTCCTGCTCATCGCCGCAGTGTCCCTCGCCGCCCTGGCCTGGCTCACGTTCCGCTTCACGTTCGAGCTCGGGCTCCTCGGCTGGGACAGCTACCCGATGATCCTGACGGCCAGGATCACGAGCTTCGGGGACTTCCTCGGGACGTTCACCGAAGAGCTGATGGACGGCCGTTACCCGCGCGGACACTGGTTCCGACCGGTCACGAACCTCTCGTTCGCTCTCGACCACGCCCTCTGGGGCCTGAACGCGCGCGGATACCACGCGACGGACGTCGCGATCCTCGCGGGGAACGCGCTGCTCCTCTTCGCTTTCGTGCGGCGCCTGTTCGGCGCACGCTTCCTCGTCGCCGCCGCCATAGCCGCGGTCCTCTTCACGATCCACCCGATCCAGGTCGAGATCATCCCCGTCCCTCCGCGCCGCGCGGATACCCTGTGCCTCTTCTTCACGCTCGCGTGCCTGTACGTCCTCGCGCGGGAGAGCGTAGCGCCACTCCGGTGGCGGCTCTCGTGCGGACTCCTGGCGCTGCTCGCCGTCGGCGCCAAGGAGACCGGCGTGATCGTCGCCCCGCTCGCGTTCGGCCTCGCCTTCTTCGCCGCGGGCACCCGCCCGATCCCCGCGCGCCTCAAGGCCGCAGCCCGACGTAGCTCGCCCGCCGTGCTCGCGGTGGCGCTCTTCGCTGTGTGGCGCGCCGCCGTCCTCGGCGGGCTGGGAGGGATTCAGGCGACGTCGCTCGCGGCGATTACGGAGATCCTGGACCGCGTACAACCGTACGTCGCCCGCCTGCTCACGCCGCAACCCCTCGGTGTATCGCCGGCGATAGGAGCCGTGATCGTCGCCGCCTGCGGCGTCGCGTTGTTCCTGCTCGCGGTCGCTGTCTACCGTCGGCCGGGAACGAGCGCCGTGGCGGAGCGCACGAAGATCCGCGCCGGGCTCCTGTTCGTCGCGCTCTGGTTCGTGTCGTTGCTCGCGATCAGCGCCCTCGCGGCGCAAGTGGAGGAGTGGTACGCGATGCCCTTCGTGGCGCCGTACGCGATTCTGGTCGGCGTGATCGCGGACCGCGGCGTCCACGCCCTGCGCGCTCGCCGACTGTCGCTCGCGCTGCCGGCACTCGGCCTCTCCGCGCTGCTCCTCGTGAACCATGCTGTCTTCTCCCCCCTGTTCCATCCGTACCCTCGGTGGCAGCGCGTGGACGAGCTCGCGCGGAACACTCTGCGGCGCTTCGAAGCGGCGACGCTTGCCGCCCGCCCGGGTCGGAGCGCAGTACTGCGCTCCTTCGTCCCCGGCCTTCCACGCCGGGCCGACGGTCGCGGCATCCGGAGCGCGGCGATCCTGAGCGACTACAGCCTCCAGGCCTACGCCGAGCTCGTCATGCCGGAGCGCAAGGTGGAGATCGTCCGCCACGATGCGAACGGCCCCGCACCGCCGCCGTCGTCGCCCGACGTCATTCAGGTCATCTTGGTTCCCGGTCCGCCGCCGCACCGGTGATGGGGGATCGCCCGCCCGTTCAGCGCTTCGCCGTCCAGGTCTCGATCAAGAGCTCGACGAACTCCTCGTCCAGGTCGTCTTCGTTGGAGACGATCAACTGGAACGCCTCCCCGCTCGCACGCTCCACCCAGACCTGCGAGTTGGCAAATAGGCTGTCGTCGTAGATCGGCTCGATCGCGCTGATCTCGGAGTAGGTCGCTTGCTCGACGAAGAGCTCCTCACCCTCTTCCCAATAGGAGATGACCCGCCGATCGGTGAAGAGGTTTCCGCCTTCCCCGAAAGAGACCAGCCCGTCGCAGTAGTAGTAGAGCACCTGCTCCTGCTCCTCGAGCAGGCCGGCCTCCGCGAGGAATGTCAGGGCGGATGCCGGGAGGTCCTCGCCGCGAACGGCCATGCTGTCGGGAACGAGTCCGGTCTCGATCATGACACCGAGGGCCACCAAGGCGATAAGCACCAACGCCACGATGCCGAGCAGACCCGTGCCGCAACCTACGAGAACGCCCTTGCGGAAGGCTCGGCGGACGTACGCGGGGGAACGGACATCGTCTTCGACCTGAGCCCAGTCGGCCTCATCTTCATCGGTCGCAAGCATGGACTGTCCTCCCTGCCCGTGATTCCTGAACCGCCGAGAGCCTACACGCCTGGCATCTCCGCGGCCCGGTGTGAGCAGCCATTCACGTCCGTGCTTGCGGATGTGCGTCCGGGGAAGATCATCTCGATTCCCGGTCCGCCGCCCCACCCGTGACGGGGACATCGCCTGCGAGCTCCGCGATGCGCGCATCGAGCAGGGCCAGGCTCCTCGGCGCGAGGACCGCGATGCGCGCATCGATGAACCGTTCGCGCGCGCGACCGAACAGCACGAGCGCCGCCGCCCGCCGACCCTCGGAGGCCTCGAGCTCGCCGAGCTCACGCAGGCAGTGCGCGATCCACTCCGCGTCATTCGCCGTGCCGTGCTCGGTGTAGCGGCGCTCGGCGCGCGCGAGCGTCCGCACGATCGTCGTCCGCGCCTCGAGCGCCAGGCCCGCCATGCGTTGCGCGTGCCCGACCATCCAGTCCGCTCTCAAGAGCTCGTGCTCGTCGGCGAGGCGCTCGGCGATGCGACGCACGACCCGAAAGGCTTCCAGCGACTCATCGAACCGTGCTTCGTCCTCGAGGAGCCAACCGAGTGAGGTCCAGAGCGTGAGCCGCCATCGATCGTTACCCGCCGCGTCCGCCTCCGCGATGCCGCGCCGGGCCCAGCGCACGCGCGCTTCGCCGTCGGTCACGAGCGTCGCCATGTGCGCGGCCTGGATCGCGCGGTCGTGGAGCTCGCGCCCGAGGCAGTAGTCGTAGAGCTCCGTGAACGTCGCGAGCGCGACGGCCGAGCCCGCTTGCTCGCGCTCGTACACGCCACGCGTGAGGAGCGTCCGCGTCCACGCGTCCGCCCGCTCGTCGGTCGCGTTCTCGATCGCCCGCGCGAGCCAGGGCCGACCCGCGTCGAAGTCGCCGAGAATCGCGAACACGTGCGCGACCTGGGCCGAGGCTGCGGCGCCGCGCGACTCGTTGCCCTCCGTGCCGGCCGCGAATGCGGCGAGCTTGTACGTATCGAGCGCATCCTCGTAGCCGCGCGCGCGGAAGAAAGCGTCGCCCTCCGCCAACAGACGCTCGCTCTCCGGCCCCTGCGACACGACCTGCACCTCCGTGGTGACGCAGGCCGCGAACACGAGCGCCACGATCACGACTCGGGCCCGGGCCCGCGGCCCGCGAGACGGCGAGGTCGGAGTGGATGCGGACGCGAACCTGGGCATGGCGGCGGAGAAGACTCGGAGCTCCGGCCCCCGGGATCGTACGTGCCAGGCATCGCTCGGGGGGCGCCCGCTGTGGGATCCACCCTCTCCCAGGGTGCGCCAGGGCGACCCGAGCCGACTCCGGGGCATCATCTGCCCACTAGGGGCATCATCTGCCCACCAACTGGGTGTCATCACCTCGAAAGTGGATTCCGAATGGCAAATCCAGCGGGTCGGGCTAGTATCCGCTGCCTCAACCGACCGTTCCCGAACGGCCGATAACCGCCCTGCGCACCTTCCAGACCCGCGCGAGCAGGGCATGGATCTCCCTACCCCATGGTAAAGCGGCAACTCGACTGGACGAACACGATCTTCATCGGCACAGCTCACCTGCTGGCCGTCGTGGGAGTCGTGTACGTGTGCCTGAACTTCCACTGGCAGACGCTCCTGCTCGCCCTGGTCTGGTTCGGGTTCTGCGGCGTGGCGATCACGGGGGGGTACCACCGGCTCTTCTCGCACCCCACCTACAAGGCGATCTGGCCGCTGCGCCTCTTCTACCTGCTCTTCGGCGCCGCTTCCGTGCAGAACTCCGCGCTGAAGTGGTCGGCGGACCACCGCGTCCACCATTCGCGGGTGGACACCCCGGAGGATCCCTACGACATCACCGCGGGCTTCTGGTGGGCGCACATCGTCTGGGTGCTGTGCAAGCAGCCGAAAGACGACGATTTCTCGGCGGTCCGCGACCTCGCCGCGGACCCGCTGATCCTCTTCCAGCACAAGTACTACTTCCCGCTCGCGGTCCTGTTCGCGGCGGTCCTGCCGGCGGCCATCGGCGCCCTGTGGGGTGACTGGCTCGGAGCGCTGCTCGTGTGCGGATTCGTGCGTCTCGTCGTGCAGTGGCACGCGACCTTCTCGGTCAACTCCTTCGCGCACATGATCGGCACGCAGCCGTACTCGACGAAGAACTCGGCCCGCGACAGTTGGATCACGGCGATCATCTCGCTCGGTGAGGGCTACCACAACTTTCACCACCGGTTCCAGAGCGACTACCGGAACGGCATCCGCTGGTTCCACCTCGACCCCACGAAGTGGTTCGTGTGGACGATGTCGAAGTTGGGTGTAACGCGCGACCTGAAGCGCACACCCGCACGCGCGATCGCGCGTGCACGCGAGATGGCCAGCGCCGCGACGGCGCCTCCGGCCGTCGTCCAATAGGTCGGTCGCGCCCTGCGGCGCCGCCCCCGAGTCGGGTTCCCGATCGCTGGCTCCAACCACTTGCGGCAGCCCAACTACCACATTTGGTGTTGACCCCCGGGGGGACACCCATATAATGTGGTTCTGGTCGATGAACAGACTGCGGAGAGGAGTGGGAGGAGCGCGCACGCTCCGCGTGACTCGACTCCGCGGCCGGGCGTCGACGAGGGCCTGCCCTGCCGCCCCCCGGGCGTGGGGTAGCGTCATCCGGAATCCACCGACGTCCCCCCGGACCCGGCGGTCCCGCGCGCGATCCGCTCTCGTCGCTCGTCGGATCCCCCGGCCCCGGATCGAGGCCAGCGAACGACCTGCATGGAACCTTTGACCGAATCCCTCGCCACCGCCGCCCCCATCTCCGCATCCCCGTCTCCGGCTTCGTCGTCGTCCCCGCCGCCCGGCATGCGCGTCCTGAAGCGCAACGGCTCGCCGGAGCCGGTCGACGTGGGGAAGATCGTCCGCGCCGTGAGCCGATGCGCGGACGGTCTCGCCGAGGTGGACCCGCTGCGCGTCGCGACGCGCACGATCAGCGGGCTGTACGACGGCGCCACGACCGCGGAGCTCGACCGCCTGTCGATCCACACCGCGGCGTCGCTCATCGCGGAGGAGCCGCAGTACTCGCGGCTCGCGGCGCGCCTCCTCGCGACCTACGTCGACAAGGAGGTTCAGAACCAGGAGATCCACTCCTTCTCCCAGGCTGTCCGGCACGCCGCCGAGCAGGGGCTCATCAATGAGCAGGTCGCCGGGTTCGTGGCCGAGAACAGTCGCAAACTGAACGACACCATCGAACCGGATCGCAACGCGCTGTTCGAGTACTTCGGTGTGCGGACGCTGGTCGACCGCTACCTCCTCAGGAATCCCGAGGGCCGGGAGGTCATCGAGACACCCCAATACTTCTTCATGCGCGTCGCCTGTGGGCTGGCCCGGACTCCGGGCGAGGCGCGCGACTTCTACCGCCTGATCTCCTCGCTGCGCTACCTCCCCAGCTCGCCGACGCTGTTCAACGCGGGCTCGCGGCACACCCAACTCTCGTCGTGTTACCTGCTCGACTCACCGCAGGACGACCTGGAGTCGATCTACGACCGCTACGCCGACGTGGCCAAGCTGTCCAAGTTCGCGGGCGGGATCGGCCTCTCGTACACCCGGGTGCGCTCGCGCGGGTCTTTGATCCGCGGCACCAACGGCCAGTCGAACGGGATCGTGCCGTGGCTGAAGACGCTCGATTCGTCGGTCGCCGCCGTGAACCAGGGCGGGCGCCGCAAGGGTGCGGCCTGCGTGTACCTCGAGACGTGGCACGCCGACATCGAGGAGTTCTTGCAGCTGCGCGACAACACGGGCGACGAAGCGCGCAGGACGCACAATCTCAACATTGCGAATTGGGTGCCCGATCTCTTCATGCGGCGAGTCGAGGAGGACGCCCCCTGGTCGCTCTTCGATCCCAAGCTCGTCCCTCATTTCACCGACCTGTACGGAGCGGCGTTCGAGGCGGCCTACGCCGCCGCGGAGGAGGCCGGCCTTGCCGCGAAACAGGTGCCGGCGCGCGACCTCTACTCGCGGATGATGCGCACGCTCGCCCAGACCGGGAACGGCTGGATGACCTTCAAGGACGCGAGCAACGCGAAGTGCAACCAGACGCAGCGTGACGGCAGCGTCATCCACCTCTCCAACTTGTGCACGGAGATCCTCGAAGTCACGTCCGAGAACGAGATTGCGGTCTGCAACCTCGGGTCGGTGAACCTCGGGGCGTTCGCTGCCCCGGAAGGCTTCGACTTCGAGGAGCTCGGTGCCGTGGTGCGGACCGCCGTCGTGCACCTCGACCGTGTCATCGACCTCAACTTCTACCCCACGGACGAAGCGAAGGCGTCCAACCTCAGATGGCGGCCCGTGGGCCTGGGCTCGATGGGGCTCCAGGACGCGTTCTTCAAGCTGCGGCTCGAGTTCGACTCCCCCGAGGCACGCGAGCTCTCGGCGCGCATCCAGGAGGAGATCTACTTCAACGCGCTCACGACCTCGTGCGAGCTCGCGCAGTCGAATGGCCCGCACCCCGCCTGGGACGAGACCCGCGCCAGCGCGGGAGCGCTCCAGTTCGACCTCTGGGGCGTCACGCCCTCCGAGCCCGGACGTTGGAAGGAGCTCGAGGCGCAGATTGCCGAGCACGGACTGCGCAACTCACTGCTGGTGGCCATCGCGCCGACCGCGACGATCGCAAGCATCGCCGGCTGCTACGAGTGCATCGAGCCGCAGGTCTCCAACCT
>SMVQ01000315.1 GCA_004357655.1 Planctomycetota bacterium
GAGCGCTCGATCGCGTCGATCTCCGAGTGCAGGTAGCGCACCCGCACGCCCAGCTCCGCGTAGTACGTCGTCAGGTCCTCCGCGGAGCGCTTGGTGAGCGTCGTCACGAGAACGCGCAGCTTGGTGGCGACGACCTTGCGGATCTCCGCGAGCAGATCGTCCACTTGCGTGCGCGCCGGCCGCACCTCGATCTCCGGGTCGAGCAGCCCCGTGGGGCGCACGATCTGCTCGACGACGTGCCCCTTGGAGGCCGCGAGCTCGTACTTGGACGGCGTCGCCGACACGTAGATCGTCTGGTGCACGAGCTGCTCGAACTCATCGAACCGCAGCGGGCGGTTGTCCAGCGCGCTCGGCAGGCGAAAGCCGTGCTCGACGAGCGTCTCCTTGCGCGAGCGGTCGCCCTTGTACATCGCGCCGACCTGCGGCACCGATACATGGCTCTCGTCGATGAAGAGCACCCAATCCTCGGGAAAATAGTGCAGCAGGGTGTACGGCGGCTGCCCCGCCTTGCGCCCGTCCATGAAGCGCGAGTAGTTCTCGATGCCGTTGCAGACGCCGACCGTCCGCAGCAGCTCCAGGTCGTAGCGCGTGCGCTGCTCCAGGCGCTGCGCCTCCAGGAGCTTCTTCTGCCCCCGCAGCTCGTCGAGCCGTTCCGCGAGCTCCGCTTCGATCAGTGGGATCGCCTTCTGCAGCCGGTCCTGCGGCGTGACGTAATGGGTCGCGGGGTAGATGACCACCTGGCGCTCCTCGCTGAGCACCTCGCCCACGAGCGGGTTCACGCGCGTGAGGCTCTCGATCTCGTCCCCGAAGAGCTCGATCCGGATGACGACGTCGTCCTCGTACGCGGGGAACACCTCGACGACGTCCCCGCGTGCGCGGAAGGCGCCGCGCGCGAAGTCGAGGTTGTTGCGGGCGTACTGCATCTGCGTCAGGCGCCGGAGCAGCGTGTCGCGCTCGAGCTCCTGACCCACGGAGAGCTTCAGCGCCATCTCCGTGTAGTTGGACGGCGACCCGAGGCCGTAGATGCACGACACGGACGCGACGATGATCACGTCCCTGCGGTCGAGCAGGGAGCGCGTGGCGCTGTTCCGCAGGCGCTCGATGTTCTCGTTGCGCGAGGCGTCCTTCTCGATGAACGTGTCGGTCGAGGGGACGTAGGCCTCGGGCTGGTAGTAGTCGTAGTAGCTGACGAAGTACTCGACGGCGTTGTGTGGAAACAGCTCGCGGAACTCGGAGTAGAGCTGGGCCGCGAGCGTCTTGTTCGGCGACAGGATGAGCGCCGGCCGGTCGAGGCGCGCGATCACCGAGGCCATCGTGAACGTCTTCCCCGAGCCCGTGATGCCGAGCAGCGTCTGGTGCCGCGCCGCCCCCTGCAGACCCGCGACGAGGCCCTCGATCGCAGCGGGCTGGTTGCCCGTGGGGGCGAACGGGCACTCGAGCCTGAAAGCGTCGGAGCCCGGGGTCGCGACGCCGGCGGCGGACCCCGGACGGGCGGCGGCGGTCGGCCGGGGGGATCTTCGGGCGGGGCGCATCGTCGGGATCGTAACCCACGGCCGGGACGCGCCCCCTCCCTCCGCCCAACCACCCCACCTTGCACGCCCCCCCGGGCCTGGCTACGGTGGGAATCCGCGTGTCCGAGCGCAACTCCGCGGATAGACCCGCCCCGGGCGCACCGACGACGAGGCCCACACATGCCCCCGGCCCCCCGCGGCGAGGAGAGCTCGACCCATGATCATCCAATGCCCCGCGTGCAAGACCCAGGCCCAGCTCCCCGCGAGCAAGGAGGGCGCCAAGGTCCGCTGCTCCGAGTGCGAGCGGGTCTACGTCGCCACTCCCCTCGGCAGCCGCGCCCCGAGCGGCGGCGGGTTCGACCCGACGAAGCTCGTCATCGGCGTCGTCGCCGCCATCGCCATCGGCGTGATCTACGGGGTGGTGAGCAAGACGCCCGACCGGGAGTACGTCGTCGAGGAGCCGGAACAGCGCACGCGGACCGCGCTCGAGGCCGACCCCACCGGCTGGGACTCGCCCTACGTGAAGCTCGCGCGCGAGCTGTTCGAGCTGGTGGCCGCGCGCAACGAGCAGGCCGTGACCGCGTTGATCGACGGCGAGAACATCTGGCGGCGCCGCAACGAAGGCTTCGGGGGTCCGGCCCCGACGGGCAAGCAAGATTGGATCGCGGAGGAAGAGGCCGCGGCGCAGGCGGCGGCGCGGGCCGCCGCCGGTGAGCCGGAGCCGGAAGCGCCCCCGACCGACGACCGGCTGTGGGCCCTCGTCGCGGGCGACGAACAGGCGCGGTTCCTCGCGGGCGTGGTCGCGGAGCTCCTCGACACCGAGCTCGTGGCCGAGTGGGAACCGTTCGACGGCTGGGTCGAGAGCGAGGACGGATTCGACGTCGTCGTGCGACTCCAGGTCTCGCACCGGGTCGATCCCGGGCTCGAGAACCGCCACGTCGAGTGGCGCTTCTTCAAGCGCAACGGCCGGTGGAAGGCCTGGTACTGGGAGCGCTGGTACACGCCCGACGAGGTCAACGCGTACCGCCGGAAGAGGAAGGGGAAGACCGTGAAGCGCACCCTCAGCGACGGCTCGATCGTCATCGAGGGCGAGGTCCGCCCCATCCCCTACGACGACGAGACGTCCATCGAGGACCGGGCGCGGATCGACCGGCTCTGCGCCCAATTGATCGACCTGGACGCGCTCCCGCCCGTGCGCACGGCCGCCAACCGCGGGCTCGTCGAGATCGGCAAGCCCGCGCTGCCCCCCCTCCTCACGATGCTCGCCGTGGTCCCGCTCGAGACCGAGGAGGACGCGATCCAGCTCAACCTCGTCCACCTCGCCCTCGCCGACATCACCGGCTACGTCACGACCTTCAAGGTCCACGAGCTCCTCGGAGCCACGCGGGAGCGCCAGGAGAGCGGCCTGAAACAGTGGTTCGGCTGGTACGACCGCAAGTACCGGCGGTTCGAGGAGCGGCAGGAGAAGGGCCTGGAGGAGGTCGACGCCCTGCTCGACTCGTTCGAGCCCAGGAGCGAGAAGGAGCGGCGTGAGTTCGAGCGGTACCGGGCCGAGCGCGACGGCTGAGCCGGTGCTCGCGCCGCGCCGAAGACCCGGGCGCCAACATCGCCCTGGCCGAGTTAGAATGAAGGATCCCCACGATCACCCCCGGCGCACGCCCAGCGCGCCCCCAGCCCCAGCGAGAAGACCCTGATGGAGTATCGCCTCGGTACCTGCTCCGATTGCGGAGCCCGTTTCAAAGTTCCCGCCACGTTCAAGGCGGACAAGGCGAAGTGCCAGAAGTGCAAGGGCGTCGTCGCGATCGGGCCCGTCCAATCGGACGCGGCTCAAGCGAGCGCCCCCCCCGCGAGCGCCGCCCCCGCGAGCGCCGCCCCCACGAGTGCCGCCCCCGCGAGCGCCGCCCCCACGAGTGCCGCCCCCGCGAGTGCCGCCGGTGGACAGCCGCCCCGCGTTCCGGCGCGGAAGCCCGCCCCGGCGCAGGCCGCGGCGCCCAGTGCTCCCGAGGCTTCCGAGGCTCCCGAGGCTCCCGCCAAGAAGAAGCGCTCCGGCCCCAGCATGAAGGAACGGCTGCTCGCGCAGCGCCAGGCCGAGGCCCAGTCGGCCGCCCCCGCGAAACCGACGCGACCGGCCAAGCCCGCGTCGTCGAGCGGCAGCCGACCCGCGGCGCGGAAGTCCGCGCGGGCCGCGGACTCGAGCGCGAAGGAGTCGGGCTCCGCGCGGTCTTCGCGGCCGAGCAGCGCCAGGGGCGCGCGGTCCGGCAGCTCGTCGAGCGCGCGCTCCGGCGCCTCCGCCCGACGCGCCACGGCGGGAGCCGCGCGCAGGCGCGGAGCCCAAGGCGCGACGGACGGCGACGACGATAAGGGCCCGCGCGGCGGAAGGCGTGACGTCAAGTCCAAGCAGAAGAGCCCCGCGCCGCTGATCGGCGTCGTGGTCCTCGCGCTCATCATCGGGTTCGGCGCGTACAAGTTCGTCTTCCAGGCGGACGATCCGGTGATCGCAGGCGAGATTGAAGTCGCCGCCGCCGACACGGCGGCCGACCTGCTGGCCGACTCCGCCATGGAGGCAGAGGCCGCTGCCCAGGACATCCTGGATGCCGCGGCTGAAGACGCCCTCGAGGAGGAGACCGTTGCGGCCGAGACCGAGGACGACACCGTCCCGGAGGAGGTCGCGAAGAAGCCGGCGAAGGTGTACGACCCCGCCTCCGTCGATCTCACGGTGCTGGCCGACTTCGAACCCTACGGCAGCACGACGGAGGAGGATTGGCAGGAGATGAAGCAGCTCATGGTCACCTACGTCGACCCCGACGCGGGCGCGGCGGGTCGGCGCGCGGGCAACAGCCTCGAGAAGATCGGCAAGCCGGCGATTCCCGCCATCATCAACCGCTTCAAGACGATGGATTTCGCGACGGATCAGGGCTACCGCGACGGCGACGTGACCCAGCGCCTGCTCATGACCATCTGCAGTGGCACGAACGTGGGCTGGAGGTACAGCATCGAGCCCAAGGACGTCGTCTTCAACAAGAAGGCGGTCAAGCTCTGGCACAAGATCTGGGACCGCGCCAAGGACGACGAGGCCTATTGGAACTTCATCGCGAAGCTCGGCGACTCGACGGAGGGCGCGCCCCCGCCGAGCACGACGCCCGAGGTGAGCGACGACGACCTCGACGACCTCGACGCGCTAGGGGACGGTTAGAAGTACGGGGCAGAACACGCGGCGCTCACGCGGCCCTCACGCGGCCCTCACGCGGCATCGGCTGCCTCTCCCTTCCGTTCCGTGCCTGCGCTCCTAGCGGGTCTTCTTCCGGTCAGGCACGGTCGTCAGTCGCGAGCACCGGCCGATTGCGTCCCGACTTCGTACCGCCGGATCGGATCGTTCGGGTGCGCCGGCACGGGAATCGGCCGCCCCTCGGCCCCGGCCACTCCGCCCCCGCGCGGATCGCTGACGCCGATCGGCTCGCCGCTCGCGTCGACGTAGATCGCCTGCACCAGACCGAAGTGCCGCTGGCCGGGATCCTCGAGCGGGTGCCCGAAGCGCTCGCGCAGCTCCGCGAGGAGCGCCGGATCCCAGTCGGCCTCGAAGCGCGTCTCGATCGGCTGCCACTGCTGGTGCAGGCGCGGCGCCCGCACGGCCTCCTCGAGCGACTGCCCGTACACCAGGACGCGCAGGAGCACCTGAATCACCGCCGTGATGATCCGCGGCCCGCCCTTCGAGCCGATCACGATCGACACGCGCCCGCGCCCTTCGCGCACGATCGTCGGGCTCATCGACGAGAGCGGACGTTTCCCCGGACGCAGCTGGTTCGCCTCCCCGCCGACGAGGCCGTACATGTTCGGCGTTCCCGCGCGGATGGAGAAGTCGTCGAGCTCGTTGTTCAAGAAGAACCCGGCGCCCGGCACGAGGATGCCGCTGCCGAACGAATCGTTGAGGGTCGTCGTGAGGCTCACGGCGTTGCCGCGCCGGTCGATGACGGAGATGTGCGTCGTCTCCGAGCTCTCGTGCGGCGGCGGGTGGACCATGGGGCTGACGTCCGGATCGGCGCGCTCGCCGATCGACACGCGGCGGTGGACGATCCACTCCGGCGCGAGGAGCTCCGCGACGGGCACGGGGTACTGGTCCGGGTCGCCCATGTGCTCGGCGCGATCGGCGAACGCGCGCCGCATGGCCTCGATCCACCAGTGCACGGCCCGGGCGGAGACGCCCGCGGCATCCCCGGTGCCCGCAGCGAGCGTCGCCGTGCGCTCCGCATCGAGCGGAAACCCCTGCAAGATCGCGAGCACCTGCAGCAACACGATGCCGCCCGAGCTCGGCGGTCCCATGCCGATCACCTGCGCCCCGCGAAACCAGCCGACGACGGGCTCGCGCTCCACGACGTTGTAGCGCTCGAGGTCCTTCGCCGTCATCGCACCCGCGCCCGCGGGTGAGCCCGTGCGCAGGTCGGCGGCCGCGAGGCATGCAAGAATCTGTCGCGCGACATCACCCTCGTAGAAACCACCGGGTCCGCGCGTGAGTTTCCTGAGCGTGTTCGCGAGGTCGGGCTGCAGGAGCAGGTCCCCCTCCGCGAGTGGCACGCCGCCCGGGTAGAAGAGCGCGCTCGCCGCGGGGTCGCGACCGAGGTTTGCGCGCACCGCAGCCGAGCGCAGGGTCCGCGCGAGCCACGCGTCCACGGGGAAGCCCTCGCGCGCCAGCTGGATGGCGGGCCGGCTGAGCTCCTCGAAAGTGAGCGTCCGCGAGCCGTACTTGCGGTAGAGCTTCCAGAGCCCCTTGGGCGAGCCCGGCACACCGACGGCGAGTGGTGTCGAACGCGAGCGCTCGGGCACGACGTCGCCGTGCTCGTCCAGGTACAGCGCGGGGACGTAGCCCGCCGGCGCTGACTCGCGGAAATCGAACGACCCGGGATCGCCTTCGTGCGGCACCCATAGCGCGAACCCGCCCCCGCCGAGGTTGCCCGCCTGCGGGAGGACGACGGCGAGCGCGAGCGCGGTCGCCACGGCCGCGTCGGCGGCGTTGCCCCCGGACTCCAGCACCTCGACGCCGACCTTCGTCGCCAGCGGATGCTGGCAGACGACCATGCCGCGCTTCGGCTTGGGTGCGCTCGGCGCCTTCTCCGCGAGGGTGAGGACGCGGCAGCCAGCGAGCGTGAAGACGAGCGCGAGCCCGAGTGCCGTGCGAGTTCCTACCAACATGGCTCTGTATACAGATTCTCTCCCTGCCTCTCCTTCCCTTTCCACTCCTCTCGGTTGCTCTCCGTTCCCGCTCTCAAGGCCGGGGAGCACTCTCGCCCTCGGAGATCTCCTCGACCTTGACCCCGCGCTCCTTCAGGTACTCGACGGCCTTCGCGATCGCTTCCTCTCCGCCTTCGATCTCGACGGCGACCATCGCCAGGGTGTCCGTGATGCTCGCGGCGCGAATGTTCGGCACGACCCCGAACTTCTCACCCAGCGTGTGGCTGATGATCGGCTCGGAGATCAGTTGTTGGGGAAAGGTGCAGAAGAATTTCCGGGGCGGCATGGCTGACTCCTCGCTGCGCGGCGACCCGCCGCAGCGAGCACACATCCCACCAAAAGGAGGGTCGGTCCCGCAAGGAATCCCCGCCAGGCCGTGCGCACGTCGGGCCCCATGCGGTCCGTACCGACGGGCGCGTACACGGCGGGGTGGTGCATCCAGTCGATGCCCGCGCTCTCGATGGCGATCGTGGTCGGTGCGAGACCGAGGAGCCGCGCGGCGGTGCGGGGCGACCACGGGGGCCCGGCGCCCGAGAGTCCGCCGAGACCGGGCAGCCAGGCGAGCGTTGCGCCGAGCACGAGCAGCGCGCCCGCACTCCGCCACGCCCATCGCGGACGCCACGCGCCGACGCCGTACCCCGCGGCGAAGAGCCCCGCGATGACGAGCGCCGGCCACACCATGGCAGGCAACGCGAGGCGCGCCGCGGCGAGCGCCCAGGCGATCGGAACGAGCGCCGCGCCGAAGGCGGCCGCGGTCGATCCGACGAGCGCACCGGCGGGCACCGCCCACAGCGCGAGCCAGGCGAGGGCGAGCGCGGGATCCCCGGCGAACAAGACCGGCAGGGCGCCGACCGCGGCAGCGCCGAGCAGGATCACCGTATCGAGCACGGAAAGTCGCATGGCCTCCCGTCCCCGATGATGCCGAGCGGATGCCGGGCGCGCGGGGCTGGGCGGTGCAGCCTAGGGCGGACGCCCGCGGGCGGCAAACGGCGCGTACCCACGCTGGGTCCGATCGCCCCTGGCGATTACCCTGCGAGCGCCCGCCCCAACGTGCCCGAGCCCGGGCCCGTCCCGCCCCATGGTCAGGATCCTCCACATCGGCCTCGGCCCGCTCGGTCGCCGCGTGCTCGCGGACTTCGTCGCGCGCCGGATGGGCACGGTCGCGGCCGCCGTCGACCTCGCGCCCGACATCGCGGGCCGGTCGGTCGAAGCCGTCGTGCCGGGCGCGGGCGGCGCGGTCGTCGCGCGCGACATCGAGGAGCTCGGGGACCTCGCCGCGATCGACTGCGCGCTCGTCACGACGAGCTCCGGCCTCGAGGCCTGCGCGGACACCTTCCGGGCGCTGCTCGCCCGCGGCGTCGACGTCGTCAGCTCGTGCGAGGAGCTGTCGTACCCATGGCTGCGCCACCGCGTGCTCGCGCAAGAACTGCACGAGCGCGCGGTGCGCGGCGGGGCGCGCATCGTCGGCACCGGCGTGAACCCCGGCTTCGTGATGGACACTCTGCCGGTGTTCCTCTCCGGCGTGTGCAACGAGGTGCGGCGCATCGACGTCTGGCGCATCCAGGACGCGTCGACGCGGCGCATCCCTTTCCAGCGCAAGATCGGCGCGGGCCTCGATCCGACCGCGTTCGCCGCCGCCGCGGCGGAGGGCACGCTGCGCCATGTCGGCCTCGGCGAGTCGCTGCACCTGGTCGCGAACGCGCTCGGCTTCCAGCTCGACGCATGGGACGAGCAGCTCGAGCCCGTGCTGGCGGACCGGGAGCTCGAGTGCGGCCTCGGCCGGATCGCGCGCGGTCACGCGGCGGGCGTGAGACAGGTCGCGGAGGGACGCGCGGACGGCGCTTGCGTCGTGCGCCTCGTGTTCCAGGCCGCCATCGGCCAGCCGGAGCCCCACGACCGCGTCCGCATCGACGGCGACCCGCCGCTCGACGTCGTCCTGAAGAACGGCGTACACGGCGACATCGCGACGTCGGCCGTGCTCCTCAACACGATCGCGGCGCTCCGCGCGGCCGCGCCCGGGCTGCACACGACGGTGACGCTGCGACCCGCCCACTCCCGCGCCGGGTCTTCCGGCTCGTAGAACGCGAAGCCGCGCTGCCTGCCCGACGGCCTCCTCCGCAGCATCGCCGCGGCCGACGGTACGCCAGTCCCCTTCGCACGACCCGGAGGGGTCGTCCCGATCGGCCTGTGACCGACCGGGACGCACCTCTCCGAGTCTCCAGCACATACGGATCATGGCGCCCTCCCAGGCACCACGAGGGCTCGCCGAGACCGGGCACTCGGCCACGGACGGGCCCTAAGCTGCTGTCCACCGGGCGCTTAGGCGCGATCGCGGGCAGTTGGATCGGAAACTCTGATACGCGGCCGAGCGCGCTGGATACTGTAGTCGCCGAACGTTTCAGTCGTGGGAGCGCGCTGCGGAGCTCGGGGCGCTCGCGAGTCGGACCTGGCAAGTCGTCGAGCCTCGGGCCTCGATCCCTCCCGCGCTGTGGGCACGGCGGGGTTCCGAGGACTCGAAGAGGGAACTTCCGAATGTTCGAAGCCTTGCTTCTGATCGCTGCCTGCTCGCATTCACCGATCGCGCCGCCGGCGCTTCTCGCTCGGCCGACGCCCTGGCTCCACGGCGGTAGTTATCCGCGTCGGCTGACAGTGCGGTTGCTGCCCGGGCCCCACGGCGGTAGTTATCCGCCGCCGCCGCCGCCGCCGCCAAGACCGGGTCGGGGGGCAGGGGGAAGCTACGGTGGCCCCGGCGACACCACCCCGCATCCTGGCCCGGCCCTGCCCGGTCGGGGTCCGGCAGCGCCGAGCTCAGGCTCCGGTCACCCCGCGGCGCCCGGTCCTTCGGTGCCGTTCCCCAGCAGCCCCGGTCCAGGACCGGCCGGGGTGCCGACCGGACCTGCCGCGAGCGCCCCGACGACCGGCGGGATCGAGACCAGCGCGGACCCGACGACCTGGCGCCACTGGTGGCACTTCAACAAGGCACCGTACCTCGACCTCAGGCGGCACCTGTTCGCCATCGATGCGTGGACCGGGAGCGACGACTTCTTCCTCGGCCGCGGGGGCCGGAGCGCCGCGCTCCCGACGCTGCGGCCCTCGCGGGGGCTGGTCGAGACGCGCGTCGTACCGGCGCTCCTGCGGGTGCTCGCCGAGGGCGGCAGCCCGGACATGCTGACCAGTGCGCTCATCGCCCTGGCGAAGATCCGGCCACCGGGCGATCTGCAGCAGACGATCCTGCCGCTCCTCGTCCACGCCAACCAGGAGGTCTCCGAGACCGCGACCGTCGCCCTCGGCATCCTCGGCGACGCGCCGAGCACCTCCGTCCTGATCGAGCTGATGGAGGACACGCCGGCGGGACGCAAGCTCGTCGGCAAGACGGAGGTCCCCTATCGCACGCGCAGCTTCGCGGCCTATGGCCTCGGCCTGATCGGCGGGCGCGCGACGGACAACGCCGCGCGGCAACGGATCGCCGAGCGGCTCGCCAACATCTTCGCGGTCCGGCGCTTCTCGACGAACGACCTCCAGACCGCAGCTGTGACGGCCTTCGGACTCACGCCGATCGCGGTCGAGCCCTCGATCCCGCCCCCCGGCCCCGACGGCGAGCGTGGACCGTACGCCCGCCACGTCGTCTCGCGCCGGGCGCAGATCGCGCTCCTCTTGGAAATCCTGGAGCCCAAGCGCTCGAAGCGCGCCGGGCCCGACCGCATCGTGCGCGCCCACTCGCTGATCGCCCTCGCCCGGCTGCTGCGCGGCGCCGAGCGCGAGCTGAAGGACGAGGTCGCCGCGGCGCTCCTGGTCGGTGTCCGAGAGCACTCGCGCGCGCCGCGCGAAGCTCAACAGAGCTCCGCGATCGGCTTGGGGCTGATCGGGGATGCCGACGATGACGAGCTCGACGTGAAGATCCGTGCGGCGCTCACGCGCCTGCTCAAACGGGGCGGCCTGCAGACGAGGTTCTTCGCCGCCATCGCGCTGGCGAAGGTCGGCTCGCGACCGGGCGACGGCGAGACGCCGCTGGCGGGCGCGGCGGAATGCCGCCGCGCGCTCCTGCTCGCCATGACGCGCGGGCGCTCGCAGGTCGAACCGTGGGCGGGACTGGCGCTCGGGGTCCTGGGGCGTGGACTGCTCGACCGCGATGAGATCCCCGATGCGGGCGTGGGCAAGGCGCTGCGCAGCGCCTTGAGCGAGTGCCGCCGACCCCAGAACGTCGGCGCCTACGGTCTGGCGCTCGGAATCCGCCGCGACGCCGACGCGGAGGGAGCACTGCTCGAGGCGTTCGGGCGCTTCTCGACCGCGGAGGCGCGCGGCGAGCTCGCCATCGCCCTCGGACTCGTCGGAGGGCGCGCGGCGGTCGAGCCCATGTTCGAGCTCCTGCGGGCTTCCAAGTATCGCCCGGTGCTCCTGGAACAGGCCGCGATCGGCCTCGGGCTCCTGGAGCACAGGGAGGTGGTCCCCGTGCTCGTGGACATGCTGGCCGACGCTGACAGCCAGGCGAGCCAGGCCTCGATCGCGGCCGCGCTCGGCATCATCGGCGACGTGCGCTCCGTCGAGCCGCTGATCGAGATGCTCGAGGGTCGCAAACACACGGACACCGCGCGCGCCTTCGCAGCCGTCGCGTTGGGCAACGTGTGCGACCGCGAGCCGTTGCCCTGGAACACGCCCATGGCCCTCGACGTGAACTACCGGGCCCTCACCTCGACGCTCCTGGGAAGCGCGCGCGGGGTGCTCGAGATTCTCTAGCCCCTCATTCTCCGAGCAACGGCCGCATCGCTTCCAGCCGGGCCGCCCGCTCCGCGCGCGCCGCTTCGTCCTGGGTCGTGAGGTTCTCGTTCGCCGAGTCGAACAGGCCGAAGTAGGCGAAGATGGCGTACGAGCCGAACGCCTCGCGCGCGGCGCGGAGCTGCTCGAGTCGCACTCCGGTCTCGCCGGTGGTGACGAGGAGGCCCAGCACGACTTCCGCGCTCGTGTCCATGGTGCGCCAGAGCTCGAGGCGCTCCGCGAACAGGGGCTCATCGGCCGTGTAGTTCATGGGGAACACGATGTCGATGAGGCCCTCGGCCAGCCACGTCTCGACGTCCTGAAAGTGCCGCAGCGAGGGCACCGAGCCGACCGCGGCGCCGATGGGCATCGTGGGCTTCACGCGGTGCACGACGCGGCGGATCTCGGCGAGCAGCTCCGTCACCTGTTGCGTGCGCCACTCGTTCCAGGCCTGGCGATCGTCGTCGGGCGCCGCACCCGTCGCTTCGAAATAGAGCGCGAGCGTCGCCGCGTCGCGCGGGTAGTCGAGGTCGCTGCCCTTCGGCACGGCCGGCGCCTCGTTCGGGAACCGGAGGTAGTCGAGGTGGAGGCCGTCGACGGCGTAGCGCGCGGCCAGCTCGCCGATCACGCGCGCCAGGTAGAGCCGCACCTCGGGCAGGCACGGGTTCAGGCTCACGTAGAACCGGTCCGAGAGCGCCTGACGATCGCCGTGCTGGTCGTACCAGAACCACTCAGGCTTCGTGTGCCAGAGGTGCGCCTTGTTCGTCGGCGGCTCCAGCCCGTACCAGGCGGGCACGACGTTGACCCACGCGTGCAGGGCCAGTCCGCGCTCGTGCGCGAGCTCGACGGCGAGCGCGAGCGGGTCGAAGCCGGGGTCCTCCCACCCGAGCTCGCGCGCCCACGGCTCCTTCGAGGAGTCGTAGAAGGCCGTCGCCTCGCCGCGCACCTGGAACAGGATCGTGTCGAAGCCCGCGCCTGCGCAGCGGCTCACGACGTCGCGTACGTCCGCTTCGGTGCGGTAGTCCCAGCGCGTGACCCAGATGGCGCGCATCGGCGCGACCGCGGGCGCGATCGGCGCCGCGTGCGGGACCTCATCGCTGCAGCCGAGGAGCGCCAGTGCGAGGATCGCCTTGAACAACAGGGTGGTGATACGCGGCATTCGACTCAGGCTCGGCTCGATGTCCTCGGGAGCGGCCGCGCCAGCAACCACCCGAACGTGAAGGCGACGGCGCTGCCCGCGGGGATGAGCCACGGGAAGGCCAGGGTGTCGTGGGCGCGGCCTTCGAATGTACCCGCAAAGGCGATCCAGATCATCAGCGCGAGCCCACCGAGGAGGATCGCCGCGCGCGCGACGACGGTCCCGCGGCGGACTTCGGGCGACCGGAGGTCGGGCATGACGCGGAAGGCCAGGTAGAGCGCGGCGAGCAGCACGGCGGCGCCGACGCACGTCCACCGCGCCCAGCCCGCGTGCCACTTGATCGCGAACACGACCATCACCGAGAGCGGCGCGGAGAAGAGGAACCCGCTCCCGTCCCGGCGCAGGGGCAGGAATGCGAGGAAGAAGCCGGCGACGAGCGCTCCGCCGGTGTAGCTCGCCATCGTGAGCGCGAGGTCCAGGATCGACGTCTCGTACTGCGCGGCCTTGTCCACGCCGACGGCCGCCGCGCACAGGATGACGCCCCAGATGAGGACGAGCGCGCGCGACGCGCGCACGGTGTGGCGCGCCTCGGCGGCCTCGTCCTCGCGCGCGCCGCGCGCCGCGAGCCGGCGACGACGGGCCGGCAGGTAGAGCGCCGACAAGGTCGTCTGCGACAGCGCGGCCATGATCGAGTCGAGGCTCGAGATCGCCGCGGCGAACGCGCCGGCGATCGCGAGGCCCTTGAAGCCCGGGGGCACGACCTCCGTGATGAAGATCGGGAACAGGCGATCCGGCTGGTCGGCGAGCAGGGCCGCGGCGGCGTCCGACATCGGGTGCTCGCGGTAGTACGCCCACAGGCCGACGCCCACGACCGCGCAGAGGAACGTCACGCCCATCGCGACGATGCTGGCGAGGATCGCCTTGCGCGCCCCGGCCGCGTCCTTGCAGCAGAAGAGGCGCTGAGCCATGAGCTGGTCGGTGCCGTAGGAGCCTACGCCGCCCCAGGTCGCCGCGATCAGCGCGGCCCAGAACGTGTAGGACTTCGTCGGGTCGGTATCGAAGTCGAAGAACCGGAACTTGCCCGCGGCGGCCCCGTCGGCGAGCGCGGCGGCGAGGCCCCCGTCGACGGCTTGTCCGACCGTGACGAGCGCCACGCCGATCCCCACGAGGAAGAGCAGGAACAGGATCGCGTCCGTCCACACGACGGCTGCGATGCCGCCGATCCAGGTCCAGACGACGGCGACGATCCCGATCGCCGCCACGGCGGTGACGAGCGGCGGCAGACCGAGCTGCGCCTCGACCCATCCGAGCTCGCGGTGGAGGAGGACCTGCAGCACGACCGCTGTGAGGTACACGCGCGCCGACTGTCCGAGCACGCCGCCGAGCGAGAACAGGACGGTCGTCATGCGCCGCACGCCCTCGCCCAGCCTGGCGCCCATGTAGTCGTAGGGGCTGTAGATCTCCCGCTCGTAGTACGCCGGCACGAGGACGTAGCCGATGATCGCCCGCGCGAGGAACGAGCCGATCAGGCCGAGCTGGAGGTAGGTGATGTCGCCGCCCGGCTTCGCGACGACGGACGGCAAGCTGATGTAGGTGACGGCGCTGATCTCCGTCGCCACGATCGACGCGCTCACGATCGGCCAGGGCAGCCGGCGGCCCGCGAGGAAGAAGTCGCGCATCGACGCCTGCTTGCCCGCGAGCCGCTCGCCGATGATCGTCGTGATGAGGAGCACGCCGCCGACGATCGCCCAATCGAGCCCCGTGAAGCCTCCGGCGAATACGGCCTCCACCGCGCCTCTCAGGCTCCGACGACGAGGCCCATCTCGAGCGCGACCGCGCCGATGGCGGGGGCGGCGGGGAGCCGGGACGGCACGACGAGCCCGGGGTCCGGGTGTCCGCCCGCGAGGTAGCCTGCGAGCATGGCGCCATCCTGCGCCTCGCGCAGGAGCGCGGCCAGCCGATTCCGCAAGGGCTCACCGAACCACGGGGCGAGCGCGGGGTCGGCGAGGAGCCGCGCACTGCGCTGGCCGACGACGATGCGCTCGAGGATCGCGCCCGGCTCCGACTCGGCGAGGGCCGCCATGCGGAGGTAGAGCAGCTGCGCGAAGGCGTCCGCCGTCTCCACGAGGAGCGCGCGCGCGAGCGCGTCGCCGCGCACGGCGGCCGCTTCGGGAAACCCCGTCGCGGCCGGCGCCCGGCGCCGGTACTCGGCGTTCATCGCGCGCATCGAGATCACGTCCTCGAACGGCCGGCCCTCCGCCGCGAGCTCCCACGCGGGCGTGAAACGGGACGCCGCCGCGTCCCGCGCCAGGCACCGGCCCGCGAGCTTCCAACCCTCCGCCACGCCCGTGCCGCAGCCGATGACGAGCGCCGTGCGGACGCCGCGCAGGGCACCGTCCACGCCGTGCTCCTCGCCCGCGACCGCCGCCTCACCGTCGGACCACAAGCGCTCGGGGCGCCCGGCGAGCGCCACGCCGCGTACCGCGAGGCACTCCTCGAGGCGCGCGAGGAAGCGCGGGAGTCGCGGTCCGTTGCGCATGGCGCGGATCCCGCGCCCGTCGGGCGTGGGGACTCCGGGCATGCACACGCCGAGCCGGACGGCGGGCGCCCCTTCGCGCTCGGCGACGCGCGCCACCGCGTCCGCCGCCGCGTGCACGACGACCCAGGCCTGGGCGTCCTCCAGGCCCTCGGGCCCATGGGACTCACCGGACTCACCGGACTCACCGGACTCACCGGACTCATCGGACTCATCGGGCTCATCGGGCTCATCGGGCTCATCGGGCTCATCGGGCTCCGGCGGCGGTTCGGCGGCGGCCGGTTCGAGCTGGAGCGCGAGCGGCACGGGCGCGAACCCGGGTAGGGTTTCGTGCTCGCAGGCGACGCGCTCGCCCGTCGCTGCGAGGAAGCCCTCGCGCTCGACGATCGCCCAGGCCTTCACCACCGTCGCGCCGCCGTCCACCCCGATGAAGAGCGGGCTGGAGCTCGACATCCGCCCCTAGCGGCCCGTCACAGAAGGGCCGTAGCGAGACGAAGCGCTCTTCGTCGAATCGAGGCGCACGAAGTCGAGACGGTGCAGGCGGCCCTGCAGGGCCGTCGAGCACGGAGCGTCGGGTCCGGCGCAGCGGCGGCGGAGCGGGCTTCTTCGCAGTAGGGCGCTCTTCAACGGCTGCTAGTGCGTCTCCTGGGGCAGCTCCCCCGCAGCCGCTTCGTCGAGGCAGAACGTCACGTCGCGGTGCTCGCGTAGGAACGTCGCCGGCACGTCGGGCCCGACGGGGTCCACGAGCGCACGGCGCACGATCGACGACTTGTGCGCGCCGAACGCGAGCACGCGCAGGCGCCGCGCCGCGAGGACCGTCGCGATCCCCATCGTGATCGCGTGGTGCGGCGTCGCGCCCTGGCCCTCGAAGAACCGCGCGGCGTCCGCGCGCGTGCCCGGGGCGAGCTCGACGAGGCGCGTGCGCGAGTCACGCCCCGTGCCCGGCTCGTTGAACGCGACGTGGCCGTTGCGCCCGATGCCGAGCAGCTGCAGGTCGATCCCCCCGGCCGCCGCGATCGCCGCCTCGTAGTCCGCGCAGGAAGCGGGGACGTCCACGGCGGCGAGGTCGCCGTCGAGCACGTGGATCGAGCCGCTCGGAACGTTGACATGCTCGAAGAAGCGCTCGTCCATGAAACGCCGGAACGAGGCCGGATGCCCGGCGCCGAGCCCCACGTACTCGTCGAGGTTGAAAGTGACGACGTTCGCGAAGTCGAGCCCCTCCGCACGATGCATGCGGACGAGCTCGGCGTAGACGCCGATGGGCGTCTGACCCGTCGCGAGCCCGAGGACCGTCCCCCGCCCCGCGGCGTCGTGCGCCCGGATGAGCCCGGCGATCTCGCGCGCGACGACCCGCGCGGCATCGTCCTGATGTGAGGTGACGTTCGTCTTCAAGCCGGCTCGGGAGGCATGCGGTGAAGAAGTAGGGAGGCGCATGGGGTGCGGTGCGGGAGCCCCCTACTGCGAACCGGCGTTCTTCACGTACTCGTCGAGCCAGTCGATCGTCTCGGCGAGCACGTGCAGCACGGACTCGCGCGAGCGGTACCCATGGCTCTCGTTCGGGAGCATGACCAGCCGCGCCGTCCCGCCGTTGCCCTTGATCGCCTGGAAGAGCCGCTCGGACTGGATCGGGAACGTCCCCGAGTTGTTGTCGGCCTCCCCGTGGATCATGAGCAGGGGCTCGTTGATCTTGTCCGCGTGCATGAACGGCGAGATGCCGAAGTACACCTCGGGCGCCTCCCAGAACGTGCGGCGCTCGGCCTGGAATCCGAATGGGGTGAGCGTGCGGTTGTACGCGCCGCTGCGCGCGATGCCGGCCTTGAACAGGTCGCAGTGCGCGAGGAGGTTGGCGGTCATGAACGCTCCGTAGCTGTGGCCGCCGACGGCGACGCGCTCGGGATCCGCGACACCCATCGCGACCGCCTTGTCGATCGCCGCCTGCGCGGAGGCGACGAGCTGCTCGATGAAGGTGTCGTTCATCGTCTCGGCGTCGCCGATGATCGGCATCGTCGCCCCGTCCATGATCGCGTAGCCCTGCGTCAGGAGGTTCAGGTGCGAGTAGCCGCTGATGCGCGTGTAACGATTCGTCGAAGTGGCGACCTGGCCCGCCGTCTTCGCGTCGTTGAACTCGATGGGATAGGCCCACACGATGAGCGGCAGGCGTGTGCCCTCCTCGTAGTCCGCGGGCAGATAGAGCGTCGCCGAGAGCTGCACGCCATCGTTGCGCTCATAGGTCACGAGTTGCTTCGTGATGTCCCGGATCTGCGGCGTGGGGTCGTCGAAGTTCGTCATCTGGTACTCCTTCTGGGCGTGCAGCTGACGGAAGAAGTAGTTCGGCGGCTTCGTGCTGGACTCGCGCCGGGTCACGATGGCCGGCAGAGAGTCCTCGACGGTGTCCTTGATGGTGATCACGGACTCGTAGAGATCCGCTGGGCACGTCCACAGCCGCTCCGACTCGCCCGTGATCACGTTCTGGCGGTCGATGAACGGGAACAGGCCCTCCGGCGTGGCGCCCCGCCCCGACCGGTAGATCCAGGGTCCGTCGAGCCGGGCGATGCGATTGCCCTGCCAGTCCGGCATGGTCGCGACGCGCCCGGGGTCGCCGTAGCGGTCGCGGACGCTGCGGTCCTCGAGCAGCTTCGGCTCGACCTCGGACGCGGACATGTCGTAGAACCAAGACCGCGTCCAGCGCCGGTCGCGGTCGTACTCGCCCGCGAGGACCAGGTGCTTGTCCTCGAACCACGTCAGCCCGCGCGCGCGGTGCTCCGTGCGCAGGAGCTCGCGCGGCGGCTCCGCCGCGGGGATCGCCTGCACCATCCACCGGTCGCGAGCCGCGACCTCGCGCTTGGGATCACCCCCGTCGAGGGCTTCGACCCAGACGACCGTCGCACCCTCGCCGGCCTTCCAGTCGACCTGGCGCGGCCCTGTGCGGACCCCGTGCAGCGGGATGTTCTCCCCGAGCGGGATCCTGGCCACGACGTGTTGCGCCCGCTCCCCTTCGAGCTCCACGACGCGGATCGTCCGGGGGAACGATCTCCACGGCATCAGGAACGAGAAGGGCCGCTGGACCGTCGTGACGAGTAGGTAGCGTCCATCGGGCGAGTTCGACGCACCGGCGTAGATCGCCGGCTCGGGCTCGACCACTTCGAGCCGGTCGTGGCTGACGCCGAGGATCGCCAGCTCGGTCGTCGCGTAGTACTCGAACAGGTCTTCTTCGTAGGCGCTGGAGAGGAGGTCCTGATAGGTGCGCAGCGGCGACTTGCTGCCCTTCGTGGTCCGGATGTTCGGACCGCGCGGGACCGTGGGCGCCGCGGGCTCGGGCCCGCGATCCTCCGGTACGAGCCGGCAGAGCACGCGCGCCCCGTCGGACATCCAGGTGATGCCGCCCGTGACCGTGCTCAACCGATCGGTGAGCAGGCGCGGCTCCGTCGGCTGATCGTTCGCTCCGCCCCAGAGCTCCGAGTGGTCGTCGAAGTGGACGGTGAACACGAAGAAGCGCTTGTTGAACGAGAAGCTCACGGTCCCCACGCGCCCCCCTTCGGGGATCGGAATCCGCTTGTCGGCGGCCGACAGCATCCTGTAGAGCTGCATCCCTTCGATGAAGCTCGTCCTGAACGGAGCGTTCGCCCCCGGGTCGATGCGCATCCCCGCAAGCCGCAGCATGCGCCGCGACAGGTCCGCGATCGAGGGCATCGGCGACCGCTCCCCGAGGACGTAGTAGCTGTACGTCGGGCTGAAGATGACGTCGGGCGATGGCGCCGCGTCGACGATCTCGACCACCTCGGCCGGCGGCAGCCGGTAGCCTTCGTCGGCGGCCGGGGCCACGGCTTCGTCCTGCGCGAGGAGCGGAGCGGCGGACGGGACGGCGGTGAGGAAGAGCGTGGCGAGGGTCTGGAGGGGGCGATTCATCGGGTGGGTGGGAGTGAGGTGTGCGCGGCGTCGAGGCGTCGGGATTGTAGAGGAAGTGCGGGGGATCAGGTGGCGTCCGGACGCCAGGGACGGACGCGAGAGCGGGGTTCCGCGGGCGGGAGGCCGTGGCCGAGGGCCTTGGTCGGGCGCCAGGGGTGCCCCCGGAATCCCAGCCACCTCAGCCCTTGAAGGCCCAGTATTCATACGTATGATTCAAACGTACGTATACGGCCCGTCCCATGCCTCTCAGCACCAAGGACCGCATCCTCGACGCCGCCGAGCGGCTCTTCGCCGAGAAGGGCTACGACGCGGCTTCCCTCCGGGGCGTGACGGGCGAGGCCGGCGTGAACCTCGCCTCGGTCGGCTACCACTTCGGCGGCAAGGCGAACCTGTTCCGGGCCGTCTTCGAGCGGCGCGTCGGGGGCATCAACGCGGAGCGGCTCGCGATGCTCGACGCGGCCGAGGGCGGTGACTCGCCGCCCACGCTCGAGGTGGTGCTCGAGGCGTTCCTCGCGCCGGCGCTGCGGCTCGTCGCGCGCAAGGACGAGGGGCACGAGCGGTTCATGCAGCTCGTCGGTCGGACGTACGCCTCGAGTGGCGAGCACATCGAGGTGCTGAAGAGCGTCTTCCAAGAGATCCTGGCGCGCTTCTTCCCCGCTCTCCAGCGCGCACTGCCGGAGCTCGCGCCGGCGGACGTCTTCTGGAGACTGCACTTCATGCTCGGGTCGATGAGCGTGCTCCTCGCCGACCCGGACCGCATCCGCGTGCTCTCGAACGGCACCGTCACCGTGGAGGATCCCGAGGAGCCGCTGCGACAGCTCGTCGCGTTCGCGGCGGCGGGATTTCGCGCTTCCGCGGCGGGGCAGGGCAGCACTCGATGAACGTCCGAACGGGAGCCCTCGTGCTGCTCGCCCTGCCCAGCTGCCGCGGACCGGAGCACTCCCCTACCGAAGGGCTCGAGCTCGCGATACCCGGCCAGTGGGACGCTCTGGAATCGGCGGAGCCTCCGGCCGCGGGCGCGTGGTGGGCGCGGTTCGAGGACGAGGAGCTCCTGGCGGTCGTCGCGGAGGCGCTCGCGAACAACCGCGACCTCGCCGTGTCCGCGGCGCGCGTCGGGGCGGCCGCCGCTCAAGCGCGCATCGCGGGCGCCGACCTGCTGCCGTCGGTCGGGCTCTCCGGCACGGCTGCTCGCAACAGGCAGGTGTTCGTCGGCTTGCCCGTGCCCGGCGGCGGCGTCCTCAGGAGCACGACGACTTCCTACGGCGTGTCGCTCGACGTGAGCTGGGAGGCGGACCTCTGGGGACGGATCGCCGCGGGTCGGGATGCGGCGTCCGCCGAGTTCGCGGCGAGCGCCGAGGAGTACGAGGCCGCGCGGCACTCCATCGCGGCGCAGACGGCCAAGGCCTGGTTCGCCTGGCGCGAAGCCCTGCTGCAGGCGGACCTCGCGGCGCGCACGGTCGCGAACTTCAGGCGCAGCGCCACCATCGTGGTCGAGCGGTACGAGCGCGGCATCGCGGCGGCGCTCGACATGCGCCTGGCGCAGAGCGACCTGGCGGCGTCCGAGGCCCTGCTCGAGCTACGCGGTGAACAGGTCGAGCGCACGGGCCGACAGCTCGAGATCCTGCTCGGCCGCTACCCCGCGGGCGACCTCGAGCGGACGGCTGCTCTGCCCGCACTCCCCGAAGCGCCGGCGGCAGGGGTGCCGAGCGAGCTGCTCAGGCGCCGCCCCGACCTGCGCGCGGCGGAGTCGCGGCTCATGGCCACGGACGCCCGGCTCGAAGAGGCCCGCGCGGCGCTCTACCCGCGGCTCGTCCTCACCGGCTCCGCGGGTCGGACGGGTGAGTCCACGAGCGATCTCCTGGACTCCGATTTCAGCATCTGGTCGATCGCGGCCGGCCTCGTCCAACCGATCTTCGAAGGCGGGCGGCTGGCGGCCGGCGTCGACTTCGCGGATGCGCGCGTGCGCGAGTCGCTCGCGAACTACGCGGCCCTGGTCCTCCGCGCTTTCGCCGAGGTCGAGACGATCCTCGCGATCGAGGGCCAGCTCGCCCGGCGCGAGTCGTTCCAGGCGATCGCATCGGACCGCGCACTCGCCGCCAGCACGCTCGCGGAAGAGCGCTACGCGCGTGGGCTGCTCGACCTCACCGACCTGCTCATCGCCCAGCGTCGGGCACTCGAGACCGAGGCGAACCTGCTCGGCGTCCGGCGCGAGCGCCTCGAATCGCGCGTCAACCTGCACCTCGCCCTCGGCGGCGACTTCGAGACGCCGCAAGCCCTACCGTGAAATGAACGAGCGGACATGAAGGTCCTCAAGCCGACCCTGCGCATCCTGCTCCCCGTGGTCGTCATCGCGATCGCCATCGGCATCTACAAGGGACTCCTCGCGATGCGCCCCGACGTTCAGCCCGCCTCGCCGGACGTGCTCGCGCCGCTCGTCGAGGTGGTCCTGGCGACCGCGGGTGAGGTCGAGCTCCTCGTCCGGGCGCAGGGTACCGTCGCCCCGCGCACCGAGAGCCGCCTCGTGGCCGAGGTCTCCGGCCGCGTCATCGAGGTCGCCCCCGC
>SMVQ01000316.1 GCA_004357655.1 Planctomycetota bacterium
ACCCACGCGGGCGGAGGTCACCGACGTCGCCAACGCGGTGCTCGACGGCACGGACGCTGTCATGCTGTCGGCCGAGACCGCCGTCGGCGACTACCCGACGGACGCCGTCGAGACCATGGTGGGGATCGCCGCGGCGGTGGAGCACTCCCAGCGCTACAACGACCTCCCGCGCACGGGCTTCCGTGATTCGGAGCACGACTTCTCCAACGCGACCGCCATGGCCGCCGTGCGGGTCTCGGAGGCGCTCGGCCTGAAGTACATCGTCTGCTTCACGGAGACCGGCAATACCGTCCGGCTCATCTCCCGCTACCGCCCGTCGGCGCGCATCATCGCGCTCAGCCCCGAGGAGCGGACCGTCCAGCAGATGACCGTCCTCGCGGGCGTGTTCCCGATCCTCTTCCGGCGCGAGCCCAGCCTCGAGGACATGCTCTACATGGCCGCCGAGATGCTCGCGGTGCGCGGGCTCGCGGACTACGGCGACGAGATCGTGTTCGTGGCGGGCGTGCCGCCCGGCGTGGCGCGCAGTACGAACGTGATGAAGCTCCACCGGATCGGCGAGCAGATCAAGCTGTCGTGAGCACGCGTCCCACGAGCCCGTGCCAGAGCCCGTCCGTGCCCCTCGGATCGCCCTGCCCCCCCCGCGTCCTCGAATCGCTACCGGCACCCGGGTCGTCCGCTTCCGAGCCGAGTCGGGCATGGAAGCGGGCACGGGCACGGGCTCGAGGGCCTCACCGGGGGACTTTGACCGCCCGCGATCGTGTAACTCCGGATGCTCCGGCTCGCCCTAACTCCCGCCCCGCTCAGGGCGACCCCGCGGCGTGTCGGTTCGCCCATTGACGCCGCAGCCCGTTTCCCAAAGAGTACGCGCCCGCCCCCATGCTCAGCCGATTCCAACTCGCCCGCCTGCGGGCTTTTCGAAAGCGGGCCCCGTCCCCGGTGGAGAAGGAGCCCGTCGCCTCCGCGCGCGTCGTCTGCATCGCGAGCGGGAAGGGCGGTACGGGGAAGAGCATCATCGCCACGAACCTCGCCGTCATCAGGGCGCGCCAGGGCGAGCGCGTGCTGCTCGTCGACTTCGACTCCGGCCTCGCCAACGCGCACCTGCTCCTCGGGCTGGCTCCGCACCACGACCTCGGGCACGTGATGGAGGGCACCGTCGGGCCGCGGGAGGCCCTCGTGGAGGGTCCCCACGGCCTGAAGCTCCTGTCGGGTGGGGTCGGCCGGCAGGCGCTCGTGAACCCGACGCGCCGCGAGCTCGACCGGCTCTTCAAGGCGCTCCGGCCGCTCGAGGACGAGTTCGACCTCGTCATCATCGACCACGGCGCGGGCATGGCCTACGGCACCATCGCGCACCTCGCCGCCACCAGTACGCTATTGCTGGTGACGAATCACGAGGTGACGGCGCTCTCCGACGCCTACGCCCTCTACAAGCGTGCCCACATGGTCAACGAGCACATCCGCGTGGGGGTCGTGATCAACCGGGCGCCGGACGAGCGCATGGCGCACTCCGGCTGGGAGCGCTTCCGCCGGGCGTCGCAGCAGTTTCTCGGTGTCGTGCCCGACCTCGTGGGCTGGGTGCCCGCGGACGTGGCGGTCGAGCACAGTGTCCAGCTTCGCGTTCCAGTGACGATTTCGGCGCCCGAGAGCGCCGCCGGGCAGGCGATCCAGCGCATCGCTTCGTGGGGCCCTATTGACCACGCGCGGACCGCGAGTGCATTCTACGAGAAGGCCCGCCGGGCGTTGCGCTGACGCTCTCCCTTCGCCGTAGCCCCCTCGCGCTCGCGCCGGCCGTCCGCAATGAAAGAGCTGTCCCAGCCCGCATCGCCCCGAGCGGAGGTCCTCGCCCTCTTCAATCAGAAGGGCGGTTGCGGCAAGACGACGACGGCCGTCAACCTGGCCGGCGCGCTCGCCGCGCGCGGCGAACGTGCGTTGCTCGTCGACCTCGACCCGCAGGCGCACGCGACGATGGCGCTCGGTCACGACGGGGAGGTCGGACCCACGCTCGCCGAAGTGCTCATCGACGATGCGCCCACGGCCTCGGCCATCGTGTCCGCGCCGGGGGACGTGGCGCTGCTCCCTTCGGGGTCGCGACTCGCCGAGTTCGAGGAGATCGCCGAGCGCACGATCGGCCCGGAGCGCATCCTCGCCGCGCGCCTGGATCAGGTCGCCGCGAGCTACGACTGGATCCTCGTCGACTGCCCGCCGCGCGCCGACGGTGTCCTGTGCGCGAACGCGCTCTGGGCGTCGAATGTGGCCCTGCTCGTCGTGGAGACCGGGGCGTTCGCCCTGCAGGGCGCCGTGAAGGCCCTGGGAATCCTCGCGGAGGTCGGGGAGCAGCAGGGGCGCGCCTTCGACGTGCGCGCCGTGGGCACGCTCTTCGACCGCCGGCTCCGCTTCGCGCGCGAGCTCCTGATCGCGATCCAGGCCCGCTTCGGGGCGGCGATGTTCGACACGGTCATCCGCTCGAGCGTCCGGCTGCGTGAGGCGCCCGCGATGGGGGTCCCCGTCCAGGTGCTCGACCCGACCTGCCGCGCCGCATCGGATTTTGCCTCGCTCGCGGCGGAAATCGTGGCCGCCAGGCCCAGCTTCGGAGCCCAGGCGCAGTCGGGATCCCGGGCGGCTGCTGCCTCGGACGTGCCGCGCCTGGCGGAGCTGCTCCGGGAGCCGAGTTGAGTCCGGCTCACATCCAGATGCTGGAGGTCGCTCCGGCTTTGCGGTACACCGAGCATGATCCGCCCGCGAAGGGCGGTCCCGTTCCCCACTCGAGAAGGTGAGCATGGACGCACTCGCACTCCTATGTACTCTCCACGGTGACGGCCCGGCGACGCTCAAGCGCCTGCGACGTGCCGGCTGCGCGACGCTCGATGACGTGGCGCTCCGCGATCCCGAGGCGCTCGCCGAGCTGCTCGAGGTGACGGACTCGGTCGCCCGGCGCTTCGGGCGCGAGGCGCGCCATCTCGTCCAGCGCATGGAGGGCCAGGCGCTCGACCGCGAGGAGAGCGGCGAGCCCGGTCCGGTCGCCACCGCGACGGGGCCCTCGCACCTGGGTCGTACCGACCGTGCCATCCTGAGCTCCGTCCTCGACCGCTGGCGCGAACAGGACGCGCGCGATCCGGTGCTACCGGCGGATCCGATCGTCACGGAGGACGAGCCTGAGGTCGCCGTGCGGGCGATCGCGCCGGACGCGGTCGACGGGCTCGACGCGGAGCTCTCCCGCGCGTTCGCGGCGGAGGGCCTCGGCACCCTCGAGGAGCTCGTCGACGCCGACAGTCTCCTTCTGGCGGCCGCCGTCGGTCAGCCGTTCTCCACGATCCGGCGCATCCAGTTCCTCGCGCAGCGCGCGATGCAGGCCGCGCCGAACGGGTCCGACGCCATCCCCCGTCCCGCGCCGCAGCCCGTCTCGGTCACCCCCAGGCTCGCGACGGAACCAGCGGAGATTCCGCTCGGCGTCGCACTCGCGCGCGGCCGCGCCGAGACGCCGGAGCTCCGCGAGGCGCCGCAAGCTCGCGTTGCGCCCCCAACGCGCAACTCGGTGGTTCGCCCGGCCGGTCCCGGGACCGTGTTGAACTGGAACTTCGACCTCAGCCCTCCGACCGACCCGCCCGTCGAGCCGCCCGTCGAGCCGCCCGCCGAGCCGCCCGTCGAGCCGCCCGCCGAGCCGCGGGGGAGGGACGAAGATCGCGAGGGGCCGGCCGGCCCGTTCGCCTGACTCCCGGCCGAAATACGGGTTCCCCGGTTGCCGTGGGACGTCGGTCCACTACTCGCCGTGCACATGCTCTCGCTCGCGCTGGTCCTCTGCCTCGGTGCCTTCCCCAGCTCGCACTCCCAGGCCGGCGTGCGGCGCTTCGAGGGCATGGAGGCGCAGCACGCGCTCCGGCTGTTCCGCACGGCGAAGGGTGCGGACGCCGAGTTCGTGGCCGAGCTCTTCGGGCTCGTGCGCGAGGTGGGCGTTCTGGTCGCCCTGGCAGAGGCGACGGCCCGCGAGCGCGGCTACTTCGAGCTCCTCCCGGAGGGGCGCGGAACGCTCCGCGAGCTGTTCACCGAGTGGGATCGGGTCGCGGCCGATCCGTTCGGGCGGGCGCTGTCCGAGCGCGGGGCGCGCGCGTTCCTGGGGATGCTGCTCGACGTGCGTCTGCGCGTGCGCAGGCACGCGCTCAGGCGGTTCGAGGGTGACGCGCGCGACCTCACCGGCGCCCTCGCGCTCCTCGTCGCGAGCGCGGAGGGGCTCGCGGAGCTGCACGAAGGCATCGGCTATGAGCCCCTCGCGTGGCGCGCCGACCTCGCGGCTGCCAACCTGCGGCTGATCGTGAAGGACCTCAGCGCGCTCCACGAGGTCCCGCGCTGGAGCGCGCCGCCCACGCCCCCCGAGGACGCGGCATCGCTCGAACGGCTCGTAGCGCAGCTCGCGGCGGGCGACGCCGCGGGGGCGGACGCTCTCGCCGCCATCGGCACGCGCGTGGGCCGGACGGAGCGGGGCATGGTCGAGGGCCTCTTCTCGACGCGTAACGGACGGGCGGTCGACGATGCCGTCGCCGCGCGCGAGGAGCAAGGCCGCCGGGCGCTCGAGCGCCTGGCCGAGATGCGTGTCCTGCTCCCGTTCACAGGGGAGGGGGCGGACGCGCCGGAGGCCGTGGCCAAGATGAGCGACACGCTTCGCTACGAGCAGGCGATCATGGTCGGCCGGCAGGCGCTCGCGCTCGATCCCTTGAACCCGGAGCTGAACCTGCTGCTGGCGCGGGCGAAGGACCGGCGCGAGGGGCGCCGGTACTCGACGCCGTACTACGACCGGTTCCTGGTCTTGCGCGGAATCCGCTTCTACGACGAGTCGACGTTCCGCGGCCGTGCGCTCGACGCGGACGAGGAGCTCGCGCTCTCCGAGATCCTGTCGGGGCGTTGACGTCCGACTCGTCCGGCGGGTCAGTACGGTCGCTTCGCCGGGTCAATGTTCGAACGCTTGCAGTCGCTCCCGCCATTCCGCCATGTCGGGATCGAGCTCGATGCAGCGCCGGACGGTGCACAACGCCTCGGACTGCAATCCGTTCATGTAGAGGCAACAGGCCAGGGTATCGAGCACGGCCGCGTCGTCGCCCGCAGCCTGGGCCGCCTTGCGCGCGACCGCGAGGGCCCAGACCTGCTCCTCGGTGGAGAGCTCGCTCGCGGATTCCCAGTAGAGCCAGGCGATCTGGTTGCCGAAGTCGGCGATCTTCGTGACCGGGCAGTGGGGCCAGGCGAGACGGTAGGAGCTTCGCGCCGCTTCGCGTCGGTCGCTCACCGCCTGGTAGTAGGCGAGCGTCGACCAGCCCTCGTACAGGAATTCACCATCCTTCGCGCCCGCGAGGAGCGCGCGCAGCTCGCGCGCGTCGAATTCGCGCGTCCGCTTGAAGGCCCCGAACGTCTCCTTCAGGAGGCGCGCGAGAGCCATCGCCCGCATGGGTGTGGAACGGCCTTCGGGGTCGGCCAGATGGATCGCGGCGACCTCGCGGTCGTAGCCCGCGTCGTCGCCGACGGCTCGCAGCTTCTTGGCGAGCGCCCAGCGCGCGCCGAGGTCCGTGCCGTCGGCCGTGACAGCCTTGCGCAGGGCGCCGATCGTCCACTCGCCGCGCTTCACGCGGCGCAGCTCGGCGACGAGGGTCGGCGCGTGCAGAAATCCGCCGAGCTTGTCCTCAGGCTCGCCGCTCCCGTTCACGACGAGGAGCGTCGGGTACTTGCGGACGCCGAAACGGCGCGCGAGCGCCGCGCCGCTCTCACTCTCCGCGTCCACGGTGATGCAGACGACGTCCTGCAATTCGGCGACGACCGAGTCGGCTGCGTAGGTCTCGGCGTGGAGGCGGTCGCACCAGCGGCACCAGTCCGTCCAGAAATCGATGAAGACGAGCCGCTCTTCCGCCGCCGCGCGGTCGAGGGCTGCTTGATACGTGCCTTCGAACCACTCGATCGCGCCGCGCGCGGGCTCGTCGCGTGGGCCTTGCGCCGCCGCGCCGGGCATCGCTGAGAGCGCCGCGATCACCGTGGCGGCGAGCTTCATCATCCACATGGGCCTTGGGTCCTTCGCTGATGCCGGAAGATCGGCTCGTCACTCTAGGTCAATCATGTTCCGAGCCCAGGGGCGCGGCGGCCGAGAGCCCGGATTTGACAGGAAGGCTACCGGATGCGGCTCCCCGGGGCTCCCGGGCGCGCTCCTTTGGGCTCACGCGTACGACCCCCTATAATGCCCGGTGGACTGGCTGTGCCCGAGGCCAGGACACGGAGGAGAACGGCGTGAGCCCTACTGACGTGATACTCGACCGCATGCGCAGCCTGATTCCCGCCGTCTCCGACCGTCCCGGAGACGACCCCATTTTCGCCCTGAACGCCATCGCCTTGGAGCGGGCCCGAGCCGGAGAATCGATCGTCAACGCGACCCTCGGGGCGCTCATGAACGACGACGGTCAGCTCGCGATCATGCCCGCCGTGTTCGAGGCCTACGCCAAGGTCGATCGCCGCCTGGCGTCCGCGTACGCTCCGATCGCCGGCGACGAACGGTTCCTCGGGGCCGTGGTGGACGACGTCCTCGCCGGGAGCCCGATGGCCGATCAGGCCGCGGCGGTGGCGACCGCCGGCGCCACGGGGGCGCTCCACCACGCGATCGTGAACTTCCTGGAGCCCGGGCAGGCACTCTACACGACGAGCTACTTCTGGGGACCCTACGGGATCATCGCCACCCACACGGGCCGGCGCGTCGAGACCTTCGAGATGTTCGACGATCGCGGGCGGTTCGACGTGGAGGCCTTCGAACGCGGTCTCGAACAGCTCCTTCGGGAGCAGGGCCGCGCGCTCGTGGTCTTGAACTTCCCCTGTCATAACCCGACGGGGTATTCCCTCGACGATGAGGAGTGGACCGGCATCGCGGACGCGCTGCTCCGGCTTGGCCGGACGGCGCCGGTGACGCTGCTCATCGACATCGCCTACGACAAGTACGGTGCGCCGGGCAAGCGGCGTTGGGTGAACCCCGTGGCGTCGATCGTCGGGACGTGTACGGTGCTCGTGGCGTGGACCGCGTCGAAGTCTTTCGCCCAGTACGGGTCGCGGGTCGGCGCGCTCATCGGCATCTCGGCCGACGATGAAGAACGCGACCGCATACAGGCCGCGCTCGCGTTCGCGTGCCGGGGCACGTGGTCCAACTGCAACCACCTGGGCATCCTCGGGATCACCGAGTTGCTCCTCGACCCGGTGTTGAAGGCGAGCGCGGACGCGCAGCGTGAGAAGCTCAAGACGCTCCTCGGCGAGCGCGTGACGGTGTTCAACCGGGAAGCGGAGCGCCTTGGCCTGCCGACTCCCCGGTACGAAGGCGGCTTCTTCGTCGCCGTGTTCACGCCGAACGCAGAGACGACGGCCGCCGCGGCGCGCGAGCAAGGCGTGTTCGTCGTGCCGATGAATGGCGCCGTGCGCGTGGCCCTCTGCTCCACGCCCAAGGCTGACGTCCCGCGGCTCGTCCAGGCGCTCGCGCACGGTGTGGAGGCCGCCCGCGCGTAGCAGCGGAACGGCGCGATGAGCTCCAACGCGGAAGTCCGCCACCACTACGGCCCGCGCGTCCACATCCTCGACGACGCGTGGCTCGCGACCGCTCTCGCGCGGCTCGGCTCGCCCGACGTCCCGCGCCTCGAGCTCCTCGCCCTCATCCGCTCCGTGTACCACTCGCTGCTCGTCTATGCGGCCGGCCGCGAGCTCCCGACCGTAGGGGCGGAGATCCCGACGCGGATGCGTGAAATCCACGCGGGCGAGGGCGTATTCCGCGGGCGCGTGCTCGATCCCGACACGCAGCTCGTGATCGTCGACATCATCCGCGGCGGCATCGTGCCGGCCCAGATCTGCTTCGAGCTCATCCAGGCGGTCCTGCCGGAGGCGAACGTTCGCCTCGACCACCTGAACATGTCGCGCGTCGTGGACGAGGACGGGCGAGTGACCGGCACGGACCTCACGGGCAGCAAGGTCGGCGGTTCCGTCGAGGGCGCGACGCTGGTGATTCCGGACCCGATGGGGGCGACCGGCTCGACCGTGAAGCGTGCGATCGAGCACTACCTCGGCGAGTTCGGCCGGCCGGCGAAGATCCTC
>SMVQ01000317.1 GCA_004357655.1 Planctomycetota bacterium
CCTGCACGGCGGATGCGCGCCCGCGCTCGCTCGCGGACCGGACGGCCCTGCGGGCCGGTGACTTCGCGCTGCGCGCGAGATGCCTGCGGCGCTACGGCGCTGCGCGCCGGCCCGCCTGCACGGCGGATGTGCGCCCGCGCTCGCTCACGGACCGGACGGCCCTGCGGGCCGGTGACTTCGCGCTGTGCGCGAGATGCCTGCGGCGCTACGGCGCTGCGCGCCGGCCCGCCTGCACGGCGGATGCGCGCCCGCGCTCGCTCGCGGACCGGACGGCCCTGCGGGCCGGTGACTTCGCGCTGCGCGCGAGATGCCTGCGGCGCTACGGCGCTGCGCGCCGGCCCACCTGCACGGCGGGCGCGTGACGTGGCGGCGGAAGTGAGACCCGGGGTCTCACTTGAGCCGCCACGTCACGCCATCCGCCGAGTCCTGCAACTCGACGCCCATCGCCGCGAGCCGGTCACGAAGCTCGTCCGACTTGGCGAAGTCCTTGGCGGCGCGCGCCGCCTGGCGTTCGGCGATCAAGGCCTCGACGGCGGCGTCCAGCGTCCGTTCCTCCAGGTCGAGGATGCCGAGGACTCCGTTCGCGCGCCCGAGGAACTCGAGCGCGGCCGTGGCCGACTCCCGGCCGAAGTGCCCCTCCAGGGCGTGGCTGCGCAGACCGAACAGCGCCGCGAGGGCGCGCGGCACGTTGAGATCCTCGTTCATGCCCGCTTCGAACTCAGCCTGGGCAGCTTGGACGAATTCCATCCCGGCTCTCGGCTCATCGGCTGCGCCCGACTCGCCCTCCGCCGCGCGCCTCAGTCGCGCGACGAGGTCGTCGAGGCCCTCGAGCGCCGTGGCAACCTCCTGCAGGATGTCCCAGGTGAAGTTGAGCGGCTGGCGGTAGTGGCCGCGCAAGAGCGCGTACCGGAGCTGCCGCGGCGTGTAGCCACGCGCCTTGACATCGTCGATCGTATACACGTTCCCGAGGCTCTTGCTCATCTTCCCGCCGTCCACCTGGAGGAACTTCGTGTGCAACCAGTAGTTGGCGAACGGCTGACCCGTGAAGCACTCGCTCTGGGCGATCTCGCACTCGTGGTGCGGGAAGACGTTGTCCTCACCACCCGTGTGGATGTCGATCCGGTCGCCGAGATGCTTGCGCGCCATCGCCGAGCACTCGATGTGCCATCCAGGGAAGCCGTCGGGCCCGAATTCGGTGTCCCACTTCATGATGTGGCGCGGGTCGCTCTTCCAGAGCGCGAAGTCGGCCGGATTGCGTTTCTCCGCGTTCACGGCGACGCGCGCTCCCGCGTCGAGGTCCTCGACCTTGTTGCCCGACAGCCGCCCGTAGCGCTCGAAGGTCGTGACGTCGAAGTAGACGTTGTCCCCCTTGCGATACGCGTGCCCCTTGTCGATCAGGCCCTTCACCATCTCGATCATTTCGGGGATGTGCTCGGTCGCCTTGGGACGCACCATCGGCTCGAGGATTCCGAGCTCGGCTGCGTCGGCGAGAAAGACCTCGGTCTCCTCGCGGCTGATCTTCCAGGGGTCACGGCCCGTCTCCCGCGCCTCGGCCTCGATCTTGTCCTCGCCCTCCTCCTCGTCGTCGAGAATGTGGCCGACGTCCGTGATGTTCATCACCTGGCGCACCTCGTATCCGAGGTACTCGAGCCAGCGCCGCAGGAGATCGGCGAACACGAACGAGCGGAAGTTGCCGATGTGCTGGCGCTTGTAGACCGTCGGCCCGCAGTTGTACATCCGCACCACACCGGGCTCGAGGGACTGGAACGGCTCCTTGGTCCGGGACAGGGCGTTGTAGACGCGGAAGGTCACTGGAGGCCTCGTGGAGGTCGCCGGAAAGCGCAGCCGTCGCAGACGGCCGCGCGAAACAGGGACGCGCGCGGCTATCATAGGGGCCCCATCCCGAGGAAACAGCCCCGCCGCGTCCTCCCTTGACTTCGTCCGCACCCGCCTTCGAGCTCGACCGCGTGCTGGGCACCGGTGTATCGGGCCGTGTCCGGCACGGCATCCTGCGTGAGCCGTACCTCGCCTGGCCGGCGGGGAGCGAGGTCGCGGTCAAGGTCCTGCATCCCGAGCTCGCGGGCGACGCGCGCGCGCTCGCGGCCTTCCGATCCGAGGCGGCCGCCGGGCTCGCGGCCCGGCACCCGAGCCTCGTGCGCGTGATGTACGCGGGGGCCGGCGACGACGGGCAGAGCATCGTGATGGAGTTTGCTCCGGGGGTGACCCTGTCCACCGCGCTCGCGGACGAAGGGCCGCTGCCCGAGGAGCGGGTCCGCGCGATCGGTCGCGCGATCGCCGGCGCGCTAGCGGCCCTGCACGGGGCCGGCTGGTGCCACGGAGACGTCAAGCCCGACAACGTGCGACTCGACCCCGCGGGACGCACAACGCTGCTCGACCTCGGATTCGTGCGGCGCGCGGACGAAGAATCGGCCGGACAGCCGCGCGCCGGCAGCCACCTGTACCTCGCTCCCGAGCAGGCGCGGGGCCAGCCGGGGACGACGGCGAGCGACGTTTTCGCCCTCGGAGTGCTCCTGTACGAGCTCGCGACGGGCTGTCACCCGTTCGTCGACGGGCACGGCAAGCCCACCTCCGCCCGAGATCGCGATCGCTTTCTCGCGCACCTCGACGCGGCGCGATTCGTGCCGCCGTCCGTACACGTGCCGCAGCTCACGCCGTTCTTCGACCACGCGATCACATGCCTGCTCGCCCGCAATCCCGCTGCCCGACTCTCGGCGGAGGGCGCCGAGCGGGTGTTCGAGGGCGGTGAGAGCGGAGACTGGTGGCAGGAGCGCGTGCGGAAGCTCGGGTCGACGCGCCTCGTACGCATGCTCCGTGGAATGCACATCATCCCGCACGCCGGCCGCGCGCGGGAGCTCGCCGACCTGAAGCGCGCCTTCGAGCGTTCGGCGAGCGCGGGCTCCGGCGGCTCCGTCGTATGGCTCGAGGGCCCGCAAGGCAGCGGCAAGTCGCGGCTCGTGGAGGAGTTCGCGGGGCGGATGCGCGCCCATCCGGATCCGCCCCTGATCCTCACCGGCCGCTGCGCGGAGTGGATCGAGGAGCGCCCCGGACAGCCGATCCTGTCGCTCCTGCGCCGCTGGCTCGGCCTCTCGCACGAGGTCGCCCCGGGACCGCGCGAACGCGGGCTCCTCGATCGGCTCGTCCCGCCACAGACTGCGGAAGCGCTCGCGCAGGCGCTCGATCCAACCTTCGAGGGCACCACCGAAGTGTCCGTCACGCACGCGCTCGCCGACTGGCTGCAGCGCGTCGCGCGCGAGACTCCGGTGATCGTGTTCCTCGACGACATCGGCTGGGCGGGTCCGGCGACGCTGGCGATCTTGTCGGACGTCGCCTCCGGCCTCGCGGAGACCCGCCTCATGCTCATCCTCGGCCTGCGCTCGGGCACGCCGCCGCGCGAAGCCGCGGCACTCGAGGGGCTGCGGCGACGGGTTGGCGACGTCGCGACGTCCCTCGTCCTCGGCCCGTTCGATGAGCGGGACGTGCTCGCGGTCGTCGAGAGCGTCTTCCACCACACGGTTCCCCGCTTGCGCCTGGCGCGCGTGCTCCTCGAACGGAGCCGCGGCAACCCCGGGCAGCTCGCGGAGATCGTGCGCGACCTCGTGAACCGTGGTGTCGCGCGGCGCGCCGCGGACGGGCTGCTCCTGCTCGACATCGCGCCCGAGGACCTGCCGTTTCCGCGCTCCCTCTCGAGAATGATCGCTGTCGGGTACCGTAGTCTTCCAGCACCCGAGCGGCTGTGGCTGCAGCGGCTCGCCATCGTCGGGGGTCGGATCGAGCGCGGGTTCCTCGTGCGCGCGTTCCCGCCCACGACCGACGCCGAGGTCGACGCGATGCTCGCGGACTTCGTCCGCAAGGGGTGGCTCGTCAAGGCTGGCGTACGGCACCGGTTCGCGCGGCCCGCGCTGCGCGAGGCCGTGTACCGCAGGATCGACGTGGAGCGGCGGGAGCGGCTGCACACACTCGCGGCGAAGGCCCTGCAGAGCCGGCATGGCGCCGCGCGATCGATCGGCGTCAGGTTCCAGCGCGCGTTCCACCTGCGGTCGGCGGGTCGGCACGAAGACCTCTTGCGGGAAGTGCCGCAACTGATCGCCACCCTCGTGCAGCGCGGTCATCCCCAGCGGGTCCAGACGCTGGCGCAGTGGGGCATCGAGGCGCTCGACCACCTCCCTCCCAGCCGGCAACGGACGCGCCTACGGATCGAGCTGCTCGAAGCGGAGGCCGACGCCGCCGACCGGCTCGGCTACCGCACCGCCCAACGCGAGGCGCTCGACCAGCTCGCGGACCTCGCCCAGGCCCAGGCGGACCCGAGCCTGGCGGGCCGCGTCTACCTCCTGCACGGCCGTTTCGCGGCGAGCACCGGCCGGTACGGGCTCGCGCGCGGCCTGCTCCTGAACGCCGTGCAGAACTTCGAGCAGGGCCCGGATCGGAAGCTCCTCGCCGAGTCGCTGCGGCGTCTCGCCCACGTCCAGGGCCACGTCGGGGAGCTCGACATCGCCGCCAAGCTCGCCGAACGGTCCTGGCAATTCGCGGTGGACGACTTCCAGCGCGCGCTCGCGCTGCTCGCGATCAGCATGAACGAGATCCGCAGGAACCGGTACGAGTCGGCCCTGCGCACGCTCGATCGGGCGATGCGACTCCTCCGCCGCGAGCACCGAGTGGACACGCGCGGCGCGGCAGCGGCCATGCAACTCCAACGCGCACGCGTCTACCGCATCCTCGGCCGGCCGCGGCGCGCCCTCGGTTCGATCCAGCGCGCCGCGCGACTCGCGCACGAGGCGGGTGAGCGCCGCCTCGAGGCGGAGATCCTGGCGCGCATGGGCCGAATGCTGCTCGACGTCGGACGCGAAGCCGAGGCCGAGATGAACCTCCGCGAGGCGCTGCTCACGGCGACCGAGATCGAGGACCGCAGCGGACAGGCACTCGCGTCGGTGTTCCTCGGCACGCTGCTCGCCGAGGCGGGCGACCCCGAGGCGCGGGGCATGCTCCGCCGTGCCTCCGACCTCGCGCGCGAAATGGGTATGCGACGCTTGGAGGCGCTCTCGCTCGCGATTCGCGCACGCGTCTCGCGCGAGGAGGGCGAGCTCACGCGCGCGCTTGCGCTCTCGGAGCAGGCGCTGGACATCCTCGCGCATTCCGGCGCCGAGTTCCCCGACCGGATCGTCATCGTCGGGACGCACGTCCTGCTCCTCCGCGCTGCCGCGCGCGCACGGGAGGCACGGGACCTCGAGCGCGAGCTGACCGCGAGTCTGCGGCGCAAGAACGCGCGCATCGTCGCACCCATCCTGCGGCAGCGCCATCGGCGCGCCACGTCCCGTCTGCTCGAAGCGACCCTGTCGCCCGATGGGCCGGTGTTCCCGCGCGTCACGCTGCCGGGGCTCTCCTGACGCCGGTGCCGTTCACCTCGGCTATCGGTGCAGGTTCCCCCGCCCCTGCCTGATCGGAAGAAGACGAGTTGGGAAGGCAGAGGGGGCCCGAGGTGACGGCAGTGCGCCCTACCCATACGCCCTACTTGGGGGCGTCCCGGGCCCTTGTTCGTACTTGACATTGAGACCCAATCTCATTTAGATTAGAGGGTGCCGTGGCCGAAACAGGTCTCGGAACCCCTATGACCCGCGCTCCCGAAGGTGTCCGCCGCCGCTCCGCCCGCTCCGCGTCCCTGCTGGCGCTGGTGGTCCTCGGTGCGGCCGCACCGGGGAGCAGCCGCGCCGCCGGCAGGGACGTGGAACGGGTCGAGCGGGTCGTGGGCGTCATGGGTACGACGCTCGCCGTGGTGATCGAGGCCGATAGCCGGCCGCTCGCGCTGGCGGCGAGCGAGCGCGCGATCCGGGCCGTCGAAGCCGTCGAACGCCGGCTCTCGACCTGGAGCAGCGACAGTGAGCTCGCGCGCCTGAATGCAGCGCCCGTCGGCGAGCCGTTCGACCTGAGCGTCGAGCTCGCGGCCGATCTCGCGCGCGTGCGCGAGCTGCGGCGGATCACAGGCGGCGCGTTCGACCCGGGCGTCGGAGCGCTCGTGCGCGCCTGGGGGCTCCGGACGGGCGGACGGCAGCCCGCGCCGGCGGAGATCGCGGCCTGGCTCGCGGTCGGCGGCCTCGACGCGCTCGAGCTCGTAGACCGTCGCGCGGTGCGCCGAAGCGCGGAGCTCGTCATCGAGGAGGGCGCATTCGGCAAGGGCGTCGGCCTCGACGCGGCGCTCGCCGCGCTCTCACTCACCGCGCGGGGCGAGGTGCACCTCGTGGTGCTCGACCTCGGCGGCCAGGTGCTGGTCGCGAACGGCACGCACGCCCTCTCCGTGGCCGACCCGCGCGATCGCCGGCGCGGTGTGATCCGCTTCGAGATCGGGCGCGGCTCCGTCGCGACCTCGGGCAACAGCGAGCGCGGCATCGTGGTCGGCGGCAAGCCGCGGAGCCACGTGCTCGACCCGCGCACGGGCGCGCCGGCCGCTGACTTCGGAAGCATGACGGTCTGGGCGGGCGATGCGACGACGGCGGACGCCCTGTCGACCGGCCTCTTCGTGCTCGGGCCGGTGGCCGGCATCGCGCTCGCCGAACGCCTCCCGGACGTCGAGGCCCTCGCGCTCGAGATCACCACCGCGGGGCTCGTCGCGCACGCCACGAGCGGGCTGCGCGGGCGCATCGAAACCCTCGTGGACGACCTCCACGTCACGACGATCGACCTCTCCCTCGAAAGCAACGACCCATGATCCGCACGATCCTCGCCCCTATCGTCGGCCTGGCGGCAGCCGCTGTCCTCCTTGTCCCGGAGGCTGAGGGCCAGGAGGCCGTGAACCAGGCGGCGACGACGGTCGACGAGCGCCTCACGGAGCTCGAGCGCAAGAACGCGGCGCTCGAGGCCCAGCTCGAAGCGTACGGCGAGGAGCTCGAGCGCCTGAACCTGCGCGACGTGATCCCGGCGCTGGGCGAGAGCCTGTACGGGATGGGCCCGGCCGCGTCGAAGGTCTACGGCGTGGAGCAGGGTCTGTCGATCGGGGGCTACGGCGAGTTCCTGTTCACCGAGCGAACGGGCTCGGGCTCCGATACTTTCGATGCGCTGCGCTCGGTGCTGTACTTCGGCTACAAGTTCGACGAGGACTGGGTGTTCAACTCGGAGATCGAGTTCGAGCACGCATCGACGGGCGCGGACGGCGAGGTCTCGCTCGAATTCGGCTACATCGACTACCTCGCGAGTGACTCGCTCAACGCCCGTGGAGGTCTCGTGCTCGTGCCCATGGGGCTCATCAACGAGCGGCACGAGCCCACGACCTTCCTGCCGGCCAACCGGCCGCAGACCGAGCGCCGGATCATCCCTACGACGTGGCGCGAGAACGGCCTGGGCGTCTTCGGCGACGTCGGCGGCTTCGCCTACAAGGCGTACGCCGTGAACGGCTTCGACGGGGAGGGCTTCGATGCGTCGGGGCTGCGCGGCGGCCGTCAGAAAGGGAGCAAGGCCAAGGCCGAGGATTTCGCCTTCGTCGGTCGGCTCGATTGGGTGGACACGCCGGGCCTGCTCCTCGGCGGTTCGCTCTACTACGGCGACTCCGGCCAGGACGAGCCGGGCATCCCCGATCTCGCGACGACGATCCTGGAGCTGCACGCCGAGTACGAGACCGGACCGTGGAGCTTCCGCGCTCTCGCCGCGATGGCTCACGTCGATGACGCGGGTGACTTCAACGACGCGACCGGCGAGACGCTCGCCAAGCGGCTCGAGGGGTTCTACGCGGAGGTGGGCTACGACCTCCTCGCGGACCGCAGCCAGTCGCTCACACCGTTCGTGCGCTGGGAGACGATCGACACCCAGGCGTCGATGCCCTCGGGCTTCAACGCCGACTCCGATCAGGACGACGACATCGTCACTTTCGGCCTCACCTACCAGCCCATCGACCAGGTCGTGATCAAGCTCGATTACGAGGACTGGGACGGCAGCGGCGACCAGTGGAACTTCCTCATCGGCTATGTCTTCTAACCTCCCGCGCTGCGCGAGCCTGCTCGCCTTGCTCGCCTTCCTCGCGTTCGCCTCGGCGCCCGGCGCCGGCGCGTCGGAGGTCGCATCTTCGCCCCGCGGCAAGGTGTTCCTCACGGTCGACGAGGCGCTCGCGCTGGCCTTCCCGAAGTGCGTGGTCGAGCGTGGGGCGAAGACCCTCAGCAAGACGGAGCAGAAGCGCGCGACAGCCCTGGCCGGCGAGAAGGTGGCGAGCCGCCTGGTCTTCGCCTATTCGGCCACGAAGGATGGTCGGGCGGTCGGTACCGCTTACTTCGACACGCACAGGGTGCGCACGCTCCGTGAGACCGTGATGGTCGTCGTGGCGCCCGACGGGACGATCGCGCGCCTCGAGGTGCTCGCCTTCGCCGAGCCGCTCGACTACCTGCCGCGCGGCAACTGGTACCGCCAGTTCCTGGGACGCAAGCTCGACGACGAGCTCTCGCTGAAGCGCGGCGTGAAGAAGGTGTCGGGCGCGACGCTCACCAGTCGGGCGACGATGGGCGCCGCGCGCCGCGTCCTCGCCGTCCACCGCGTGCTCGCGCTGCGGTCCCCGAAGACCACGGGCGGATGACCGCTCCGGACGGCGCGTCGTGACCCGCAGGACCGCCTGGTTCGTGCACGTCTCGTCGGCGCTCGTCGCGGGCACGGGGCTCGTCTACGGCTGGATGGCCTACTTCGCGACCCCCGCGGACGAGTTCGCCGTCGTCGGGCATCCATTCCAGCCGACTTTCCAGCACCTGCACGTGCTCGCGGCACCGTTCGTCGTGTTTGCGTGCGGCCTCGCCTGGCGGAGCCACGTCTGGGGGCGGATCCGATCGGGCTTCCGCCAGCGTCGCAGGACGGGCATCACGCTCGCGGTGCTCCTCCTGCCGATGATCGCGTCGGGCTACCTCCTGCAGGTGACGACGGACGAGGCCTTGCGGACGGCCTGGGTGTGGACGCACGTCGCGACCTCGTGCGCCTGGACCGTGGTGTACGTCGCGCACCAGGTGCTGCGCCGATCGCCTCCGGGCGCCGCGGAGCCTGGGGCCGCAGACGGGCCGGATCGACCGCCGCCTCAATCGCCCTGACTTTTTTCCGTGGCGGTCGCCAGCTCGTCGCGGGGATCGACCGTCCGCGAGAAGAGCCGCTCCAGGGCCCAGCCCGCGGCGTGAAAACCCCTGGCCATCGTGTGCCGCGCGCGGATCGCGTGCCAGTCGGCCTTCCAACGGTTGCCGTCGAAGTCGTAGCCCTTGAAGAACCGCGCGTAGTCCGGCGCGGTGAGAGCGGGGCCGCGCTGCGCTTCCCTATGGCTCACGTGGCGATAGAGCCGGCGCAGGTTCGCGAGGCGCTCGCGCTCTGTCAGCTTGGTCGTGAAGTGGGAGCCGTCGAGGTCGAGCACCCAGATCCTTGGTTCGCCGCCCTCGAGCGCCGCCTCGGAGACGAGCAGGTTGTTGGGCGAGAGATCGGCGTGCAGGCAGCCGTGGGCGTGCAGCCGTCGGACGAATTCGCCGACCGCCACGAGGAGCCGCGCGCGTACGTCCCGGCGGAGGTCACCCCCCTGGCACCTGGCGAGCACCACCCCGAGATCGACCGTCCGCTCGAGGCGGCGCGTCATCACGTCCAGTTGCCAACCGCCGGCGCGCCTCATCCGCGCGCGGGCGGCGACGACCTGGGGCGTCGCGATGCCGATTCGGCGCAGGGAGTCGGACAGGATCAGCTCGCGGAACGGGCGCTCGAAGTCGAGGAACCGGTCCCGCGTGAACCAACGCACGAGCCCACCGTGGCTGAAGCGGCGGACGACGAACGACTCTCCGCCCGCCTGGATCTCGAAGAGCGGCTTGCGCCCGAACAGGCCGGAGAGTCCGAGCGACCCGTCGGATTCGGGCCCGAAGCCCGCTTCGTGGAGGGTCTGGGCGACGTCCGCGTGGAGCACGAGGATCCCGCGCGGGCTCTCTTCCACGAAGTATCCGTCCGGGAGCTCTTGCAGGACGGGGGGAGTGGGCATGTCTCCAGGCACAGACCTGGCTCGAGCTGGGCCGGACGAGAGCCGCGCCTAGAAGACCCCGCTGCCGAAGCCGCCCGCGCTGTCGTCCGCCACTTCCTCGGGAGGCTCGCGCGTCTCGCGCGGCTCGGGCGGCTCGGGCGTCGGCTCACGGGCAGGCTCGCGCTCCGCAGGCTGCTCACGCGGAGCCTCCTCCTTGGCCGGGGGAACGAAGATGCCCAACCCGAACCCGCCCGAGGCAGCCTTCTTCGCGGGCTCCGGCGCGGCAGCCGTGCGCGGCGCGGGCTCCTCGGAACGCGGCCGCGGGTCCGGCCTCGCCACCGTCTCCTCCCGCGGCGCATCGGGCTCGCGGCGCGGACGATCCCGGTCGAATCGCGAGGGGCGCTCGCGTTGCTCTTCGAAGCCGCGGCTATCGCCACGGCCGCCCCGGTTGCGATCGCGATCGTCCCGCCGTCCATGCCGACCGCCGCGGCGATCCGCGAACCGGTCGCCTCTCGGCGCCCGTAGGATCCCGTCCGTGTGGACCTCGCCCAGCTCGAGGAACTCGGTGGGGATCTCCTCGGCGAGGAACAGCGACTTGCGGTCGTAGAAGGCGACTCCGGACCCGAAGGCTTCGGAGGCGTGAACCGTGATCACCGCGTACTCCGGTGCGATCCGCCGACCGGTCTCCTGGGCATCCTCGTACGTGAGCGCGAGGTGCAGGAAGGTCCGGCGACCGCCCTTGAGTCCGAAACTCTCCGCGCGCCCGGCGTCGCGGCTGCCGACGCCCACGTACAAGAGCTCCGGCGGCTCCGCCGGTTCGCCCGGCTCGATGTGGATCGAATGGCCGTAGAGCGCGCGGATCCGGTCGCCCTCGATCTCGTACCGCTGCCGATCGCCGGAATCGATCGCCGCGCGCACGTCCCCCTCTTCGATCGGCTCTCCGAGGCGTTCGTTCAGGGCACGAACCACGTCCCCCATTTCCCCGTAGCCATGCGCGTCGAGCTCGAGGTCGAACTCCTCGGGCTGGTGCCGCAGCATGTAGGCCAGGGAACGGGTGATCTGTTCATTGAGATAGCCTTGGCTCATCGATGGATTGTCCTTTTGGCGACGACTGGGGGGATTCTATCCGGCCCCGGTGGGACACGGCAACGGCTGCGGGCCTCGCAGCCGCGGCGTCAGGCGTCGAAGACCGGTTCGAGCGGCCCTTCCTCGCCCTCCGTGCGCGCGATGACCGCCGCGCCGCACGTGTCCGACCAGACGTTGACCATCGTCCGCATCATGTCCAGGGGCCGATCGACGGCCAGGAGGAGGGCGGCGCCCTCCACGGGCAGCTTGAGCGCCGACAGGATCGTCAGCATCATCACGAGCCCCGCCGAGGGGATGCCGGCCGCCCCGACACTCGCCAGGAGGGCCAGGACCACGACCAGGCCCTGGTCCCCCAGGGTCAGCTCGTAGCCGCCCGTGCTGGCGTAGTACTGGGCGAGGAAGATGACCCCGATGCACTCGTAGAGGGCCGTGCCGTCCATATTGATGGTCGCGCCGAGCGGCAGGGTGAAGGAGGTCACCTTGTTGCTGACCCGGCCGCGGTGCTCGACCGTCTTCATCGTGACGGGCAGCGTCATGCTCGACGAGCTCGTGCTGAACGCGGTCAGGATCGCCGGCGACATGGCCTTGAACCACTTGATGGGCGAGATCCGGCCGACCAGCCTGAGCACGAGCGGCAGCGTGATGCAGAAGTGGATCACCAGCGCGAGCGTCACCGTGCCCATGTACAGGAGCAGCGACTTGAACGGCGCGAAGCCGGTCGTGGCCACGACCTTCACGATGAGGGCGAACACCCCATAGGGCAACAGGGACAGGACCCCGGTCGCCATCTTCATCATGACCTCGAAGAACGCTTCGAAGACATCCTTGACGCGCGTCCCGTGCGGCTCCTTGGTCTGGGTGATGAAGTACCCGAACAGCAGGGCGAAGAAGATGATCGAGAGCATCGCCCCGTTGTCCTGGAGCGCTTTGAAGATGTTCTCGGGCACGGCGCGCTTGAGCACATCGATGAAGCTCTCCTCCGTCCCCGCCCCCCGCTCCGCGAGGGCGGAGAGCCCCAGCACGGCGCCGTCGCCCGGACGGATCACGTTGACGAGCACCTGCCCCACGAGGATCGCCAGGAGGCTCGTCGCCATGTAATAGAAGAAGGTCTTGCCCCCCAGGCGGCGCAGGCTGCCCATCGACCCCACGCTCGCCACGCCCGTGACGATCGAGGAGAGCACGAGCGGCACGATGAGCATCTTGAGCAGCGCCAGAAAAATATCGGCCACGAACGCGAACGGTGCGACCCAGGTAGCCCGTTGCGAGCTCGGGTTCATCTGGAGCGCGACCGCCGCGGGGCGCGCGACGTCGGTATCGCTCGCCTCCACGAGCCAGATCACCTCCCCGTTGACCGAACGGGCGACGGCAGCTTCGAAGTCCGCGGCGCGCGAGAGCTCGACGAGCTCCTCGTCCTCCGCGCCGCGGTGGAGGATGACGGCCCGCAGGACGTCGCCCTTGGCTATCGGCCGCCCCTGACCGAAGGCGCCCTTCGCCCCCGGCCCGCTGACGGAGGCGAGCTCGACGCCCGCCGCCCCGTCGACAACGGTGATGCCACTCCACGCCTCGGCCTCCAGCGTGAACTGCATCACGAGCCCGACCAGGAGCCCCGCGACCATCCAGAGGAGGACCTTCCAGTGGGTGCTCATTCCGGCCAGGGTAGCGGTGCGGGTTCCCGCGCGCCAATGCACGCCGTCGCCTCGGCCTGGCTTCGATGCCGTCGACGTCGGGGCCAGGCCGACGTCCCCGAACCGTCAGGCGCAGCTCTGACCCACGGGCGGGATCACACGCAAGCGCGCCACCGCGTTCATGGTGGCTAAGGCGAGAGGGTGTGTGGACCCAGCGCGGTCTCGGTCCCCCGACCGCCCCGCGCTGGAGTCCACACGGGCTCTTTCCCCGGTGCGACCCACTTGGGCAGCACCACTTCCTTCTGGTGTGGGCTCGAAGCCGAGGGCCTCGAGCTCGGCGAGAAAGGCTTCCGAACCCTGAATCTCAACCGTGATCCGTTCTCCGGTCTCGCGGTCCAGCCAGGAAAACCGGGCAGAGCGCGACGGACCGAGATCCGACGATCGGACGTTGCCGAACGCCGACTTCTCTTGTCCATCGTTCTTACCGGGTTCCATGGGGCTCTTCACTTTCTCTTGCGGTTGTCGGCTCGGCCATCCCCCAGATGGCCGACCGAGGTGCACCCTTTGTCGACGACGACCGGCTGCTATTTCCTGCTTCCATCGCTTTCTGAGGTCGCATTGGTTCACCGTTCGTCGTCGTCGCAGAGCACGAATGCTGGTTCATACACGTCCTACACAGGAACGTTCCCAGCATTCACCCGGAACTACGCGCGACAGCGACAGAACGATGGTGAAGACCGCGGAAAAGAGCGCCCGAAGATCGCGGCTGCGTTCGAGGTACGTATGCCGCGCTCGCCGGGCAGTTCGCCCGGAGTGAACGGGACCCAAGTGAACGGCCGTTGCGGCTAGCGGAAGGACAGCGGCGCGCGGTCGAGCGTCTCGGGTACGTCCAGGCCCAAGCGGGAGAGGATCGTCGGCGCCATGTGAAGGACGCTCACGCCGTCCTCGGGCACCTCGACCGGGCGGTTCGAGAAGAAGATGCCCTGCACGATGGCCGGCGAGACCGACGCGTGGTCGCCCGACCAGGGGTTCGAGTTGCTCTCGAACGTCGCCCCGAGGGAACCGTCTTGCTCCAGCCGGATCCTGCCGGTGACCGTCGACCAGGACGCGCGGTAGTTCTCCTCGAACCCGAGCATGAGGTCCGCGCAGAAGTACTCCTCCGTGCCCCACGGGCCGTCGTAGAGGTCCTTCATGATCACCGCATCGTGGCCGACCTTCGTCCCCAGGTAGGCCGGGTTGATCCGGACCTCCCCGTCGACCTTGCCGTCTTCGCCCGTGTCCGTGGCGGCGAGGAAATCGTCCGCGATCGCCTGCAAGACGCCCTCCGCATCCTCGAGCTTCACGATGCCGTGCGGCTCGCGACCCTCGAGATTCAAGAAGACCATCCCCAGCCCGAGGGCGTACGCCTTCGTCCGGCTCCAGTCCGGGTAGGCGGCGAGGCGGCGTCCGTCGCTCCGCTTGACCCTGTCTCTCAAGACGAGGTAGCCCTTCTGCGCCAACCAGTTGTTGACGTGCATCCCCCGGCGGTAGCTCGTGAAGCCGTGGTCCGCGCAGAGCAGCAGGGTGTCGTCCGGACCGACGTAGTCGTCCATCACGCGCCCGACGATCCGGTCCATCTGGCGGTAGATCTCGGGGATGACCTCCGCGAGGGGCAGCTCCTGGCCGAAGAACGTGACCACCTTCGCCGCCTCGGCCTCCTTGTAACGTGGATGCCCCTCGTCGTAGTACTTGTACATGATGTGCTGGACCCGGTCGGGCGAGCTGAAGACGCTGAATAGGAGCCGCCAGTCCCCGCGCTCGAGCGCGGCGTACGTCAGCTTCTCGCGCCAGCCCATCGTGAACTCGATGTCCTCGAGGAACGTCTGCGGGTCGACCTCCTCGTCCTTCATCGCATTGGTCATGCACGACCAGCCGGTCGTCTCGTAGGGCTCCTGGATCCATTCCGCGAGCTCGCCGGAGAATGAGGGTGGCTGGCTGAGCGGCTGCCAGAAGGGGGGCGAGGTCGGATCGATCTCGAGGTTGTTCACGAGCATCACGAAGCCGTGCACGGGATCATCGAGGCTGACGATCTTCGCCCGCGTCACGGCCCGCGCCTTGATCAATGGATTGATCTGGAACGAGAGCCGATACCAATCCGACCACTCGCCTTCGGCGATCTCCTGCGTCTGGCTGCCCAGGGTCACACGCGCCTTGCCGTCGAGTATCTCGACGACCACGGGGAGGGACACGTGCTCATCCCGAAGCTCGTCACGACGCTTCCCGATCTCCGTCTTCTGGTCCCGGAGCTCGTTGCTGCGCTTCCAGCCGAGGTCCGGATTCGCGAGCAGCTCCTCGACCTCGGCGAGCTCCTGGTCGAGGCGATCGAGCTCCCAGAAGTTGACCGGACCGTAGAGCTCCGAGACGATCTTGCCGTTGCGCTCGTTCACCCGAAAGATCCGCCCTGCCCCCGTCGACGTCACCCGGCCGCGCGGAGTCTTCTCCATCTCGAGGTCGTCGGTCGTGTAGGTGAACCACATCCCGCTGATGCTGCCGCGCGCATCGGGCAGACCGAGGCCGCCGAGCACACGGGCCCCCTCCACCGTTGGACGATCGAAGGCCAGGGCGGCGTCGAGCACGATGGACTGCACGCCTTGCCGCGCCGCGTGGTCCCAGACGCCGTCGGCCTTCACCCGGTTCTTGAAGACGCCCGCGATCTCGTTGGGAACGTACTCGCTCGCTTTCGCCGCACCCCAGGCGCCGACCCCGGCGAGCCCGAGTGCGAGCGGGACCGCCAGCGAGAGCTTCACACGCAGGAGCGCCGCGAACACGATGAGGAAACCGATCAGCACGAGGACCCCGGTCCCGACGACGAGCTTCGGGCCGCGGTACTCGACGAGGATCTTCATGAGGCCCGAGTGCTCGAAGTCCTCGACGGCGCGCGATCCGATCTCGATATGACCCATGTTCGGCATGGGCGCGCCCCCCGAGAGGTCGCGGATGATGAAGCTCGCGACCCCGTTCTCGATCGGGTTCACGCCCGTATTGAGCGCCGCCCAGCCCGCGGCCGACTCCGCGGGATTCGTCGAGCGCAACGGCGCGAACGTCCCCATCTCCGCGAGGCGCGTCAAGTTCGGCAGCATGCCCTGGTCCATCATCGCGCGCGTCGTCCGCGCGTCCGCGCCGTCGAACCCGAGGACGATCACGCGCCCATCGGCGTTGGTCGGCCCGCTGGAGTAGGCCGCGGCCCTCGTTGACGCAAAGCCCGCGCCGAGGACAGCGAGGAGGGTCGGGAACCACACGGATTTTCGGTTGGATCTCATGGGGGATGGGAGGATCGGGCTCGGCACTACGCGCTCGCAGGCGCGCGGGTTAGGATCTTCGCCGCGCGCCCCAGGAAGGGGGCGCGCCATGACGCCGTAAGCGTATTCCAGCGCTGGATTTGGATCGACACGATGAACCGGGAG
>SMVQ01000318.1 GCA_004357655.1 Planctomycetota bacterium
GCCACACGGGCCGGCCGTCCTCCAAGACACTCGAGCCCTGCTCGACGACCTCGTTGCCCGGCGCGCGGTCCTCCGCGAGGTGCAGTGAGCTGTTGTTCGTGTGGGTCACGCCGAGGAGCAGAACCGAGCCGTCGAGCTCGTACAGGCGCGCGAGTGGCGAGCGCTCGCCGAACTCGAACTCGAGGCCGTGGTCCGCGGTAATCCGCTCCGCGTGTCTCCCGCGCGCGATGAAGGACACTTGTGGGTGATCGCTGCGCAGGGTCCCCTCCCACGCGCGGAGCACTTCGGCGATCTGTCCGATCATGCGCATGGGAAACACGCGCTTGTCGTAGGCAGGCATGTGCGCGCGGATCGTGGGCCACCACTCCTCGGGCACGGGCGGCGCGATCCAGAGCGAGGGCTCGGAGTTGTAGCTGGTGAACGCCGGCATCATGAGCGTCCCCCGCTCCCCCACCGCGTCGAGCAACGCCTGGACGACCGTGACGCCGCCGCCCACCACGAAGCCGATGGCGGTGAGCGAGCTGTGCACGAGCACGGTGTCACCCTCCGCCAGTCCCAGCCTGGCGAAGTCGGCGGCGAGGCTCGCGCGCGTCGCGGGCCGCTCCGTCGCATCGATGGCGCGGCTCTCGGTCATGCCGCGGCCCGCGCGTATGCGAAGGAGTGAATGGGCTCGTCGGCCTCGAGGTCATTCACCGTGACCTCGATCCGCCGGCCCTCGAAGGCTGAGGACACGCTTGTGCTCCCGTTGTCTTTAGAGGCGCGTGGCGCGCGATCGCGCCGCGGCGCTCGGGGTAGGTCTCCTGACTCGCGGAGGGGCGCCGGCGCGCATCGCACCGACCCACGCCGCCGACCCGACCTTCCCCGGCCCTTGCTCATGGCCGAGTGGTCCATCCGGACCCGACGCTGCGGATCCGGGGGCGGCGGCTCACCGCTCACAGTGGCGGGACCGTGCCGGATTCACACCGGCTTCCCTGTTGTGCCCCGGTTCCTGTCCCGCTGGGCACCCCGAACGACTGTTGAATTGATGTGGAGGGCAAACCCTCCAGAACGAGGGCGCATGGTAGGGCCGCGGGCGCGCGCTTGGCAAGGAGCGGGACGGCGCACTGGCGCCGGGCCCGCGCGCGTCCATACTCTTGGCGATGAGGCACGCGCGCACACCGGGACGAGAGAGCGGGTCCGTCCGGCTCGCCGTCGCGATCACGGTGCTCGCCGCGCTCGCCTGGCTCGTACGGCCCAGGTTTCACTCCGCACCTGAACATTCGCACGTCGCGCGGATTCCGATCGTCGTCTCGGGCGCGGGCTACCCCCTCCGTATCCGACAATTGGGCGGGGCGGAGATCGAGCTCGCCGCGTCGCCACGGCGAATCGTGCCCACGAGTGCGAGCACGGTCGACTTCCTCATCGAGCTCGTCCCGCTCGAGCGGATCGCCGCCGTGCCCGCGTCCGCCTACGGCTACTCGGTCCTCGCCCGGGATCCGGACACGGCGCCCGAGCTGCCCATCCTCGCGGCCTTCGAGGCCGAGCCCGTCCTCGCACACGAGCCCGACCTCGTGCTCGCGGACATGTGGCAGTCCCCAAGCACGGTCGCCTTCCTCGAAGACAGCGGGGTCGCGGTCGTGCGCCTCCCCACGATCGAGGACTTCGCTTCCCTCGCCGCAACGACGCGGTTCCTCGCGCGCCTGCTCGATGTCGAGCAAGCCGGCGAAGCGCTCGTCGCGTCGCTCGAACGCCGCCGCGCCGTGCTCGCCGAGACGCCGCGTTCATCGATTCGCGTCCTGCCCTACGGCAACTACGGCAGCGGCGGGTCGACGTCGGGCTCCGGCACCACGTGGGACCTCATGATCCGCCTCGCGGGCATGCGCAACGCCGCGGCCGAGGCCGGGATCGCCGGCAACGCGCCCATCGACTTCGAACAGATCCTCGCGATCGACCCGGACGTCTTCCTCGTCGGCGCGCTCGACGTCGCGCGCGAGGCGAGCACGACGGCCGCGCTGCTCGCGGACGAGCCGACGCTGGCGGATCTCACGGCCCTGCGCGAGGGCCGCGTCGTAATCCTGCCGTCGTGGCTCTACAGCACCTCATCGCACCACGTGGTGACGGCGGCCGAGGAGCTCGCGGCGAAGGTCGACGCGATGACCGGGCTGTGACGGGAGTGTTCCTATGGGGCCGGGCTCGTGGCGATCGATTGGGATGCGACGCCTGCACCGCGGATTACGCTCACGGACCGACGAGTGGATGGCTCAGTGGCGTTCGGGTATCGCCTTTCGCTCGATGATCTGTGAGCGGCGGAGACTCGCTCAATCCTCGAACAACGACACCCAGCGCCCGTCGAAGCCGCCGTTCTCCGGCAGGTGCCAGCCGGGGGGGAGCCAGCGCCCACGCTCCTTCCCCGCACGCTCCCGGGTGTCGCCCGAGCGCGCGCCGCGAACGCCGTCGTGCGCGAAGTAGTCGTGCTGGTTCCAGACGCCGTCGCGCTTCACCAGGGCGAACTCGGTCCAGCTACCCCGGCAGTTCCAGAGGTACGTGCCCCAGAACCAGTGCTTGCGCGGATAGCCGCGACGCTTGCCACCGCGCGCCGTGCCGTAGAACTCGTGCAGACCGGGCTCCAGGCTGATCGGCGTGCCGGTCAGATCGGAGCGGATCCCGTCGGTCATGTCCACCATGACCTTCGTGCCACTCCAGCTCTTGTTCCGTGCGGGCCAGTAGGCGTCGATGCTGTGCGTCGGAAAAACGTCGCCGAGGTCCTGAAGCTCGTAGGTGATCCGGATCGTCGCGTCCGTTTGGATGACGTCGTGCTCGTCGCGACCCGATGCCAGGTCGCGCGCCGTCTCACGCGTCAGCTCGCGCGCATGCCAGTACGCGGTCGCGTCCTCCGCATCGCGGTCGACGAACACGTAGTGGAACGCGAACTCGTTACCCGTCCCGCTGACGTCGACCAGTGCCTTCGCGTCCACGAATTCGCCGACGTTGTCCTCGACGAAGCGCAGCTCACTCTTGTTGGGCGGCGAGGAGATCAGGAGGCCCGTCCCGTTCCACTCCGCCTGCCACACGAGCAGGTGCTTGCCCCGCACGGCGCCCGAGGTCTTGCGCGCGTCGAGAAAGTGCAGGTCGTGGTGCCCCAACGCGCGACCGGCGTGCAGGCTGTGGGCGGTCAGTACGAAGTAGTTCAACACTTCTCCGGATCCAGGCCCCCCGGGGCGAGCGCCGTCGATGCGCACTTCGATCCGCTCCCAATCGTGGACGTCCTTGCCTATTCCGCCCTGGAGCGCGTGGTAGACGTGGTAGAGCAGGATCAAACTCTTCTCGCCGCCTTGCGTGAACTCGATCAGCGCGGTGTACAGCGTCGGCTGGATCCGCCAGTCCGCGTGGTCCGTGCCTGCGATGAAGTCCCGCTTGTCGCGCCTCCACCGCTTGTCGTTGTCGCTGAAGTTCCCGTCGCGGTCGAAGTTGAAGTTCGTGATCCAGTCGTGGCCGAGCAGGTTCGGGTTACCGTCCTCATCCGCGCGCTTGAGGATGACGGGCGAGTAGTAGTGCAGGAACGCGCGCCGCGCATCGTCGGTCAGACTCCACGGTTCCTGGGCATTCGCTCGGCTCGCAGACCACCCGAGCGTGATCGCGACGAGCAGGAGCAGCCGCGAAAGCGGATGGGTGGTGGATGGATGCATGGATCAGCGGGAACGATCGGGCTATCGGCTGTTCTCCCTTGCCGGTGAAGCGGCCGCTCCAGTCCTGCCCGGGAGCGCCAGGTGCTTGCCCTCTGGAATAGAGTCGGACGAGCAGGTTTTCAGTATCCGCTACTCCCGGCGGCCGAATGTGTGTCCGGGATTCCCTTCCCAATGACTCAGAGGGGGTCCTCGGGGGAGCCGTCAGGGAGCCTTGGACTCTGCCCGACCGCGCCTACTCCCCGGCACCACCCTCGCCCTCTGTCTCGGTCGTCGATTTCGGCGAGGGCGGCGGTTGGGGTTGCGTGCCGGTCCTCTCGCGGTAGGGCTTGATGCGGCGCTCGAACAGAGACGAGACCTCGAGCACGACTCCGCGGAAGATGCCCAGCACGAACTTCAGGACCTCCCAGATGCTGGCGACGATCGCGAGCGGCGCGCCGAAGATCTCGCTCGCCCTGGGTCCGACACCGCGGTAGAAGGCCCGCGCCCACCGGCCGGTGGTCGCGATGACGCGCCCGAAGCGCCAGTCGTGGTAGGACCCGAACAGTCCCACCATGAGCAGGGGATAAGCGCCCCATGCCGTCCAGCTGCCTTCGACAGCCACGAGCGTATGCAGGAGCCAGTAGATGGCCAGGGGTGGAGCGATTCCGCCGGCGACGGACACCAGCAACAGCGCGCCCGGATAGGCGTAGGCCAGGAGGGCCAGGCACTCCAGACCGAGGAATAGGATCCGTCCGCCGAGGCCGATGACCGCGCCCACGGCAACGCTGAGCGCGAAGAAGAACAGCGAGGTCAGCCAGCCAAAGGCGATGGCCGCAAAGCCCCCGCCGGGACCACCAGGGTGTCCAAGACGGTCTCGGCCAGCTTTGAAGCCTCCTTCCAGGCGCCCTCCATCGAGATGCGCATGCGGCGGGGCAGGGAGTCCCCCGCGCTCGGCTGGCTCTTGTTGGTCTCTTCATCCATTGGGCAGTTCCCTACCATTGGGCAGTTCCCTACAGGATGAACAGTACGCCGGGGAGCGAGGGGGGGCGGGTCGATACCGGGCTCCCGGAGAGCGTCGCGAGCATGGCTGCGCTCTGGCAAGATCGGGAGAACGAGTCTCTCGAGCTGGTCAGGGAACAGCTACCGGCTTGCGGACGCGCCGGATACGGAAGCCCGGGCCGTCTCGCCGCCGGTCCCCTTCTGGATGGGCAAGGCGAGGAGGCGCTTGGACTCCGTCAGCAGGAACTCGGTATCCATGAACGGCTCATAGCTGATGTCCTGCCAACGTACGCGGCCCTCTCCGTCGAGCAGGAAGGTGCCGTGTAGCGCCAGGCTCTCGAAGTCATCGTGGCAGCGGTACTGCTTGAAGATCTCGAGCTTCGGGTCGGCGAGGATCGGGAACGGTAGCTTGTCCTTCGCCGTGTCACGCTCCTGCGAGTCCGCCAGGTCTTCCACGCTGTCGGTTCCGATCGTCACGATGGGAATGCCCGCGTCCAGGAACTCCTGCGCTACGGGAGCGAAAGCGCCGAGCTGTTCGACGCAGTGCACGCAGCCGAATCCCAGGAAGAAGATCATGAGGACGGGCTTGCCCTTGTAGTCCGCCAGGGAGACTTCGTTCCCGAAGCCATCGGGCAGCTTCCAGTCGGGAGCCTCGGTCGGGGACCAGCGGAAAGGGCCGAGGCCCGCCAGGGGCACTCGCTCGCCGATATCCGCCAGTCGAGCCATCGGCTGACGCCAGTCGTTCGGGAGTCCCAGCTCTTTCACCAGGGGCGCGAGGCGTTCGAAGGGCGGGTTGTCGAGCTCGAAGCGTTCGGAGAAGCCGCGTAGCGTCTCGAAGGCCTCGTGCGCGCCGTCCTCGTCGCCGGTCGCCCACAGGACGTAGGCCAGATTGGCGTGCAGGATGGCGACGCCCGGCTTGTCCTCGATGGCCTCGCGCGCCATCTCCGCGGCGCGCTCGTGTTCGCCGGCTTCGATCAGGAGGCGGCTCAGGTGGGTGCGGGAGAATCGCGAGTCCTCGAGAGTCTTCAAGGCCGCGAGTCGGATCGCCTCCGGATCGGGAAGCTCCTCTGCACTCTCGTCGTCACCTTCTTCGAGTGTCTCGGGGCGCTCCTGCTCCGATTGCGGAAGGATCAGAGTCTCGAGCGCGCGCACGACGTCGACCCTGCTGCGCAAACGCTCGAGCGGCCGCGAGTGTCCGGTGAGGGCGTTGCTCATCGCATCGTGCACTTCACTGGGCTTCTTCTCGTCCTCGATGGCCTGCTCCTCGGCCTCGTCCACAGACTTCATCCGCTCGGTCTTGGCCTTCGTCAGCAGCTCGTCGAGGACGGCCATCTGCGCCCTGGCCTCGACCTCGTCGCCGCTGAAGAGGTACGCCTGGGCGAGCAGCGAGGCGCGCTCGACGCGGCTGTCGTCCTCGTCGATCGGTTCGAGGTAGATCGTATTGGAGGTGGCGATGAGCTCTTCCCAGCGCTCGTAGAGCTCGAGCGCCTCCGCCAGCCGCCGGCGCCCGTAGGTCGAGCTGCAACCGCGCTTGTCCAGGTGGTTGTAGACGGGGTGGCGCGGCAGCTCGATCATGTTCTTCGCCAGGTCGATCGCCTCACTGATACGACCTGCATTCCGCAAGCTGCGGGTCAGCCACTCGTTGTTATGGGCAAAGTTGTGGCTCTGATCGGGCATCACCATGTCGCGCATCATGTAAGCGTGATCGGTGCGGGCGGAGGCCTCCTGCTGCCAGGCGGCGTCGGAGTGGCGACCCAGCCGCGCGAAGATGTGCCCGCCCATGTGCCACATGTGCGCGATGCTCGGATAGGCCTGGCCGGAACGCGCCGCGGAGCTGACAGCGCGCACGCTGGCATCCTTGGAGTCCCACAGGTGGATGCGATAGTGATGCGCAGGGTGCATCGGGTTCACGGCGAAGATCTGCTCGAGCAGCGCTTCGTTCGCCAGGCGACTGGGAGTGGGGATGCCCTTGCGGCGCGCCATCCATAGCTGGTTGACCAGGATGGCCTTGGCCTCGATATCGTCGGGATACTCGTAGAGCAGTTCCTCGAGGTCCTTGATGAAGGTCGCCATGCGCTTTTTGTCGTCGGCGGGCTGGCGCTGCTCGACATCGAAGAGCTCGCGCTCGAGCGCCTCGGCCTCATCAGTTTCGGCTTCTTCGGCTTCTGCCTCTTCAGCTTCGACGTCTTCAGTCTCACTCTCCTCGCTCGCCTTCTTCACTTCGATCTCATCCGCGTAGACGTGGTCCACGTCGTAGTACTCAGCGAGGGAGTCGATGAAGCGTTGCTCACGATCACTGGCCGCCGCGCGCCGTTTGTAGGCCTCGTGGGCAAAGGCTGCCGCGCGCTCCTCATTCTCGACGTTGGCCATGCCCATGCCCCAGTAGGTCATGGCGCACTCGGGGTCGATGGCCGCCGCCTGCCGGAAGGAACGCTCGGACTCCAGGTACCAGAAGCCGTGTAGCTGCCCTATACCCTGAGCGAAGAAGCGCTGAGCTTGCTCCGCCTCCGTACTGACGGGGAATTGGATCTTGTCCCAATCAGGCATCAGGTAGGCGGCCTGACGCGGACCTTCATTGAAGCTGTCGCCGATGTGCGAGTGACCTTCGGGTGGAGCGTAGTCCGCGTCTTCCTCGAGCTCGACTTCCTCGGCCGCGCCAGCTCCCGGCTTCGCGTCCTGTCTGCTGGTAGGCGCCGCGGCGACGGTCGTGGCGGCGGAGAAACTGCAACAGAACAGGAGCGAAACGAAGATTCTCATGGTGGATGACGGCGCTTGCGCGGCTCGGCCACTCGTCAAGTCGAGGGCCGATCCACGCATTGGGGGGTCGGTGAGATTCATGGCCGGCTGGCCCTGGAACCGGGCCCACTATACCCGGCCCCAGGTGCGGGAGTGCGCGAACGGCTACCCACCCCCGCGATCGCGGACCGGCGCCCGACGGCAGCCAGCCCTCGATTGCTCCACTGACGATCCGGAGGGCAACTCATGAAGAACTCGTGTTGTGCGGCCACGCTTCTCGCGCTCATCTGTATTCCCGGCTGCGGAGAACACCACGCCGCCGGGCAGGGCCATTGGGGCTACGAGGGCGATCACGGCCCCGCCCATTGGGGCGCACTGGATGCGGGATTCTCCGCGTGCGCGGACGGCATGAGTCAGTCGCCGATCGATCTCGTGACCGGTGCCGCAGTGCAGGAGGACCTGCCCGACCTCACCTTCGACTACGCCTTCACGCCGCTCGACATCGTCAACAACGGCCACACGATCCAGGTGAACGTGGCATCCGGCCAGAGCCTGATGATCGGCGCGGACACGTTCGGCCTCGCGCAATTCCACTTCCACGGCCCGAGTGAGCACACGCTGGACGGACAGCACGCAGCCATGGAGCTGCACCTGGTGCACGAGGACGCATCGGGCAACATCGCCGTCGCTGGCATGATGATTCGTCGTCACGCAGGAAGGGTGTCTGGATGCCGGCGGTCAGGAGCAGTTGGCCGGGGGGGCGCTCTCGATCACGACCTTCGACAGGGCGCCTTCCCCCGGGCATCCGGGCGCGCCCGAGATGGGATCGATCGGCCCCTGGTGCGCGATCCAGACCGCGGAGCGCAGGTCCGTCGGATCGGCCTGGATGGCCTTCGGTGCGAGAAACAGGCTCGAGACGAAGTGGTTGCCCGGCCGCGAGTTCGGCAGGTGGACTACCAGGCAGCGTTCCACGCGGCGCCGTGCCGCCCATTGTTTACGCTAAGTCATTGTGAAACGGGGGTTTCCGAGCGGACGGAGCGCGGCCCGGCGGAGCCGATCGAGCGGCCGGCAGCCCGCGAGCGGGAGAAAACCGCACGGCTGGTTGAGCGCTGGGCCCCCGGCCGCCACGATTGCCGCATGGATGGCACACGCGACCCGGACTGCACCCTGTGCCGCCATTTCTATATCACGTGGCGACCGCCGCGCACGCGCGGGTGTCGCGCGTACGGCTTCGAGTCCGAGTCGTACCCGTCCGTCGCCGTCCTGCGCGAGTCCGGCACGGCGTGCCGGCAATTCGAGCCCAAGCACGCCCCCACCGAAGAAAATGCGGCCCGACCGCGCGGCGCGCCCTGATCGCGTCGTGCGCTTCAGCCGATCTTCACGAGCTCGACGTAGAACACGAGCGTCTCGTTCGGACCGATGAGCGGCGGCGCGCCGCGCTCGCCATATGCGAGCTCGGGCGGGACCACGAACCAGGCCTTGCCGCCGACCATCATGAGCTGCAGGCCCTCGTTCCAGCCGCGGATCACGCGGCCGAGGCGGAACGTCGAGGCGCGTGGGTACGAGGCATCGAACGGCCGGCCGCTGGTCAGCCAGCCCGCGTAGCGCACGGTGACCTGATCCGTCGCCGTCGGAGCGCGGCCCGAGCCCAGTTCGACGAGCCTGTACTGGAGCCCGCTCGCCGTCGTCGTGAGCTCGGTCTCGGCCGGTGGCGCGAAGTTCGGAGCCGGGTGGCGGGTGAACAGACTGCGGAGGCGGGCTAGCATGAGGCAGAGCATAGCCCCGCGACGTCCCCCACTGGAGCCCCATGCGCCGCCCCTCGACCCTCTCCGCACCCATGCTCGCCGCCGCCGTGATCCTGGGGTGCGCGTCGACCGGCGCCGATCATGCCGAGGGCGAGCACGTCGTGCGCGCCGTCGCGCGGATGCTCCCGACGGAAGGCAGCGGCGCGTCCGGGACCGTGACCTTCACCCGGACCGAAGTCGGCGTGCGTATTCAAGCGGACATCTCGGGCCTCGCCCCCGGCGATCACGGCTTCCACGTTCATCAGTGGGGCGACGCGAGCGCACCGGACGGCAAGTCGGCGGGCGGGCACTTCAATCCGCACGGCACGGACCACGCGCTGCCCGAGGCGGCGGTGCGTCACGTCGGCGACCTCGGGAACCTGCACGCCGGCGCCGACGGACGCGCGGTCTACGACCGCGTCGACACAGGCCTCACCCTGGACGGCCCGAATTCGATCGTCGGGCGCGGCCTCATCATCCACGCGAAGTTGGACGACGGCGGCCAGCCCACCGGGAACGCGGGGGCGCGGGTCGCCATCGGCGTGATCGGGATCGCGACGAACGGCACGGCGGACTAGCGAACAGTGGCCTCCCGCTCCCCCTGCTCGCCGCCCGACGGACTGGGTCCGAAGGTACGGAAGTCGAAGTCGACGCGCCGGCGCTTCGCCGTACTCATCGGCGTCCATCTGCTCATCGCGATCCACATCGCGCAGTGGATGGTGACGGGCACGACGATGTCGCCGCTCGAGCCCTCCGAGGCGATGGAGTTCTCGAAGCACTCCGTGATCAACGCGGGGCTCATCTTCTTCTGCCTGCTCATCCTCTCCACGCTGGTGTTCGGGCGATTCGCGTGCGGCTGGGGCTGCCACCTCATCGCGCTCCAGGACCTCAGTCGAGCGCTGCTCATCAAGCTCGGGATCCGGCCGAAGCCCCTGCGCTCGCGGGCGCTCCTGATCGTGCCGGCGGCGGCCTTCGTGTACATGTTCCTGTGGCCGCTCGCCTACCGAATCTGGATCGGGGACAGCCTCGCACTCCAGGAGCCGGAGCTGACGAAGTCCGGGTTCTGGGACACCTTTCCGGGTTGGACCGTGGGGATCCTCTCCTTCGTGGTGTGCGGCTTCGCGGCCGTGTACTTCCTCGGGGCCAAGGGTTTTTGCACCTACGCCTGCCCGTACGGCGCGATCTTCGGCGTGTCGGACAAGCTCGCCCCGGGTCGGATCCGCGTCACCGATGCCTGCGAGGGCTGCGGGCACTGCACGATCACGTGTACGTCGAACGTCCAGGTCGCGCAGGAGGTGCGCGACTGGGGCATGGTCGTCGATACGAGGTGCATGAAGTGCATGGACTGCGTCAGCGTGTGCCCGAAGGACGCGCTCTACTTCGGCTTCGGGCGGCCTTCGCTCCTCGCCAAGCCGCGCCGCGCGCCGAAGCCCCGGAGACCGGCCTTCGCCGGCTGGGAGGAGGGCGTCCTCGCGCTCGCCTTCGCCCTTGCCTTCTTCGCCTTCCGCGGTCTCTACCACGTGGTCCCGTTCCTGATGTCGCTCGGCCTCGCGGGGATCGTCGCGTACACGAGCCTCCTCGTCGTTCGGCTCGGCACCAGGAGTTCGGTCAAGCTTCAGAACTTGGAGCTGAAGCGCGATGGCCGGCTCACGCGCACAGGCCGCGCGCTCGCCGCGTTCACGATCCCCTTCGTGATCTTCTGGGCACACAGCGGGCTCGTGCGCTACCACTATTGGAACCGCGAACGGGGCCTCGACGCCCTGCACGAGTTGGCAGCGGGCTGGTTCGAATCCGGGCGCCCCGCACCTACAGCGGATGAGGTGGCCACGGCGGAGCGCCTGCGCTCCCACGCGAGCTCGTACGAGTCGCTCGCCCTGGTCGGCGACAGGGGCAACGCGCTCGCCCTCGCCTGGGCGAGCCTCTGGACGGGACACGAGGAGGACTTCGACCGGTTCCTCGCCCTCGCCATGGAGCGCGCGCCGTCCGACGGAACGCTCCCGCTGATCGCGGGTCACCAGGCGCGCGCGCGCGCCGATGCCGAGTCCGCGGCGCGACACTACGGGCGCGCGCTCCAGCTCGCGCCGGCGCTGTCCGGCGCCGCGTCCGGGCTCTCCGAGATCCTCGCGCTGAACGGGCGTGTGGACGATGCGCGCCTCGTGCTCGAGCGCGCCCTCGCGACGACACCGGGGAGCGCCGGGCTGCATCACGACCTCGGGGTATTGAAGGCGGTCCTCGGGGACCAGGACGGCGCGATCGAGTCCTTTCGGGAGGCCCTGGCGCTCGACCCTGAGCTGCTCGAGGCGCGCTCGAAGCTGGCCCAGATCCTCATGGGCTCGAGCCGCACCGCGGAGGGCCTGGCGATCCTCGCGGAGGGCGCCGGGCTCACCCCCGAGGTCCCCGAGGTGCATGCGCTCCTCGCGCAGGCCCGACTTGCCCTGGATGACTTACCGGGCGCCGAAGCGGCCGCTCGCACCGCCCTGAAGCTCGCCCCGGAGCTGCCCGAGCTGTGGGCTCTCCTCGCCCAGGTCCTTACGGCGCAAGGGGATACGGAGGGCGCCGACGAGGCGATGGACACGGCGAGAAGCCTGTCCAGATAGGACCCGCGGCACCGCCCCGAGGTACCGTTCGTATGCGCGGGCAATGATTTCTCACTAGCTCGGCCCGCAAGCCGGGCCCTCCCCCATATCATGCTCTGATCGGGTGGTTGGTGCCTGCCCCACCGCTCATCCCACCCTCCCTCCAACTCAAGAAGAGACCCAGACAGATGATCAGGAAATCCTTTGTACTCGCCCTCGCGGTGTCGGTCATCGCCTCGACTGCCTCGGCCCAGGTCGTCAGGGACATGACGGTCAGCAAGGTCGGCAGCACCGGCTTCGGCGACTTCCACTACTACGGCCAAAGCAGCGGCATCCGCACCTATTCCTTCGGCACGACATCCTGCAACGAGGGCAACATCGCCCTGCAGTGGACGGCCATGCGCGTCAACATCCCGCAGAACTTCTTCCGGGTGATGGATGGCCGCGTCGAGCAGCTCGGATACAGCTGGCTCAAGCTCGGCTTCTGTGCGGTGAACGAGAACAGCTGCGGCTCCTGCCAGGGCACGTCCTGCGCCACGCTCGGAGTGGGCTGCGCGGACACGTACGGCTCCGGCCTCAACGACGGCGCCGGCGGCCACGGCAAGGCCGACGTGAACCCGGTGACCGGCGTGCACGTCCAGGGCCAGACGAGCCCCAGCGGCTCCCTCCCCCTCCGTGGACGCCTGCAGGTGCAAGCCAGCGAAATGGGACTCGCGGGAGCCACCTACTTCGCCGAGTCCCAGTACATCTGCGAGGACGACGCCAAGGCCGGTCACGCGCGCAACAACGCATCGTGGCGCCAGCTCAACACGACCTCGGGCAGCGGCGCGGTCAACGGCCAGGGGCATATTATCCATCGCCACGAGTGCGCCGTGGAGGCCTGGGCCACGCTCGACTCGACCGTCACCGTCGTCGACGTCGACAACACCGCCGAGCCGGCCGGGGCCGGGTTCCCGATGGCGGTCGGACACTTCGTCCTCGGTTACAAGGTGACCAACATCGGTGGCGGTCAGCACCGCTACGAGTACGCGCTCCAGAACCTGACCTCGGACCAGTCCGGAGCTTCGTTCTCGATTCCGCTCAATTGCGGCGGCCTGAACATCACGGACATCTTCTTCCGTGACGTCAACCACCACAGCGGCTCGCCGTACAGCAACACCGACTGGACCGCCACGGTGGACGGCAGCTCGATCACCTGGGAGGTCACCCAGACCTTCGCCCAGAACGCAAACGCGAACGCGCTCCGGTGGGGCACACTGTTCAACTTCGGCTTCACCGCGGACAGCGGTCCGTCCATGACCAACGCGGCCATCGGCCTCTTCAAGCCGGGCCCGGTCTCGGCCCTGAACGCGGCCGTCGAAGGACCCTGCGGGGGCGCCGTTTGTGGCATGAACACCTACTGCGTCAGCACGCCGAACTCCTTCGGCATTCTCGTCGGGGCCAACATCGGCAGCAGCGGCTCCACCAGCATCGGCGCGAACGATCTCGTGCTCGAGGTCGACACCGCGCCTCCGGGCCAGTTCGGGCTCTTCTACTACGGCGCGATCCAGGCGCAGACCCCCTTCGGCAACGGTTTCAGGTGCATCGACGGCGAGGTCTTCCGACTCAACCCGCCGACGAATGCGGACAACCTCGGCCTCAACAGCAACGCGCTGGACTACAGCCAGGCCCCGATGAACGCGGGCAACGGCGCCATCACCGCGGGCTCGACGTGGAACTTCCAGTACTGGTTCCGCGATCCGATGGGCGGAGGGGCACTCTTCAACCTCTCGGACGCTCTGGAAGTGACCTTCTGTCCGTGACATGACCTCCAGGCGGCTCGTGCCGCCCGGGATGTGAGCAGGGCCCCTCGCGTGCGCGGGGGGCCTTCTTCGTGTCCCCACCGGGAGCCCCAGGCGGGAGCCGACCGGGCAATTGGACCGACCGCTCGGGTGGAAATCGCGCCCAGGTCCCGCGCAGGCAAGCAGCTCGCGCCATTTGGAGCCGCGGACCCAACGCGAATCACACGAAACCCGGTGCCCCGGAATCCGGCGAATGTCCTTATCATTTCCAGCTCGTGTCCCGCCCTTCCCTGGCCATGTGGGCACCCCCCGGGAGTCGTCTCCCGCGGCTCCAGGACCCCCCCCCCGATCCCTGAACCAAGATGATCAAGAAACTCCTCGGA
>SMVQ01000019.1 GCA_004357655.1 Planctomycetota bacterium
ACGGGCCGGAGTCGAACGATCTGGTGCTGCAGCTGCGCAAGCGTGGCATCGACCGCGTGATCCTCGCGGGCATGTCGGCCAACCTCTGCACCGAGTCCCACATGCGTGAGCTGCTCGAGCAAGGCTTCGACGTGACGGTCGTCTCCGACGGTACCGCCGGAGCGAAGACGCCCGAGCTCGGGGATGGCTACGCCGCCGCCCTGACCAACTTCAAGTTCATCGCCAACGCCGTCGTCACGACGAAGGCAGCCGTCGCCGCGATGCGTCCGGTTTCCAAGTAGCGCACGAGCACCAAAGGAGAATTCCCATGTTCACGTTCATCACCACCGCACTGCTACTCCCGCTCGTCAACTCGGCTGACCCTGTGGCCGCGATCGACCCGCTCGTTCGCTACGGCACGGAGACCGTCGACGGTCTGGACATCTTCTACCGCGAAGCCGGCCGCGCCGGGAACCCGCAGGTCGTCCTGCTGCACGGCTTCCCGACTTCCTCGCACATGTTTCGCGACCTTATCCCACGGCTAGCGGGAGACTTCCACGTCATCGCGCCTGATTACCCGGGCTTCGGTCTCAGCTCGATGCCCAGCACCGAAGAGTTCGACTACACCTTCGCGAACATCGCTTCCATCGTGGAGACGGTCCTTTTTCGACGCGGCTTCGACCGGTACGCGCTCTACCTCATGGACTACGGCGCGCCGGTCGGCTTCCGCATCGCGGAAGCTCACCCCGAGCGCGTCACTGGCCTGATCGTGCAGAACGGCAACGCCTACGACGAAGGGCTGCGCGAGTTCTGGGATCCGATCAAGAAGTACTGGGCGAGCGGCTCGGCGAAGGACCGGGACGCGCTGCGCGGACTGCTGACGATCGACGCGACCAAGTGGCAGTACCAGCACGGAACCCGCCAGCCCGAGTCGATCAGCCCCGACAACTGGCTCGTCGTGCAGCCGCTCCTGGACCGTCCCGGGAACCAGGCGATCCAGCTGGCGCTGTTCTATGACTACCGCACGAACGTGCCCCTGTACCCGCGCTGGCAGCAGTACTTCCGCGAATTCCAGCCCCCGACGCTGATCGTGTGGGGCGCGAACGACCCGATCTTCCCCGCCGAAGGTGCGCACCCGTACCTGCGGGACCTGCCCGATGCGGAGCTGCACCTCTTGGACACGGGCCACTTCGCGCTCGAGGAGGACGGGGCCCGAATCGCCGCGCTGATGCGTGAATTCCTGCTCGAGAACGCAGCGCAGTGATCCCGGCCAATGAACCAGATATCGCACCTGAGACGCCTTGCACAGGAGACTCGAATCATGCACGAGAACACGATTGAACTCGACGCGAAGAACTTCCAGGAAGAGATCCTCGAGCACGACGGCACCGCGCTGGTCGACTTCTGGGCCGATTGGTGTGGCCCGTGCCGCGCGATCGCGCCCACGATCGACGCGATCGCGAAGGAGACCAAGGGCCGCTCCAAGGTCGGCAAGGTCGACATCCAGACGCATCCGCAAGTGGCCGCGGCCCATGGTGTGACCTCCATCCCGACGCTGATCTTCTTCCGGGACGGTGTCGAAGTGGATCGCATCGTAGGCGTCGCCGGCAAGGGCGTCATCCAGCAGACGCTCGCGGACCTGTCCCAGGCGGCCTAGCCCGTCAGCAACTGCGCACGCCACATCGCAAAGACTTCGGTCGACGAGACATTCCAGGCGCATGCCTGGACTCCTCCGAGCGAGGTCGCCGCGGCTCGTCAGACGGTAGTATCCCCGACCTGCACACAAGACCCTGGGAACCCCTAGCGACCCCAGAAACCATGAGCACTCACTACGACGCAATCGTGATCGGGACGGGCCAGGCCGGCCCGTCCCTGGCCAACAGGATGGACGCCGCGGGCATGCGCGTCGCCATCGTCGAACGCAGCCTGATCGGCGGCACCTGCGTCAACGTCGGCTGCATCCCGACGAAGGCGCTCGTTGCCAGCGCCCGCGCCGCGCACGTCGCGCGGCGCGCGGCGGACTTCGGGGTCGTCCTCGATGGGCCCGTCCGCGTGGACATGGCGCGCGTGAACGCCCGCATGAAGGATATCTCCGGCCAGTCGAACCGCGGCCTGACGACCTGGCTCGAGCGCATGGAGCACGTCGATCTCGTGCGCGGGCACGCCCGGTTCGTGAGCCCGAACGCGATCGAGGTGGACGGCGAGCGGCTCGAGGCCGACAAGATCTTCGTCAACGTCGGCGCGCGGCCGTTCGTGCCCCCGTTCCCCGGCCTCGATGACGTGGAGTACCTCACGAGCTCGAGCATGATGGAGCTCGCCGTCCTGCCGCAGCACCTGATCATCGTGGGCGGCAGCTACATCGGGCTCGAGTTCGGCCAGATGTTCCGGCGCTTCGGCAGCGAGGTCACGATCGTCGAGCGCGGGCCGCGCCTGATCGCCCGCGACGACCCCGACGTCTCCGCCTGCGTGCAGGAGATCCTGGAGTCCGAAGGCGTTCACGTCCGTTGCAACGCCGATTGCATGAGCGTCGCCCCGCACGAGGAGGGCATCGCCGTGCAGGCGGAGTGCAACGGTGACTCGCAGGCGATCGTCGGCTCGCACCTCCTGATCGCCGTCGGCCGGACCCCGAACACCGACACCCTGAACCTCGACGCCGCCGGCGTCGCGACGAACGGCCGGGGGTACATCGAGGTCGACGATCAGCTGCGCACCAGCGCGCCCGGTGTATGGGCGCTCGGCGACTGCAACGGCCGCGGAGCCTTCACGCACACCTCGTACAACGACTACGAGATCGCCGCCGCGAACCTGCTGGACGACGACCCGCGCCGCGTCAGCGACCGCATCCTCTGCTACGGCCTCTACATCGACCCGCCGCTCGGTCGCATCGGCATGACCGAGGGCGAGGCGCGCGCGTCCGGGCGCAAGGTCCTCATGGGGAAGTGGCCCATGAGCAACGTCGGCCGCGCACGCGAGCGCAGCGAGACCGACGGCTTCATCAAGATCCTCGTCGACGCGGACAGCAAGGAGATCCTCGGCGCGGCGATCCTGGGCATCGGCGGCGACGAGGTCGTGCAGTCGCTGCTCGGCGCCATGTACGCCAAGACGCCCTACACGGTTCTCTCACGGGCCGTGTTCATCCATCCGACCGTCACGGAGCTGATCCCCTCGACGCTGCAGAACCTCGTGCCCTTGGAGTAGACGAGCATGCCCCGCAGGTATACGGACATCACCTTCACCGACTCGGTCAAGGCGGTGCAGACCCATTTCGGCACGCGCGCCACCGCCGCCAAGATCGAGGCGTGGGACATCGACGACGAGCACCTCTCCGCCCGGGAGAAGAGTTTCATCGTCGAACGCGACAGCTTCTACATGGCGACGGTCAATGCGGACGGTTGGCCCTATCTCCAGTATCGCGGCGGTCCCAGGGGTTTCCTGAAGGTGCTCGACGAGACGACGCTCGGCTACGCGGACTTCCGCGGCAACAAGCAGTACATCAGCACGGGCAACCTCGAGGGGAACGACCGCGTCGCCCTGTTCTTCATGGACTACCCGAACCGGAAGCGCCTCAAGCTGATGGCCCGCACCGAGGTCTTCGACGCGGCCGACCGCCCCGAGCTCCTGGCCCAGCTCGAGGATTCCAGCTACAGCGCCCGCGTCGAGCGGATCGTGCTCTTCCACGTCGTCGCCTTCGACTGGAACTGCCCGCAGCACATCACGCCGCGCTTCACCGAATCGGAATGGGGTGCGGCGGGCGGCCATCAGGGCTCGTCCGTGAATGACGGCTAGGTTTCGGCGAGCCATCGTCGTTCCTGGCGAGGCGCATGGATGCGTGTGCGCTGGATACTCGGAGAGGTGTGCCCCGGTCCGCCACAGGCAGGTCGGGACGACCCCTTGGCGTCGGGCCGCCCATGACGCAAGCTCGCGCGAGCTGTCCAGCCGGCCGGCTGAAGGGCTCATGGAGTCGGGAACGCGTTTGCGTAGACTCGTCGCCGTGCCCGAAGACGATGTGACCGACAAGCAAGCGGAGTCTATCCGGGCCGCTCAAGTCGTACTGCCGTGCACTGAGTTGCAGCCGACGATGGATTTTTTCATCGACGAGCTCGGCTTTCGGCTGGATCGCATCTCGCCCGCCGACGACCCGCGCTCGGCGGAGATCTCCGGCCACGGCATTCGGATCCTATTGCGACGGGGGAGCTCCGAGCCGGCGGGTACGCTCCGCCTTGCGTGCGAGGATCCGGCGGCGCTGGGTGGGAGTGAGCGAGCGCTCGTCGCGCCGAACGGCACGCGCATCGAGCTCACCCACGCGAGGCCGGGCTTGACGATCCCTCCGATCCGGCAACAGCTCGTCGTCACCCGCGCGGCGGACAACACCGAGTGGGTCACCGGACGCGCCGGCATGCGCTACCGCGACCTGATCCCGGGGCGCCTGGGCGGGCGCTTCATCGCTTCGCACATTCAGATCCCCGACGGGGGGCCTGTACCGGATCACGTGCACTTCCACGTCATCCGCTTCCAGTTGATCTACTGCGCAAAGGGCTGGGTGCGCGTCGTCTACGAGGGTCAGGGACCCCCGTTCGTCCTCGCCGCCGGCGACGCCGTGCTTCAGCCGCCGCGCATTCGCCACCGCGTGCTCGAGAGCTCGCCGGGGCTCGAAGTGGTCGAGATCGCCTGCCCCGCCGAGCACGACACGTTCCTCGATCACGAGCTCGAGCTACCGATGGCGGAAGTGCAACCCGGGCGCGACTTCGGCGGGCAGCGCTTCGTGCGCCACGAGGCGAGCGGCGCGACCTGGCGACCTTCCCGCCTGAAGGGCTTCGAGTGCCGCGACCTGGGTATCTCCGAGGCCACCGGCGGGCTCGCCGGCGTGCAGGTCGTTCGGCCGGCGGGCGCACTTACCGCTGCGCAGGCATGGGGACACGACGGGGAGCTCCTGTTTCAGTACGTGCTCGCGGGTGAATGGACGCTGGAGGGCGTGAGAGACGATCCATTGCACCTGGGTGTGGGCGACGCGCTCGTCCTTCCGGCCGGGCTCGAGTGTGTCCTGTCCGCACGCACGGACGACCTCGAGCTGCTCGAAGTGAGGTTTCCCGCGACGGGGCGCTCGCGCTGACCGCGAGTCCTCCGGCAGCCTCCCGGAACCGCGAGCGATCCGAGGTGGTAGGGACTCGGTGCCCCAGTCCGTCGATGCCGGGACACGTCTGGGAAGAGGCCACGGATGCTCGTCGTGCCCGGGTTGTCGTACCAGCCCGGATCATTCATGAATCATCCAGGCGATGAGTCCCGCCGAGCCAAGCCCGCGCCTCGAGGCGGCGTTCCGGATATCGAACGACAGCGTGACGGCGGACTCGCAGCCCGACTGCAAACCTGCGGGCGGGTCGCGAGCGGGGACTTCGCGTGGGCACGGCCGCGCGTGTTATCGTCGTCGCTGACATGGTGGCTCCAGGACACTACGAAGGGCGATCCGGAGGAGCCCTGCTCGCGCAAGCGTCGGCTCTCCTGGCGCTCTCCCTCGCTCCTGGATGCGGGCAGGACTCGCCCGCGCGGCCCAACGTTCTGCTCGTCGTCGTCGACACGCTGCGCCGGGACCACCTCGGCTGCTACGGCTACGAGCGCCCCACTTCGCCGACGATCGACGCGCTGGCCGAACGATCGGTGCGCTTCGACAACGCCTACACGACCGCGCCCTGGACCTCTCCGGCCATCGCCTCGATCCTGACCAGCCTCTACCCCAGCGCGCACAACGTCGTTCGTGGAGGGGCTATCCTGCCCGAGAAGCTGACGACCCTGACGGAGACCCTGAGCGCGCACGGCTATGCGACCGGGGGCGTCACGAGCAACTGGCAGACTCGGAAGGGTAGCGGCTTCGACCAGGGCTTCGAGCTCTACTCTGACTCGCAGGTGAAGGGCACGAAGCACGTATCGAGCCCCGACGTGACGAGCGAAGCGCTCACCATGCTCGATCAACTCATGGTGGGCGGACACCCCTTCTTTCTCTCCGTGCTCTATTTCGATCCGCACTGCGCGTACATGCGCCATCCCGAGTACGGCTTCGCGGCGCCCCCTGCCGGCCGCATACGCGGTGGAGAAGACATGCTCGAGCTCCGCAGCATGATGGCGACGATGAGCCCGCTGGAGGTCCAGTGCCTGCGTGACCTGTATGACGAAGAGATTGCCTTCACCGACGCTTCCTTCGGCAGATTGCTCGAAGGCCTGGACGCGCGCGGCCTCGCGGAGAACACCCTGATTCTCTTCATGTCGGATCACGGCGAGGAATTCCTGGCCCACGGCTGGCTCGGCCACACTCGCAATCTCTATCAGGACATGGTGCGCGTCCCGTTGATCGTCCACGATCCCCGCACGGACTCGCGCGGTCGCGTCGAGCCCACTCGTGTCTCGCTCGTCTCGATCGCTCCGACCGTGCTCGATCTCGTCGGCCTCGATCCGTCGGAGCTCGGATACTCGGCCCCCTCGCTGCGCCCTCTACTGGAAGGCCGAAGTGCGGGCGACGCCTGGCCCATCTACTGCGAGGTCGACTTCATTCCCGTGAACGCCAAGCACGGGAACAAGCGCTCCCGCAAGCGCTCGATCCTCGTCGGGCGCCACAAGCTGATCCGTGACGACGCGACAGATCGGTTCGAGCTCTACGATGTGGAGCGTGACCCGCTCGAGACCGAGGATCTGGCGGCGTCCAGTCCCGAGCTCGTGCGCGAGCTCGAGCGAGCCCTGGACAGAATGTCCGATCGCGCGGCGCGAGGGGCCGTCGCGACCCAGCAGCCAGTCCTGAGCGAGAAGGATATCGAGGTCCTGCGCGGGCTTGGCTATGCCGATCGCTGATCCGGGCGATCGGGACGACGCACGCGGCCTCGTCGCCGAAGGCAGCCCGTCCACTCTGCTCATCCCATTCGGGATCGCCCTGATCGCTCTAGGCTACTTCGTTGCCAGGTTCCGGTTCTTGTGTGACGACGCGTTCATCTCGTTTCGTTATGCGCGGAACCTGGCTGAGGGTCTCGGGCTGCGATTCAACCTTGGGGTCGAAGCACCCGTCGAGGGGTACACGGATCTCGGCTGGATCCTCCTGATCGCGCCTTTCGAGTGGCTCGCGCTCGACGTGGGCGCATGGTCCCAAGGCATCAGTGTCGCGTGCGCGGTCGCCCTCCTCTTCTACGTCGTCACCTTCGTGGCGCGACGCACGGGGCTCAGGAGCCTGCCTGCGACCGCGGCCGGACTGATGTTTGCCGCGCACCCCACCGTCGGCGTGTGGGCGACGAGCGGGCTCGGGACGATGCCACTCGCGCTCGCGCTCTTCGGAACGTTCGAGCGGCTGCTCGGCGATCCGGAGCGTCCGCGCGGCGTCCAAGCGGGGATCTTCGGCGCAGCGGCGGTCTTGCTACGGGCCGACGGTATCTACTGGCTGGGAGTGATCTTCGTGATCGCAGCCGTGGGCGCGGCGCGCGAGCGGCGAGTCGGGCTCGTCCGCGCGATCGTCGCGTGCGGAGCGATCGTCGCGGCGACGTTCTCGGGACATCTGTTGTTTCGACTGGGATACTACGGCGAATGGCTACCGCAGACGGCGCGTGCGAAGGTGGTGCCCTCGGCCCGTTTCTACCAACGCGGCCTGTATTACCTGGTCGCGAGCTGGCTGGAGATCCCCTGGAACTGCGGCGTCCTCGTCGCCGGCGCCTGGCTCGCGCTGCGCCGCCGGGTGTGGGCACTCCCGTGTCTGGGCTTCGTCGGCGCATCGTACCTCTATCCGGTCCTGGTCGGCGGCGACTTCATGGCGATGTGGCGCTTCCTGCTGCCTGCGGTTCCGTTCGTGGCGATCCTGTCGGGGATGTTCGTCGACGAAGTGCTGCGGGTCAGGGGCGCGCTCGCGGCGTCGGCCGTGGCGGTGGCGATGCTCGCGACGACCGTCCCCGTGGCGTTCGACGCGCAGCTCACACCCCGTGCCCTGCGCGAGGCGTGTCACTTTCGTTGGCGCGATCCCTATTACACGGAGCGGGAGATCTGGGCGCGGATGAAGTTCAACACGAAGCAGTGGTCTGTCGTCGGCCGGGCCCTCGCCGAGCACACGCACGAAGGGGCCTCGATCGTCACCGGGACCGTCGGGGCGATCGGGTACTTCTCGCGCCGGTTCCTCTACGACCGCAACGGCCTCGTCACGCGCGGGGTGTCCGAGGCGGCCCCGGAACCCACGGAGCTCGGCAATCCCGGTCACGACCGCACGGTTCCCTCGGCGTTCTTCGCGGAGTTCGGCCCAACGTACCGGAGCGCGTCCCTGTTCCGGGGCGACCGGTCGGAGCGCAGGCTCTATCGACGGTCCATGGCCGCCACGGGCAAGCCGCTGCGGATCATCTACCTGAAGCCTTCCGAAGGCTACCCGCCCGACACGTGCCTCGTCCTTGTGAGCTACGCGGACGACGGGGGGTAGGTGGCCATGTCGGTTACCCGACTTGCGTCGCCCCCGCGTCCAGTGCGAGCCGCGCCGCTCCGATCCAGCCCGCGCTGCTGCCCAGGGTCGCCGGCAGGAGCGTCAGGTCGCGTTCGCCGAACGTGCGCTCGGAGGCGCCGGCGCGGATGCCCGGCTCGAGCAGGTCGAGGGTGGCCGCGAAGCCCCCCGCGAACACGAAGCACGTGAGGTCGAGCAGGTTGGCCGGGTAGGCGAGGCCGTGGCCGAGGTCGCGGCCGATGTCGAAGAGGAGTTCGCGCTCCGCGCCCGCGTGGTTCCGCGCCGTCTCCGCCAGGAGCTCGAGGTTGCCCGGATCCTCCGCGGGGAGGCCGCGTTCGCTCGCGCGGCGGCGGGCCGCGGTGGCCGAGGCGAGCGTCTCGAGGCACCCGCGCGAACCGCAACCGCACAGAGGGCCGTCGGGCTCGATCACGACGTGGCCGATCTCGCCGGCCCTGCCCGCCGGGCCCGTGAAGAGGCTGCCACCGAGGACGATACCGCCGCCGACGCCCGTCCCGAGCGTGAGGATCATGAAGTCGGCGATGTCGCGCGCGGCCCCGAGCCACTGCTCGCCGTAGGCGGCGACGTTGGCGTCGTTCTCGAGGTAGACGTGCGCGGGGTCGATGTCGAGGCGCGTCCCGAGCTGGCCGGTGAGGCATGTGCCGGCGAGCTGACTGAGGTTCGGGCTCTCGAGCAGCACGCCGCGCGCGCGGTCGAAGATGCCGGCGCAACCGACGCCGAGTGCGCCGCCCTCCGACGCACCGAGCGATCGCGCGAGCTCCGCCGCGCGGTCCATCACGTCCGTGGCGCCGCGCTCGAGGGCGCTGGGAATCGATCGTTCCGCGACGATCTCGCCGCCTGAGCCGACGGCGCCGCCCTTGATCGCGGTGCCGCCGAAGTCGAGGCCGACGAAGGGCACTCCGCGCGCCCTCAGTTCTTCGCGCGGACGCGCCGGGTCACGCGGCGGTAGGCCTTGAGGTAGTTGCGCGCGGACTCCTGCCAGGAGAAGTCTTTCTTGAGACAACGCATGACGATGCGCTTCCAGTCCGGGGCGGACTTGTAGGCCACGCGTGCGGAGTCGATGCCTGCGAGGAGATCCTCCGACGTGTAGTGCGGGAACACGAAGCCGGTGCCCCTGCGCTTGTCGGCACCCATGTCCAGGACCGTGTCCTCGAGCCCACTGTGCGCGTAGACGACCGGGACCACGCCGTAGCGCATCGCGATGGCGCACAAGGCGTTCGAAGGGTGGTAGTGGCCCGGTAGGAGCAGGATGTCCGAACCCGCGAGCAGCGTGTGGGCGATATCGACGTAGTAGCCATCGATCACGCGGCAACGGCCGGTGAAGGTCTCCTCGACGGTCCGCATGCGCTCGATGATCTCGGCCTGGCCCGGGCCCATGAGAACCAGCTCGAGGTTGCGCTCGAGCATCGGTGTGAGCGCCTCGGCGAGGATGTCGAAGCCGCTGTCGGAGTCGAACCGGCCGAGGATCGTGATGAGCGGCGTGCGCGGTCCATTGTCGAGCTTGAGGCTTGCTTGCAGCGCGGTCTTGCACTTGCGCTTGCCGGCGAGCTCCTTGTCCGCGGCGGAGAAGCTGTGGGAGAGGAGCCCGTCAGTGGCGGGGTCCCACGTGCGATAGTCGATACCGTTCTGGACGCCGACCAGCTCTTTCTGGCGCCGGATGAACGTCTCCTCGAGGCCGTCGCCGCGGTCGAGCATCTGGATGCGATCCGCCTGCGAGGGCGAGTGCGTGCCGACGATCGTGGCGAACTCGGCGCCCGCCTTCAGGAAGTTGACGCGCCCGCCGAGCTCGTAGCCGTCGATCGCGCGGAACAGCCGGTGGGGGAGGCCGATCTTGGGCAGGATCTCACGCTCGAAGGAGCCCTGCATGGCGAGGTTGTGGATGGCGAAGTACGTTCCCGCCTGGGACGCGGGGTGGTCGGGCCGCGCGTCCTCGTACTCGAGCATCCGGATCACGGGGATGAGGCCCGTCGTCCAGTCGAGGCAGTGGATGATGTCCGGGTGGAAGTCGACGACGGTCAGCGCCTCCAGGACGGCGCGGGCAAAGACCGCATACCGGCGCCAATTGTCGGTGTAGGGCCCGTTCTCGTCCCCATAGGGATTGCGGTTCTGGAAGAGCTCGGGGTGCTCGATCAGGACCACGGGCAGGTCGTGGAACTTGCCACGCCGGATGGTGAGGGTCGCGGTCTCCTCGCCGTCGGGAACCTCGACCCAACCCGCGACCACCAGGTCCGTGAGCTTGTCCGTGGCGAGGCCGAGGGTGTGGGGCAGGAACACCACCACGTCCGTCCCCGCCTGCCGGAGCGTCCGGGGCAGGTATTCGGAGATCTCGGCCAGGTTGGTCCGATGGACCAGGGACTGGAATTCGGGGGTGACGAAGGCGACCTTCAAAGCCGTCTCGCGGCGCTCTCAGGTAGGAATTCGGACTCTCGGGCGCGGATGATAAGGGAGGGGGGCGACGGCCACTCGCGAGGCCGATCACCGACCCTAGTCCGGAGATTGGGGTCCCTAGCCAGCAAACAAGTTAGAGAAGTCGCCCCCGGATCCCTTCAAGGAAGTCCGCCGAATTCCTGTAAACCCTTTCTAGAAACGTTCTTATGCCAGATCGAAATCAGGGTAGGGGAGCGCCTTCGCGAGCCGGAGAACGCTCGTAAATCGCGATCGCCGCCGGCATCAGCTCCTCGAGCTGGCCGATCCGCGATCCGTGGGAGGGGTGTGTGGAGAGCCACTCGGGTGGCGCGTCCCCGCCCAGGGCGCCCATGCGCTCCCAGAACCGGGTCGCTTCGCGGGGGTCGTAGCCCGCCCGCGCCATGACCTCGAGCCCCTTCTGGTCGGCCTCGAGCTCGGCCCCGCGTCCCATCGGGAGCTGCAGGAGGAGGTTCGTGCCTAGCGCGATGACCTCCTCGTTGCCGGCCGCGCCCCCCGCGCTCGTGGTCCCGCTGATCATGGCGAGCGCGAATTCGAGCCCCATGGACCGCGTGAGGGCCTCGGTCCCGTGCCGCGCGGTCGCGTGCGAGATCTCGTGTCCCATGACCACGGCCAACCCGGCCTCGGTCTCCGCCACGGGCAGGATCCCCGTGTAGACCGCCATCTTGCCGCCGGGCAGGCACCAGGCGTTCACGGTCTCCGGGTCGTCGATGAGGATCGCCTCCCACTCGAATTCGCCCACGATCTTCGGATCGAAGTGACGCGCGGCTTCGACCAATCGCGTGGTGACGCGCTGGACCATCTCGTAGTCGGGCCCGGAGTGGATCACCACGGCGGTCTTCCGCACCTCCGCGTACGCGTTGATGCCGAGCTCCGAGTCCTGCTCGACGGTGAGCAGGTTGAAGTTGCGCAAGGCGTCGCAGCCGGTCGTGAGGCCGATCAGGGCGACAGTGAGCCCGATTTGGCCGATGTGCCGCCGGCGCCCGGCACGCGCCCCGCGATAGAATGTCGCGCCATTGGGCGGACGGGCGCCCCCGACTCTCCGACATCCCCGCGCAATCGACATGACTCTTGGCTCCTGGCTCTTCGACTCGACCCTTTCCGGACGCATGGACTGCCCCTGCGGGCGGGTGTCCGGCGACCAGCCGCCCGCGGGTCCGGCCCTCATTATGACCTTCATCGGGATCCGGAGCGAGCCGCGAATCCGTCGCCCCTCCGGGTGCCGCGAGGCGCGGTCGTGACGCGGCACCCGCTGCTGCTCGTCATCCTCGACGGCTGGGGCCAGCGCGAGGAGTCGGACGCGAACGCCGTCGCGGCCTGCGCGCCGTACTTTCACGAGCTCACCACGCGCTACCCCACCGCGCTCCTCACCGCCCACGGGCGCGACGTGGGCCTGCCGCCGGGCGTCATGGGCAACAGCGAGGTCGGACACATGAACCTCGGCGCCGGGCGCCGCGTCTACCAGGACGTGTCGCGCATCGACGCCTCGATCGAGTCGGGTGAGTTCTTCGAGAACCCCGCGCTCGTCGGACTGATGGACCGCGTGCGGCGTGACGGTGGGCGGCTGCACCTCTTCGGTCTCGTCTCGAACGGCGGTGTGCACGCCTCCGACCTGCACCTGAGGTCGCTCCTGACGCTCGCGGCACGCCGCGGTCTCGACGCAGGCAAGGTGCTCGTCCACGCGATCACCGACGGGCGCGACACGCCGCCGCGCTCGGGCGCGGGCTTCCTCGAGGCGCTCGAGCGCGACATCGCGGAGGCCGGGGTCGGCCGCATCGCCTCCGTCGTCGGGCGGTACTGGGCGATGGATCGGGACGAGCGCTGGGACCGGACGGAGCGGGCGTACGCGCTGCTCATGTTCGGAGGAGGCGCCGTGGCGCGGACCGCGGCGGAAGCGATCCAGCGCTCGTACGAGACCGACGTGTCGGACGAGTTCGTCGAGCCGACGGTGGTCGGCGCGCAAGGCTCCAGCCGGATCGAGGCCGGCGACGGTCTCCTCTGCTTCAACTTCCGGTCGGACCGCATGCGCCAGATCTGCCGGGCGCTAGGGCTCGCGGAGTTCGAAGCGTTCGACCGCGGGACCGAAGTGCGGCCCGAGATCGTGACCATGACGCGCTACAGGGAGGACTTCCCGTTCGCCATCGCGTTCGCGCCGGTCGAGCTCCCGAACACCTTCCCCGAGCTCGTCAGCCGCGCGGGTCTCACCCAGAAGCGTATCGCCGAGACCGAGAAGTACGCGCACGTCACGTTCTTCTTCTCGGGCGGCAAGGAGCAGCCGCTACCGGGCGAGGAGCGCATCCTCCTCCCGAGCCCGAAGGTCGCGACGTACGACCTCCAGCCGGAGATGAGC